>URQB01000002.1 GCA_900549825.1 uncultured Oscillospiraceae bacterium | reverse complement strand
CGGCCCTGGCCCAGGCGCGTTTCGCCATAGCCGAACCACGCGCCGCTCTTCTGGATGATATCGAGCTTGACGCCGATATCCAGCAGCTCGCCCTCGCGGGAGATGCCGCGGCCGTACATGATATCGAATTCCGCCTCCTTGAAGGGCGGAGCAACTTTATTCTTGACGATCTTCGCGCGCGTGCGGGAGCCGACGAACTCATTGCCCGCCGCCTTGAGCTGCTCAATGCGGCGCACGTCAATGCGCATGGAAGCATAGAATTTCAGCGCGCGGCCACCGGTCGTGACCTCGGGGTTGCCGTAGACCACACCGACCTTTTCCCGCAGCTGGTTGATGAAGATCAGAATGCAGTTTGATTTGGAGATGGAGCCTGCAAGCTTGCGCAGTGCCTGCGACATGAGCCTTGCATGCAGGCCAACGTGCGAATCGCCCATCTCGCCCTCAATTTCGGCGCGCGGCACCAGAGCCGCCACGGAGTCGACGACGACCACGTCGACCGCGCCGGAGCGCACGAGCGCCTCCGTGATTTCGAGCGCCTGCTCGCCGTTATCCGGCTGGGAGACAAGCAGGGAATCCACATCCACGCCGAGATTTTCCGCATAGATCGGATCGAGCGCATGCTCCGCGTCGATAAACGCGGCCTCGCCCCCCGCCTTCTGTGCCTGGGCGACCACGTGCAGGGCAAGGGTGGTTTTACCGGAGGATTCCGGGCCGTAAATCTCGATGATCCGGCCGCGCGGAAGGCCGCCGATGCCGGTGGCAACGTCAAGGGAGATGGAGCCCGTCGGGATCGACGCGACGTTCATGCCGTTATTCTGCCCCAGACGCATGATGGCGCCCTTTCCGTATTGCTTTTCGATCTGAGCGAGCGCGGTATCCAGCGCTTTTTGTTTATCCGCCATAGTAAAGAATCCCTCCGATTGTAATTCGCACATTTGTTCGTTCTGATTGTATTATAGAAGGTTTGCAGAGAAAATGCAAGGGGAAAAGCCATAAAAACTGGCAGGCTTTTCTTAAAGAAAAACTTCATAACGAAAGTGCCGTTGCGATCAAAAATCCGCATGTAACAGATGGATATTTTTTACATCATCATGATTCTACCGGATTCTTCACAGAATGTCAACCTTCACGCCTCAGAAAGGCATTTTCACCAATGGTCGGGAAACATACGTCTCGCCTATCTGGCGCACACTGTGAAATCAGGCAGCCGGTCAGAATCCTTTTCGACAAACAGTGACCCGGCGCATTTCTCAAACGCGCCGGGCCTTTCATCATCCGATTGTGTTCACATCGCGTCGCGCGGATCCTGATAATGATGCGCCTGCTCGAGCATCATATCCTTGACCTTCATCAGCCTTGTCGTCGTGCTGCGCTCATTTTCATCGAGCTTCATCGTGATGAATTTGATCGTCTCCTCGTACTGGGGAATCATCACATGCTCCAGAGCGTTGACGCGGCGGCGGGTCTTCTCGATCTCCTCCGCCATGAGCTGGCAGGATTTCTCGACCTCCGCCAATCGCAGCAGCTTCGGCATGATGTCTGACAGAGCGCGCACCGCGTCGTCGAGATCGCCGGAGGTAAAGGCATAGCCATAGGGAAAGATATCGTTTTTGTCCGCCGTTTTCATCTGCGTATGGTAGACCGGAATGCGCACGCTCATGATATCCTTCTCCTCGATCTCCAGATGCATCTCCTGCTTCGGGATCATCAGGGCGACGGAGAGCACCTCATCCTGCATCACGCTGCGCGCCACCGCCATATGGCGGTTGGCCTCTTCGATGCCCGCCTCCACCTCGCGGCGGAGGGCTTTGTTCTCCCGCACGAGATCAAGGAACTGACGCATCAGCTCATCGCGCTTATCCTTGAGAAGCTTGTGCCCTTTGCGCGCGGTAGCGAGCTTGCGCTTTAAGTTGCTCAGCTCCATGCGGGTGGGGTTCACATTGAGTATCGCCACAAAGCTTCACCCCTTACTGCCGTCGTAATATTGGTCGAGATATTCGTCGCGGATACGCTTTAATTCACTCCTCGGCAGAATGCGTAAAAGCTTCCAGCCGATGTCGAGCGTCTGCTCGATCGAACGGTTTGCATCGTACCCCTGAGAGACATATTCCTTTTCGAACGCGTCCGCAAACTTCGCATAGAGCTTGTCGATGTCGGTCAGCGCCGCTTCGCCGAGGATGACCATGAGCTCCTTGGCCTCCTTGCCGCGCGCGTAAGCGGAGAAGAGCTGGTTCATGGTATCTGAATGGTCCTCGCGCGTTTTGCCGCGGCCAATGCCCTTGTCCTTCAGGCGGGAGAGCGACGGCAGCACATCGATGGGCGGCGTGACGCCCTTGCGGTACAGCTCGCGGCTGAGGATAATCTGCCCCTCCGTGATATAGCCCGTCAGGTCAGGGATCGGGTGGGTCTTGTCGTCCTCCGGCATGGAGAGGATCGGGATCATCGTGATGCTGCCGTCCTTGCCCTGCTGGCGGCCCGCGCGCTCATAGATGGAGGCGAGGTCCGTATACATATAGCCGGGATAGCCGCGCCTGCCGGGCACCTCCTTGCGCGCGGCGGATACCTCGCGCAGCGCGTCGGCATAGTTCGTGATGTCCGTCAGAATCACGAGCACATGCATATTCTTTTCAAACGCCAGGTATTCCGCGGCGGTCAGCGCCATCTTCGGCGTGGAGATCCGTTCGATCGCGGGGTCGTTCGCAAGGTTTACAAAGAGCACGGTCCGTTCGAGCGCGCCGGTCTCGCGGAAGGAATCGATGAAGAAATTCGACTCCTCAAACGTGATGCCCATCGCGGCGAACACCACGGCAAAGGGTTCGTCCGTCCCGCGCACCTTCGCCTGCCGCGCGATCTGGGCGGCGAGATTGGCATGCGGCAGGCCGCTCGCGGAGAAGATCGGCAGCTTCTGCCCGCGCACGAGCGTATTCAGGCCGTCGATGGCGGAAACGCCCGTCTGGATAAATTCCTGCGGATAGCTGCGGGCCACCGGATTGATCGGCAGGCCGTTGACGTCCATGCGTTTGTCGGGAATGATCTCCGGACCGTCGTCGATCGGGCGGCCAAGGCCGTCGAACACGCGCCCGAGCATATCCTCGGATACGCCAAGCTCCATCTGACGGCCCAGGAAGCGGACCTTGCTGTTAGAGAGATTGATGCCCGTGGAGCTCTCAAACAGCTGGACGAGCGCATTCGGCCCGTCAACCTCCAGCACACGGCAGCGGCGCTTTTCTCCGCTCTCCAGCTCGATTTCGCCCAATTCGTTGTAGGTGACATTCTGCACGTCGCGCACCAGCATCAGGGGGCCGGCGACTTCTTCAATGGTTCTGTATTCAACTGGCATCTCACTGCGCCTCCCCTATTGTTTCTTTCATCTGGTTGACGAGATCGGTGCTGATGCGGTCGAACGCTCCCCCGATCCGATCCTCCGGCACATATTTAAACCGGCCGATTTCCTCGCGCACCGGAAGGGTGACAATTTTCTCGATATCTCCGTCCTGCCCGAGCGTTTCATTCGCCAGGTCGTAGAAATTGAGGATCAGCCGCATCATCAGAAGCTGCTTCTCCAGGCTCGTGTAGGTGTCGACCTCATGGAAGGCGAGCTGATGCAGGAAATCTTCGCGGATGGAGCGCGCCGTCTCCATTTTCAACCGGTCGCTGGGGGAAAGCGCATCCATGCCGACGAGCTTTACGATCTCGTCGAGCTCCGCTTCCTCCTGCAAAAGATGCAGCATCCGCCCGCGCAGCGGCATCCAGTCGGCGTCGACATGCTCATGGAACCAGCCGCTGAGCAGATCCGTGTAAAGGGAATAGCTCGTCAGCCAGTTGATCGCCGGGAAATGGCGCTTATACGCAAGGTTTGCATCCAATCCCCAGAAAACCTTGACGATGCGAAGCGTCGCCTGCGAGACGGGCTCTGAAATATCGCCGCCGGGCGGAGATACCGCGCCGATGACGGATAGTGCACCCTCGCGGCCTTGTGTCCCCAATGAGATCACGCGCCCCGCGCGCTCGTAGAACTGGGCGAGCCTGCTGCCGAGATAGGCAGGATAGCCCTCCTCGCCGGGCATCTCCTCGAGCCGGCCGCTCATCTCGCGCAGCGCCTCCGCCCAGCGGGAGGTGGAGTCCGCCATCAGCGCAACGGAATAACCCATATCGCGGAAATACTCCGCCATCGTGATGCCGGTATAGATGGACGCTTCGCGCGCTGCCACCGGCATATCGGACGTATTGGCGATCAGGACGGTGCGCTCCATCAGGGATTTCCCCGTGTGCGGGTCGATCAGCTCCGGGAATTCATTCAAAACGTCCGTCATCTCATTGCCGCGCTCGCCGCAGCCGATATAGACCACGATATCGGCCTCCGCCCATTTGGCAAGCTGGTGCTGCGTGACCGTTTTGCCGCTGCCGAACGGGCCGGGGATCGCCGCAACACCGCCCTTGGCAAGGGGGAACAGGCAGTCGATGACACGCTGCCCGGTGATGAGCGGCTCATCCGGAGAGAGCTTGCGCCCATATGGCCTTCCGCGGCGCACCGGCCAGCGCTGCATCAGGGTGAGCGCCTTCTCGCCCTGCGCCGTCTTCACCGTGCATACCGTATCCGTCACAGTGAATTCGCCCGCCTGGATGGAGAGAATTTCGCCCTCGGTCCCATTGGGCACCATAATCTTGTGGACGACGACGTCCGTCTCCTGCACCGTGCCGATGATATCGCAGGATTTCACGTGATCCCCCGCCTTGACGCACGGCTCAAACTTCCATTCCCGGTCCCGCTTGAGGGAGGGCACCTCCACACCGCGGGATAAATTATTGCCCGCAACCCTCATGATATCGTCCAGCGGGCGCTGGATGCCGTCGAAGATGCTGCCGATCAGGCCGGGCCCGAGCTCCACGCTCATCGGCTCACCCGTGGATTCCACCGGCGCGCCGGTGCCGAGGCCCGACGTCTCTTCATAAACCTGAATCGATGCACGATCCCCGTGCATCTCGATGATTTCACCAATCAGGCGCTGGTCGCTGACCCGCACCACGTCGAACATATTCGCGTCCCGCATTCCCTGCGCGACGACGAGCGGCCCGGCTACCTTCACGACTGAACCTGTGCTCATAGGTATGACCATTCCTTTCTTGCGCCGGGCCGCGGAATTGTGCGGTTTTGGCGCAGCCAAAATTTCGAGTGGCGTTTATGATCGAAAATCACAAAACGCAGTTTGAAAGATTGATCTTTCAAACTTATCACCTCATTTCTTCATGATCCGATAATATCCGAGCCGACCGCTTTTTCCACGCTCTTGCTCACGCTTCTCAGGCCCAGCCCTGTATTGCCCGTCACACCCGGGATCGGGATGATGGCCGGCACGGGCATATGCCGGTATTGATCAATTTCCGCCTCCAGCTCAGCCGCCAGCTTTTCCGTCATGAAAATAACAGCGTAGCCGCCAGAGACCATTTTCCGCAACGTCGAGGCGGCCTGCTGCGCATCCTCCTGCGGGAAAATCTCCAGCCCGAGGGATGCAAAGCCGGACACACTGTCCCGGTCGCCCATGACCGCAATTTTATACATACGCTTCACGCATCCTTTCCCGGATCTGTTCTGATGGGAGCCCCAGCCGCTTGCAGGAGAGCAGGATGCGGATATTTTTGATCTCGCTGTCCCGCGCCACATAATAAGCGACCAAAGGCGCGAGCCCAAAGCTTACCCGCCGCGCCGCGTCGAGCTGTTCCATCAACAGGTCGTCGCACCATTTTTCAAATGACGCAAAGCTCTTCGAAAACGCAGGTATGCAGTCCGCATAGGCGGTCTCCGCAAGATACTGCGAAAGCTCCTGCACGCCGCGCTCGGCGGCCGCGATGAGCGCGGATTTGCGCAGCGTTTCGCATTCACACAGGGCGTCCTGCAAAAAGCGCTCGTCCCGCCCGGTATGGGCGGCGCGCAGAGCGATCTTCAGGTCGGCCGTGGCGCACATCAGCTCCGCGAGCCGCTTGGCAAACGCGCTGCCCGTTTCCGCCGCCCGGCTTTTGGCGGTCTCCAATGCGGCGCGGTCGAGCAGGGCGTCCGCCCGCTGGCCGTCGGAAGCGCGCACGAGCAGCTCATAGGCCTCCCGCGCAGGCTGCTGCATCTCCGCGGGCAGGCGGCTGAAATGCCGGTTGGCCACCGCATCCCAAATGAGCTCCACCGGCACCGTATTGGGAAGCATCCAATACGGCTCCGGCGGCTGATCGCTGACAAGGCTTTTCAAAGCCGCCTTCAGGTTGTGAAAATCATTCTTTGCCGTCAGGAAAGAGAGCTCACGCCGGTCCGGCGCAGCCTCTGTAAGGAGGCTCCACATCTGCGCGGTCTGCTGCCGCAGCATTTCATTCGGGCCCCCCAGCGCGCCTTCGGTATTCCATCCCTGATCCGCAAGCATCTGCAGGGCAGAACGCAGGTCAGGCGCCGCAATGAGCTGCTCCATCTCGCTTTGGCCGAGGAGATGCGTTTCATTCGCACGGATCCGAGCGACGGCAAAGGTATATTCTGTGTCTTTCATCGGCATGTCATCCTTCCAAGGGCGCAACGCGCCACTAAAAAAGCACCAGCGGGCTTATATCGTGGCCCGCATTTTACACCTTTTCAGGTGCAAAACCGTGTTTTTTCCGGGGTCCTGTGCAACTTGATACATGCTGCAACAGGCCCCGCCATTTAAGTGAAGAGCTCCCGGCTCAGGGTATCCTTGACCTCCTCGAGCGCTGCTTCCAGCAGCGCTTCGAAGCTGCAGTTGACCTCGATATCGCCATATGCCAGCAGAAAACCGCCGTCGATCCGGGCAGGCTGCGCACCGATGCGAACCTGTGCATTCTTCTTTTTCAGCATCTCATTCAGCGTATCCGCAAAATCTGAGGGCAGTCTTTCAAGATCCCGCTGGGAGAGAAGCATTTCCCCCTCCCCCTCGCGCGCATAGGACCACGCAAGCGTTTGAAGCACGCTGAAATAATCCTGATCCGGCAGTTCCCGCAAATGGCGCAGCGCCATTTCGATCGTTTCATCGACGATCTCTGTCTTCGTGCGCAGCAATAGCCGCTTCGTTTCCATTTCGCCGCTGGTTTTCGCCATCTGGAGCTCGTTTTCGCACACCCGGCGTGCATCGATCAGGATTTCCTGGTATCGGGCGTGCGCGGCGGCCTGTGCGTCCTCGCTGATTTTCGCGATCTGCTCCTGCGCCTGCTGCTCAATCTTTGCACATTCCAAACGGCTCTCCTCTTCAATGGCCGCCTTCATTTCTTCAAGGCCTGTCATTGGCATGACCATCCTTTCTGTGGGATTGAAGGTTTCGCAACAAATTCCCACCTGATCCAAATGGATTACAGATTGAGCACCGTCAGCAGAGAGATCAGCAACGCGAGCACCGCGTACGTCTCAACCAGAACGGCCATTGTAATCGCCTTACCGTTTTGATCCGGCTTTTTGGCTACCACGCCGATGCCTGCGGCAGCCGTGCGCCCCTGCGCAATGGCGGAAAACAGGCCGACGATCGCGATCGGCAGGCAGGCGGCCAGATACATCAGGCCGTGCGCCGTGGTCAGCACCACGGGGTTTCCGCCCAGCAGGCCGATGCGGTTGAGCACCAGCACGGCGGTCAGCAGGCCGTACAGGCCCTGCGTGCCGGGCAGAAGCTGCAAAAGCAGGAGCTTGCCGAACTTTCCGGGATCCTCCGCGATCACGCCCGCGGCCGCCTCGCCGGCGATTCCAACACCCTTTGCGGAACCAATGCCCGCCATCAGCGCGGCCAGAACCGCGCCCAGTACTGCAAATGCTACGCCTAAACTATTCATGATGTGCTTCCTCCTTGAATTTCACATATTTCGTGTGTACGGCGAAGGGCTGGAAGGCGCGGCCTCCGCCCTCGTAGAATTTGGAAAACAGCTCCACATACTGAAGCCGGTTGGTATGCACGTATGCGCCGAGCATGTTGATCGCCATATTGAGCGTGTGCCCGACGATAAAGACGAAAAACAGAAGAATCCCCTTCACAATGGGATTCTCCGGGATCGTCCCCAGGAGATTGACCACCTGGCCGATGACGCCGGTTGCAAGGCCCAGCGCCAACAGGCGGGAATAGGATAACACGTCGCTCAGATAGCCGGAGGCCGCGTTATACAGCCCATAAAGGCCGCTGCCCAGCCGGGCAAAAAGGTTCTTCGACGTCCGGCCTGCTGTGAGGATGATCAGAATCACGCCCGCCAGCAGGACATACATCCCGATGGTATTAAAGATCGCGGGCACCTCGGTGAGCATCCCCGCGCCAACAGGAGCCGCCCCCAGCACCAGCAGGTAAATGGGCACTACGTCGCAGAAAGCGTCGAATCGTTTTCCCGCTTTCCAGAGCTGATAAAAATGCACGCCCAGCCCCAAAAACAGATGCAGAATGCCCAGCCCCAGTGAAAAGAGCAGCAGCTTCATCGGATCGCTGACCGGATCGAACCAGATCGCCATGCGCGGCGCGGGCTTATGCAGGAAATTCTTGCAGATCACCGGCACGATATCGCCGAACCAGGTGCCGAACAGCGCGCCCCAGAAGATCGTGGAAACGCCGGAGTATAAAAACATCTTCATGGTCTTGCGCATATTGCCCTCAAGGGGGAATTTCCGCAGCGCAATGGCGGAAACGAGCACCATCATGCAGCCGTAGCCTGCGTCGGAGAGCATCAGGCCAAAAAAGAGGTAATAGAATACCGCCATGACCGGCGTCGGGTCGAGGTCCTTCTTCGCCGGCAGCGCATACATCTCCGTGATCGGCTCCACGGGAGAGGAAAAGCCGTTGTTTTCGAGCAGCACCGGCACATCCTCGTCCTGATCCGGCTCGGAAACCGTAATGGCAACGGAAAAGCGCTGGTCCAGTTCCTTGACCAACCGGTCGACTTCCTTTTCCGGGATATACCCTTCCAGGATCATGGTGTTTTTCGTCATGCCAAGGCGATTGAGTACCTCGTATTTTTCCTTGCGCATGGTAAAATAATCGATCAGGAATTCGATTCCCGGCTCGCAGCCCGTAAATTCGGAGATCGATTGACGCGCCTTTTGCGCTGCCTCCTCGCATTCGCCCATACGCAGCTGCATCGCCCGGATGCACTGCTCCGGCGTTTCCTTCGCCGGGTCAGACGGACGGGAAAAGCCCATCTCGCGCAGGGCATCCTCCACCTGCTGTGCAATCTTGTCAAGGCAGAGCACCCACAGGCAGGTCTGCTCCTTGGAGGCGAAAACGGCCTCGATTTCCAGCGCCGAAAGCGTACCGTCCGTTTCCCGCAGCCTTGCCTTCAGCTCTTCAGCGGAGTGGAACCCGGGAATCGTCCCGGTAAAGCTGCGGGTCCGCCGCGTCGCCACAGGCGCCATCGGGACGTCCAGCTTTCTCCACGGCTCGAGCGCGTCCATCTGGGTGCGCAGCCGGACGATTTCCTCGGAAGCGTCATGGATCTGCTTTTCCAGGGATGCGATATCATAGCACTTTTTCAGCATACGGTCCGCTTGTTCCACCTGCTTTCCAAAAGCCTCTGTGGAAAGCTCTCTGCGCCCTCGCAGGGAGTCGAACCAGGATGTTTCGGCAGGCGTGTAGCGCGCCATGATCTCCTTGGCGTGCACCGCCAGATTCAGGTTTTTTTCAAAGACCGCAATTGTCGCCTGCGTATTGACGCGCACAAGCTCCCCGTCCGTACTGTCGCAGATTTCCACAACGCCCCGGCGCTGCAGCCGCTCCACGATCTTCTTGCTATCGCTGAGCAGAGCGGCGATCTCAATGCGCTTCATTTTACATTTCGCCATCAGAGCGTCTCCCTTCTATGGGGTATTGCGGAATCATACAGCGGATCACCATTCTGGATGCGTCCTTCTGCTTCGCGCGTACGCTGTCGCGCAAAGCGCCGGCCTGCCTGAAGCCGTCTTCTCTCATCTGACGCAGAATTTCATCAGCTTGTTCCTTTGATTCCCGCCGCAGAGCATCCGCTTCCCGGCGTGCAAGGCACGTCTGTTCCGCCAGAAGCTTTCCGCCCTCCTCATGCGCCTGCTCAACAAGCGCCCTCGCCTGCACGCGCGCCTGCTCCACCACAAGGCCGGCCTGCCGTTCTGTCTGCAGGATTTCATTGACCGTTTTGGATGCCACAGTATCACCTCCTGCCGGCTTGCGGCCGCACTCCGCTCCCCTTTGATTCAGGATGCGGAAACGGCCAAAATTTAGAGATAATTATAGCACAATTATGAATAGCTTTGATTGGTTTTCATAAAAAATTCAAAATTGAAAAACTTTTCTATAGGCCTCCTTTGCACGCATGAAAGCCGCACGCCCCGCATAGAGATCTGTGAGGTGGTTGACATGTTTGTATACTCTGTAAAATCGTCGAAAATCAAAATGATCATCCTGATCCTGCTCGTTGTCCTGCTCGTGCTTGCCATGCTGCTTGTCACACGTCTCCACCAGCCGGCAGAGGCCGACAACGTGCTGAATACCAAGGCGGAAAACGCGGAGCAGCGCGTCGCGTTCCTGTCGCAATTCGGATGGAGCTTCGACGAGGACCCGGTCGAGGTCGCGGAGGTGATCATTCCGCCGGAATTTGACGAGGTTTATGAAAAATACAATGCGATTCAAAAGGAGCAGGGCTTTGACCTGACCAAATACCAGGGCAAGCGTGTCAAGCGCTGGACCTATGCCATTAAAAACTATCCGGGCTACGCTGCAGACAGCGGCTGCATCCATGCGAACCTGCTTGTCTATGATGGGCAGGTCATCGGCGGTGACGTCTGCTCCGTGGAGCTCAACGGCTTTATGCACGGCTTCGACTATCCAAACGACACCTCCTCCAGCGCACAATCGCCCTCTGCATCCGGCCGGACAGAATCCGGGACAGCGGCGACTTCCAACCAGACAAACGCTGCATAGCGGCAATCCCGTTCGCCCCGCAGACGGCTCCTTTGGCCTGTATCTCTTTTATCAAAAAACAGCGGGCAGTGTGGATCCAACCGGCCTTATGTGAACCACACACTGCTCGCTGTTTTTTATTACGAAGCGCAGCGAGTAACAAAGCAGACCCTATGGTTGACTGCCCTGTCTAAGAGATCCCCGCTGTTCCAATGTACAGCCATCTTGCGGCTATTTTTTAGGATATTCCAATTTATTCCGCCATGTCAATGGGAAACATACCGTCTCAGAGAAGGGCAATGCCTACAAGCCGGAAAGCGGTATTCCCAAGCACACCAGAAGATGCAGCCTGCCGGCTTTCACGCACATGATGGGCTACCAATTCTGGCCTGCGCCAAGAACACAGCCGGCTTTTTGACCAGCCGTACGGCCGCCAGTTTGCTTTACGGCCCGCTTTATAAGCAAAAAACCCGGTGTACCGGCTGCTTGCCGGTACATCGGGTTCTGTCTGCATATGTTGTTCGGCCTCAGAATACGCAAAGAACGAAATTCTTCTGCTGAAAGCGCTCCCACTCGCCGCCGCGGAAGGTCTTGTTGCCGTACTTATGGTACAGCTTCGCATTGTTTTCAATCATGGAGAAAACATTGTCGCCAAGCTCCGGCGCATTGCCGTCAAAGTATACCTTCATCAGGCGAATGTCACCCGAGAAAGCGCCGTTGCCGATGTGCGTGATCGTCTTCGGGAAGTGAACCTTTTCAATCCTGTTGCATGCTGCAAACGCATAATGGCCGATATCCTGCACGCCCTTCTTCATGCTGACCGTCTCGATGCGGCCGCAGCCGAAGAACGCGTAATCACCGATTCTGGTCACGCTGCCCGGAATGACGACCTTGAGCAAACGGTTGCATTCTGCGAACGCATAGTCGCCGATCGACTTGACGCCGTTTTTGATCGTGATCTTCTCAATCCGGCCGCAGCTCGCAAATGCATACGCGCCAATCGTATCCACATTGGCGGGAACTGTAACGGATTCCAGCCGCCCGCTCATGTAAAACGCGTGATGCTCAATCGTTTTGACATATTTCGGGATCTTGACGGATTCCATATGGCTGACCATGCTGAATGCATACGCGCCGATGACCGTGACGCGTTTCCCATCGATCTTCTCCGGGATGGAAACCTTCGCCTGATTTTCGTTATAAGCGGTGATCTTAACCTCCTGACCGTCATTGATCAGCTCATAAGAATAGGGGCCGGAGGTCGCCGCAAAGGCGCTCAAAGCGCCTGAACATACGGAGCACAGCATCACAACGGCCAACAGCAGACTGAGGATCTTTCTGGTTTTCTTCATTTTCTTCACCCTTTCAGATTCAATTCAATCCGGCAGGGCCTGTTTCTTCCGCTGCCCCGCCAAATAACCGTTTTTATTGTACATGAGATTGGCCTATATGTCAACTCTGCATAAAAACATTCTAAAATATTAAAGGAAGTAATCCATTTATTGATCTGTATTTCGTCGAGCCCCAGCCCCAATGGAGAAATCCCTCGATCTGCCGCGCCGGAACGGTACTTTCCGGCGCGGCGGATTTTCATTTTTACAGCATGGCCAACCCCCAAAACAGCCGTCTGCATTTCGCAAAATCAAAGCCCTTTCGCCCCTCTCCGCACGCCTTTTATCAACTCCACCAAAAACACCTTGTTTTTTCCAAAAAACATTGGTTAAGGATTTAACAATCATTTCCTTATTTTTTGAAAACCGCAATTAAATCCCCCTCATTTCGGATAAAATAGAATGGGTCAGTTTGGGGCTGGTCTCAATCGCCTTTTCCACAGGGCAGGATGTTTTCCACCCCATAATGGCAGCGTCCATGGAGCCTGCGGGCCTTGCCCGTTCCCTGTGAACCTGCCGTTACTTTCTATCTGGGACGTATGGAGGTTATAAAATGAAAGTACAGTTTACCGAAACGGTTCTGCGCGACGCGAATCAATCGTTGATCGCAACGCGCCTGCCGCTTTCCGAGTTCAAACCGATCCTCGGCAAGCTCGATGAAGCGGGCTACTACTCCCTTGAGTGCTGGGGCGGCGCGACATTTGACTCCTGCCTTCGCTATCTGGACGAGGATCCGTGGGAGCGGCTGCGTACCATCCGCGCCGCCTGCCCGAACACGAAGCTGCAGATGCTCCTCAGGGGCCAGAACCTGCTGGGCTATAAGCATTATCCGGACGACGTCGTCCGCAAATTCGTCCGCAAGAGCGTAGAAAACGGCATCGATATCATCCGCATTTTCGACGCGCTCAACGACCTGCGCAATATCGAGGTTGCCGTCGATGAAACGCTCAAGGCTGGCGCGCACGCCAGCGGCACGATCTGCTTCACGATCAGCCCGATCCACACGCTCGACGCCTATGTCAAGATGGCCAAAGAGATGGAGAAGATGGGCGTGCAGTCTATCTGCATCAAAGATATGGCCGGCATCATGGGCCCGCAGGAGGGCTACGACCTTGTCAGGGCGCTGAAGGAGAATGTCAAGCTACCCGTAGTCGTACACACCCACTGCACCACGGGCCTTGGCCCGCTGACGCTGCAGAAGGCCGTTGAAGCCGGCGCCGACGTGATCGACACCGCAATCTCCTGCTTCTCCGGCGGCACCGCCCAGCCCGCCACTGAAACGCTCGCCTATGCGCTGCGCCAGGAGGGCTATGAGGTTTCGCTCGACGATAAAAAGCTCAAGGAAATCAACGATTTCTTCAAGCCCATCCGCGCAAAGGCGTTGGAAAGCGGCCTGCTGAACCCTGTGGTCCTTTCCACGGAGACGGATGCGCTGGTCTATCAGGTGCCCGGCGGCATGCTCTCCAACCTCGTCGCCCAGCTGACCGCACAGAAATCGCTTGATAAGCTCGACGAGGTGCTTGCGGAGGTGCCGCGCGTTCGTAAGGATCTCGGCTACCCGCCGCTGGTCACACCGATGAGCCAGATGGTCGGCGTGCAGGCAACTGCCAACGTGCTTGCGGGCGAGCGCTACAAAAACGTTTCCAAGGAGATCAAGGCCTACCTGCACGGCGAATATGGACGTGCCCCCGGTGAGATCAACAAGGAAATTCAGGATAAAATCCTCGGCGATGAGAAGCCCGTCACTGTCCGCTACGCGGACCTGCTGGAGCCCGGCTTCGAAAAGGCGAAGGCGGAGCTTGGCGAGCGCGCCAAATCCGACGAGGACGTCCTTTCCTATATCGCATTCCCTGCACAGGCGGAAAAATTCTTTGAAAAGCGCGAAATGCGCGAAAAGAACACCTTCTCCTATTCCATCGAGCAAATTGACTGATAAGGAGGCTCATGCCCTATGCTGGCAAACCAGACCATTTCGATTGGGGATTCCCTCTTGATCGCGCTCGTAGGGATTACAGTCGTTTTAATCGAGCTTGCGCTCCTGGCCGTTATCATCCTGCTGCTCTCCAAGGCGATCCGGCTTCTGGAAAAGAAGGGCGCGCACAGCAGGAAAGCCACTGTGCAGCCGATGGAGGCGCCGCCGGTTATCCCGATCCAGACCGCTCCCGCCGCCGTACCGGCAGCTCCCACAGCAGTGATGGAAAACGGAATCCTGCTCGTCGATACAGATGAACAGACCGCTGCCATGCTCATGGCGATCGTCAGCGACCAGACCGGCATCCCGCTCGAACGGCTGCAATTTAAATCCATCCGCCAGGTCACTGTGGACAGCAAAACGGAAGCGGTTCTGCTGGCGATCATCAGCGACAAGACCGGTATCCCGCCCGAAAGACTCATCATCAAATCGATTCAAGAGATTGACTAAGAGGAGGAACTCACAATGAAATACATGGTCACATTAAACGGTAAAAAGTACGAAATCGAGGTTGAAGAGGGTCAGGCCGTCGTCAACAGCGTTACGGCTGCTCCCATGGCCGCCGCTCCGGTTGCCGCCGCTCCGGCAGCTGCCCCCGCGCCTGCTGCTCCCGCTGCAGCCCCGGCTCCCGCGGCCGCTCCTGCCCCCGCAGCCCCGGCTGCCCCGGCGGATGGCACAAAGGTTGTTTGCCCGATGCCCGGCACGATCCTCGATGTAAAAGCTTCTGTCGGCCAGGCCGTCAAGGCGGGCGACGTGCTGTTCATTCTGGAAGCCATGAAGATGGAAAACGATATCGTCTCCCCTGCCGACGGCACTGTCAAGCAGCTGCTTGTCTCCAAGGGCAGCACCGTCTCCACGGACGACGTGCTCGCAGTAATCGGTTAAGCGGAGGGGTTTCCGCATGAACATCTTAGAAGTTTTTAAACAATTAATCGAAAGCTCCGGCTTTATGGCGCTCACCTGGCAGCAGGCTGTGATGATCGGCGTGTCTTTTATCTTCCTGTTCCTGGCGATTGTCAAAAAGTTTGAGCCATTGCTGCTGCTTCCAATCGCCTTTGGCATGCTGCTTGCCAACCTGCCTGAGGCCGGGCTTATGCAGCCGGGGCCGTCTCTGCTGCAATCCGGCGTTTTGTATATCATCTATCAGGGCGTCAAGAGCAGCGTGTTCCCATGCCTGATCTTCCTGGGCGTCGGCGCGATGACGGATTTCGGCCCCCTGCTTGCGAACCCCTCAAGCCTCCTGCTCGGCGGCGCGGCACAGCTGGGCATCTATGTCGCCTTTGTCATCTCCATCGCGACGGGCCTGTTTACGCCCGCGCAGGCTGCGGCAATTGGCATCATCGGCGGTGCGGACGGCCCGACGGCCATCTTCCTCGCCACCCGGATCGCCTCTGAGCTGCTCGGCCCGATCGCGGTTGCTGCCTATTCCTATATGGCGCTCATCCCGCTCATCCAGCCCCCGATCATGCGCCTGCTCACCACCAAAAAAGAGCGCGAGGTCAAAATGGAGCAGCTGCGTAAGGTCAGCAAAACGGAAAAGATCATTTTCCCGATCATCGTTACCGTCATCTGCGTGCTCCTGATTCCGGATGTCGCCCCGCTGATCGGCATGCTGATGCTGGGCAACCTCTTCCGTGAGAGTGGCGTAACAGACCGCCTCAACGACACGGCGCAGAACGCGCTTTGCAATATTGTCACGATTTTGCTTGGCGTCTCCGTCGGCGCAACGGCGAACGGCGAGACCTTCCTGAAGGTTCAGACGCTTGCCATCGTCGCCCTTGGCCTCGTTGCCTTCGCCTTCTCCACAGCAGGCGGCGTGCTTCTTGGAAAGCTCATGTATTTTGTCACGAAAGGCAAAGTCAATCCGCTCATCGGCGCGGCCGGCGTATCCGCCGTCCCGATGGCGGCGCGTGTCGCCCAGAAGGAAGGCCGCAAGGCCAACCCCACCAACTTCCTGCTCATGCATGCAATGGGCCCGAATGTGGCGGGCGTAATCGGCTCCGCGGTTGCGGCAGGCTTTATGCTGCTGCTGTTCAAATCCGCTTAAATGATAAGAGTATCAAAAATGACGCTTTCAGCGGCTTTTAAAGTCGCCAGAAAGCGTCATTTTTGCTTATTCAGGAATTTTGTTTCTGCAAAGCTGCTATTGTGCATTCATTTGGCAACAGCCTTTTTCTACAAGCCGTTTTTCGACGCTCTTTTGAAAGTTTACTTTTATATACAGAAGTGTATCTTTCTCGTTCAACAGGGACAATTTCATTCTCACAAGCTTCTTTATATGCCGCATATCCTGTGAAGCCCGCAGCATTTCCACATTCAGCCAGCTGACAGATGAAGTTACCGGTACATTTGAATCCGGCCCCGAAATTAAGAGGCGACCCATCGGGTTGCGCATACGCCAATACGCCAAAAAGATATCGTTCCGGCCTGCTTCCGGCAAAGCGTCATTTTCAATACGAGTACAGATTTCCGGTCTTGCGTGATGCCGCCATGCACATGAGAATAAATTCTATATCATGCCTCTTCAGGATATCACCAGCTTTATCATTTAATAATATAGCACAAAAAAGCCGCGGGAAAACAATTCATTTTCCCGCGGTATCCAATCCATATCAATTCTTCTGAACCATTTATCCCTTATGACGCGCTGTTGTTGAGCGCCTGATTTTGCTTCATCTTCTTCATGAGATCATCAATGACCTTCTGAGCCTTGTTGCCCTTGAGCTCGATCTTATTCTCGTCCTTTGCCAGCAGCTCTTTCGTGTAGCTCTGCGCATCCTCGGAGCTGAGCGCATCGCGGATCTTGAGCTTCCACAGCGGCTCGTCGTTCTTCTGGATGAAATACATCACATGATAGCCGTAGTCGGATTCTACAATGCCCGTATCACCCGTCTTACGAGACGCATCGAAGCACCAATTTTCAAACGCCTTTACCATTTGGCCCTTATAAACGCGCTCATACAGGCCGCCCGTGCTCTGGGAGCCGGTATCCTCCGTTTTCTCCGTAGCGAGCGCTGCAAAGCTTTCCTCTGTTTTATCGCCCTTCTGCCACTCTGCAAGGGCATCCTCAGCCTTTTTCTTCGCATCAGCCTTCGCCTTTGCCTGATCCTCGGCCTCCGAATCCACCTTGAAGAGGATATGACGAACATCTACGGTTTCAGAGGTATCGCGGTGCGCCGCCTCCACGATGTAGACGACATAGCAGCCGCCGTCTGTCTCAAAAACCTTCTGATCGCCCTTTTTGGCGGATGCGGCCCATTTGACCGCGTCGTCGCTGATCTGGGAGAACTGGGTCACCGCCGCATTCTTCATCAGCGTGGCCTCGTCCTTCTTATAATTCTCTTTCTCCTCCTTGGAGGCGTTGGCAAGCGCCTGCTCCTTGAAGGATTCCTCGCCCGTCACCTTGCCCAGCATCGCGTCGGCCTTGGCCCTGGTCTCCTTGGCTGCCTTCTCGTCGAGCTCCTTCTTCTGCGCGTCTGTCGCATCCTTCGGATACTCCGGCGTTTCTGTTGTGAATTGGAACATGCGCGCCGTTACGACGTCGTAAGTATTTTTGTCTTCCTGATATTTCTTCTCGAGCTGTTCATCCGTATAGTTCCGGGCCAGCTCGTCGCTCTTCTGCTCAATCAGCTTGCTGGACAGCTTCTCAAGCTCCATCGCCTCGCGCAGAATCTTTTCATTCACGCCGCGGCCATAATACAGGCGCAGATAGGCGTTGAGCGAATAATCTCTGCCGGCCGCCTGCTCGCGGATGCTCTTGATCGTTTCGTCAATTTCCTTCTGCTCATCCTCGCTCACGGTAATATTGGCGGCCTTGGCCTCCTTGCCGAGCGTGATGTACTGCTGCAGGAATTCATTGGTCTTATCCCTCAGGTAATCGGACCACATATAGTTGTCGCCCTTGCCCTCGGCATCCTCTCCGTTATATTTCTGCTCGCTGGGGATTGTGTTATAATCCATCATGCCAGGGATTCCAGAAATGCCATACTGCGCGTACTGCTGCGCCTGGCTCGCATAATTGGAATAGATCTGCTGATAATAATATGTATACTGCGCCTGACTGACCTTGGCATCCCCCACGGTCATCACGGTCGTCATGCGCTGCGGGACGCCCATAAAATTAAGAAACCAGCCAATTGCAAATACAACGGCGACCGCCGCGATCACAATCGGGATTGCCTTGACAAGCTTCTGCTCCATCGCGATGCGCTTGGGCGATTTCTTTTCGCGCTTCTTGGCGACCTTCGCCTGCCGCGCCTTTCGCTCTTCGCGATATTGCTCGGCCTGCGATTTTTCGTTTTTGTTAGCCATTGTGTTCATCCTTTTCTCGTGTACTATCCGGTAAGCGGCGCTTCCGGGCGCTTCAGAATGGGCGCTGAACCCTTAAGCGGCGCTTAAGCCATGATTTCAACATAACAAGGGTATTCTATCCTATTTAAACGAATTTTTCAAGCGTATTCCAAAGAAATACAGCTTTTTCACATCCTATTCACACTTTTTGCAAATTTGTCCCGGCTGCTGACGCAGTCGGGACAAGCGTTTCGGGCTAACCGATCATTTTGTCAAGCGCTTTGAGATAGGAGGTGTTGCCGCCGATCAGAGAATAGTTGATCAGCAAAACATCCTGGATACCGTGCGCTTTCACAAAGGTCGACAGATCCATAGCAATATTGCGCGGGTCGAGAACATAGACCTCCTCATAGTTATCGATCAGGAACGGCACCAGCGCATTGCCAAAGGAATCCTTGATGACCAGAATCTTTTTGCCATTTTTCTGGTCTGTAACGATTTTGGAAAGCGGCGTGTCGCCCTGGATAAAGGCGAGATACTTATTGTCCGTGCCCACCTTCGTGGAAACGATCGTCAGATGGTGCCCGTTCTTCATGGAGGCGTCATCGTAATACGCGCCCTCCGCCTGCCGGCGCGGCAGGAAGTATTCCAGATAATCCGGGTTATTCTTGAGCACATCCGCATTGGTGTAGCGGTACATGCTGCCGACAAAATCCTCGATTTTGCCGCTCTCCAGCGCATTCAGAGGCACCGGCTCCAGCCCCGCCGCCTGGCAGAAGGCGGAATATGCATAATATGCGCCGCGCGCCGTCCAGTGATGATCTGTGCGGAAATATAAATATTCATCCAGATGCATCCCAATCGAAGAGACTGCGTCGACGCCCTTTAAATTCGGCTGTTTGAACTGCTCATAGGCATAGGCGATGCCCGCCTTCTGGGAGCGGCTTCCGGTGTGGTAATCCTCCGGGCTGTAAAATTCCGTGGCGGTCGGGGCAAGCAGCGCATAAATCTTCTGAGCCGAAAGCTTCTGCGCCAGCCGGTTCACCACATCCGTATACTTGCGGATTTTCGTCTTGTCGATCCCATAGATTTCCAGTGCAGCCTTGCGGTCCTTGTCGATGAGGATATAGCCGTTTTCATACACCTCATCGTCGTTGACCTGCGGCTGATAAGGCGCCTTCGTCTCCTGTTCCTGTGTGACGTCTTTTTTGGGCTCTTCCGTGAGCGCCTCGCCGCCGAAATCATCCTTGCCCTCCTTTTCGATGAGCACCAGGTCATTCTTTCCCGCGGCCTGCGTCAGGACATTGCTCAGCTTCTGATTGACGGACAGGAAGAAGTCGCGCAGTGGGAATGTATCCGCGTAATACTCCTCAAAATCCTTGGTGAAGGAGCCATTGAACAGTGCCTGAAGCGTAAAGGCTGGCTTTGCCTTCAGGGCGCGGTTCTCCTTTTCGGATACGGTTTTATCCTTGTCCACCAGGCTCGTCACGCCCAATGCGAACAAGGGAACGACAAACAGCACAACCGCCACAACGCAGAGAATCTTCTGTATGCCGCGCGCCTTGCGCCGTTTCTGATCCAAGGTGATTTCTCTTTGGGTCCCCACACGATAGACGGGGGGATGGGTCGGTTTTCTCTTCATATACCCTGCCTCCCTGACTTAGAATCGAAAATATAAGAACGGATTGTAGCTCGCGCCGACCAGCGCGGCGGTGGAGAAGAACAGCAGCGCCACGTCATAAACGATCTCCACCGCGCCTGCAACTGCCTCCTGCACGGTCCCCCTGCGGGAAAACCGGATCAGCAGCGCTTTGACCAGCTTTGAAACCGGAATGCAGGCGACAATGGCTACCATAAAGAAAACCAGATGGTTTTTGAGCAGGATCGTATCCGTCGGCATCATGCCTGCCTGCCCGCTGAAGCCAAACATCAGCTTCAGCATCTGCCCAAGGCGGGAGACATCGTCAAAATAGAAGAACACCCAGCCGACGACAACGATAAACAGCGCATAGACATGCCCTACCACGGCAGGCAGCTTTTCGAGATACTTGCCGAGGAACAGCTTCTCGATCGCAAGGAAGACAAAGTAGTAAAGCCCCCACAATACAAAATTCCAGCTTGCGCCGTGCCAGAGCCCCGTCAGCGCCCATACAATAAACATATTGCGCAGCTGATGCCTGCGGTTGCCGCCCAGCGGAATATAGACATAGTCCCGGAAAAAGGTGCTCAGGCTGATATGCCAGCGGCGCCAGAATTCCGTGATCGATCTGGAGATATACGGGTAATTGAAGTTCTCCACATACGTAAAGCCGAACATATGACCCAGCCCAATGGCCATATCCGAATACCCGGAGAAGTCGAAATAGATCTGGAAGGTATAGGCGAAAATGCCGAGCCATGCGCCGAGCACGGAGGCCTTCGACAAATCCCCGCCGATGAGACTCGTTGCAATCTGACCCGCGATATTGGCCAGCAACACCTTTTTGCCAAGGCCCGTGACAAACCGCGTGATGCCGCGTGCAAAGCCCTCGACCGTAGTCTCCCGGCTTTCAAGCTGTTCGGCGATGTCCGTATAGCGTACGATCGGCCCGGCGATCAGCTGCGGAAAGAGGGAAACATAGAGCAGCAGGTTTGCATAGGAACGCTGCACCCGCGCTTTTCCGCGGTAAACATCCACCACATAGGTGATCGCCTGAAAGGTGTAAAATGAGATGCCAATGGGCAGATTGAAAATCTGCGTGGGCAGCTCGGCGCCGAAGATGCTGTTGAGATTCTGATTGAAGAAGCCCAGATATTTAAAGATCGCCAGAAACGACAGTGTGATGACGACCGATCCCGCCAGCGCCCATTTGGCCTGCTTCTGCCCGCGGTATTTGTCGACTAGAAGGCCCGCGCCATAATCGACCAGCGTCGTAACAATCATCAGGACGATCCACTTCGGCTCGCCCCATGCATAAAAGAGCAGGGACATTGCCAGAAGCAGATCATTGCGCGCCTTGATGCCGCGCAGGATAAAATACAGCAGCAGGCATACAGGCAGGAACAGATACATAAAATTCAGGCTGGAAAAGACCAAGGCAATCCCCCATTTTCGATGTTAAAATAGCCGGACGCCCCGGTCCGGCGTGTGCAAATTGAGCCGTTTCTTGATAGATAAGCGGGAGCGCCGGAAAGTTGCGGCATCCGGCTGAAAATTTCATACGCAGACCTGTGTACGCAGCTTTTCAAGCGTTTTCTCCCCAATGCCGGAGACCTCCAAAAGCTGCTCCACAGATTGAAACGCACCATTTTCTGCGCGGTAGGCAAGGATCGCGTCGGCCTTGACCTCACCGATCCCGTTGAGTGTCATCAGCTCTTCGCGCGTCGCCGTATTCAGGTTAATGGGGCCGGAGCGTTGTTCAGAGGCTGCCGCCTTCGTCTGTTTCGCCTGCCTTTCCTGCTGTATGGAGGACGCCGGCTGGGAAGCAGATCGCTTTTGCTGCGCGCCGAGTTCAGACACTCGCTCCGCCGCGGCAAACGTTTCGGATTCGGAAAAGGTTTCTACGACCGGATCGAGCGGCTGCGCGTCAAACGCATGATACAGGATCAAGGCGGCCGCCAGCAAAAGGCCCGCGGCGATGACGGTGACCTCCGCGCGGCTCAGGCGCCCCATGGGAATCCCTCCCCCGCTGGTAAAAATCTCTGCATTATCTTACCACCTGCTTACCCTTTCGTACAGTTACAAATCATTTACAAATGATCGCGGCAGGCAACGCGCTGGCATTAGTATTCCTGCCTGGAGGTAGAATTAACAGCTTATCTGCTCCCTTTCCTGCAAAAGCCACCGCCATGCGCCGGCCATGCCTGTCTGTTTTTCATTATAATTTGCATGGTAAATAATTGTCAATCATACATTTTGTGATCACCCCGCAGCAGGCGATTGTAACGGGCAAAACGGATAAAAGACATCCTCAAATTCTGATCAAACACAGGGAAACTGCCGAAAGTGCCGCCTCCGCCTTGCAACGCCTACCGACGGGTGCTATGATAGCTGAGGAGCTCCGCCGCCGCCGGCAAAACGATCCGGCAGCGGAGGGAGCTCTTCTCAATTCAAATGAGGGGGCAGTGCAGCATGCGTCAGAAGCGCAGTTTTGATAATCCGCTGTTTTTTTCCAACCGGGCGCTCGTGCGGCTGCTGGTCCCGCTTGTGATCGAGCAGCTTCTGGCCGTAACGATCGGCATCGCGGATACGGTCATGGTTACAAGCGTGGGAGAGGCCGCCGTGTCCGGCATCTCGTTGGTTGATTCCATCAACATCCTGTTCATCCAGGTCTTCTCTGCGCTTGCATCAGGCGGCGCAATCGTGACCGCACAGTATCTCGGGCGGCAGGAGCACAAAAACGCCTGCATTGCGGCAAAGCAGCTGCTGTACGCCACGACGGCCCTCGCGGTGTTAATTATGGCGGCTGCGCTGATTTTCCACCGCTTTCTCCTGCGGCTGATCTTCGGGAATATCGAGCCCGCCGTTATGGAAAACGCCATCGTCTATTTTCAGCTCTCCGCCGTTTCCTACCCTCTCCTGGCGGTCTATAACGCCGGAGCGGCACTCTTCCGCTCCATGGGCAACAGCAAGGTATCCACGCTCGTCTCCTTCCTGATGAACGTCGTCAATATCGGCGGCAACGCCGTTCTGATCTACGGCTTCCACTGGGGCGTGGCTGGAGCGGCTACCGCTTCCCTCGTCTCCCGCGCGATGGCGGCGGTTATCATGCTCGTGCTCGTCTGCCATAAAAACAATCCGATCCATATTGAAAGAGTGTGGAAGCCGGAGCTGCATTTCGACATGATTCGGCGGATTCTTAAAATCGGCATTCCCAACGGCGTGGAAAACGGAATGTTCCAGATCGGCAAGCTGATCGTGCAGGGGCTTGTCGCCACCTTCGGCACCTCCGCCATCGCGGCGAATGCAATCGCCAACACGATCGCCTCCTTTATCAACACGCCAGGCACCGCGATCCAGCTCGGGCTCACCACAGTCGTCGGCCAGTGCGTCGGCGGGCGGGATTACGAGCAAGCGATTTATTACACCCGCAAGCTTTTGTGGCTTACCTACGGCCTGATGGGCATATTGAATATCGCCGTATTCTTTACTGCCGGCCCACTGGTGGAGCTGTTCCATCTCAGCACCGCGGCGGCGAAGGACGCGCGCGCCGTGCTCTATACCTTTACGATCGCTTCGATCTTCATCTGGCCGCTTTCCTTCTCCCTGCCGAATGCACTGCGCGCCTCGGGAGACGCCCGCTTTACCATGATCGTCTCCATGGTTTCGATGTGGGTGTTCCGCATCGGCTTTAGCTACCTGCTCGGCGGTACCGCAAAAATGGGGCTGATGGGCGTCTGGATCGCAATGTATATCGACTGGTTTGTGCGCTCCATCGTCTTTACAGTCCGATTTGCGCGGGGAAAATGGAAGGAGCTCCGGGTCATTTGATCCGGGGGCAGGCTCGCCCTTCCGTTCCATTACAGCATGAAAAGCGATACGCCGCAAAATGGATGAATCCGTTTTGCGGCGTATCGCTTGCGGGCCTCACATGCATCCGGCCGATCCATCAACAAAAATTGCCGCTCCGCAGCGGACGATTCACCGGAGGGGACGCAATGGGTTAATTGTTCACGCCGTGATGTACAGGTGGCGTTTCCGGCGTGATTACTTCAAAGGTAAAGCCCCGGCTCTCAAAATACTGCAGGATTTCCGGCAAGGCCTCCACAGTCGTCGTCTTTGCCTGAGAGTCGTGCATCAGAACGACGATGTGCCCGTTCAAATGCTTGGTCTCCTCCTTGATATTCCGCACCAGCGTGGAGGCGGCGATCCCGTTGCCGCTGGCGTCCCCGGAGGAGCAGTTCCAGTCAAAATAGGCATAGCCCTTCTCCTCCACCAGCTTCGTCAGGCTGGTCATAATGCCCTTCTGATAGCGCATGCTGACGGTGTTGCTGGAGCCGCCCGGGAAGCGGATCACCTTCGCCTCAATGCCCGTCTCCTTCTTCACCACATCTGAAATTTTTTGAAGGTCCTCAAAATAGGCCTTTTCGGATTGATAAATCGTCTTATAGCTGTGCGTGAAGGAGTGCAGTGCAATCGCATTGCCGCTCTCCACGATATTCTTCATATAGGAATTGTATTTGGAATTGACCACAAAAAAGGTTGCCTTTGCGTTGTGCTCTTTTAAAATGCGCAGGATCTCCAGCGTATTCTGAGACGGGCCGTCGTCAAAGGTTAGATACACCTTGTTATCGCTTCGCACTCCTTCCGGCGTGTGGGATGGCCCTCGCTTTGTGGCAGGCTCCGACGACACCTGCTCTGCCGTGAAGGTTTCCTGCGTCATGGGCACAGTGCTCTCCGGTATCGTTTCGTTCCCCTGCTGTACCGTCTGCCGCTCCGTTTCCGCCGCGGCGGTGCTGTGTTTCGTCTCGCGCTGGTGGTTTGACAGCTTCACCTCGTTCTGCGCCTGCTTGCGGCTGTTTTCCGCAGAAACCAGCCGCTCCTGCTTAACCTCTTGGTATTGGAACGCCCCGTGTACGCCTAAGCCCACCGCCAGGCAGAACAGCAGGGGAAAGGCGCAGGCGGCTGCCGCCAGGCGTTTTCCCTTCTCTTCCATTTCGACCCCCCTTTCCGTACATTACGGCGGATCTGCCGCATCGGATGGATTCATCATAACATATTCGACAGCATGAAACAAGAACAGACCCGTTACAAGGCGGTTACAGCTTGGTAACAAGCGCAAAAAGGGCGCATTGCAAAACATCTTATTTTGCAACGCGCCTTTGGCAAAATCGCTTGCGGGGCCATGCGCTGCGACCCGCGTTTTTTCGGATGATATATGCATTTTATGCATTTACCATTTCCTTTAGAATAAGCCCCATTGGCGAAAGCGTTATACCGGATCCTCACCGGTTTTGAAGCCTTCGCCGAGGATTTCACCGGCCTCCGCCACCACAATGAAGGGGTTCTGGTCGATCCGGCGGATAATCCTGCTCAGGCGGGCAACCTCGCTGCTGCGCACCGCGCAGATGAGCATATTCTTATCCTCGCCCGTGTAACCCCCGCGCACAGGCAGGATGCTCACGCCCCGGTGCATCTCCTTAGTGACCGCACCTGCGATTTCCTTTGCGTGCGTGGTGACGACGAAGAGCATCTTGCCATTGCCCGTGCCGTACATAATATAGTCGATCACCTGACCACTGACGAAGATGACGATCATCGCATACAGCGCACTCTCCATATTGCCGTAAACCAGCCACGCCGCGACGACCACCACCAGATCGCAGAACATGATCAGCCTCCCCATCGGGAGATGCGGCCATTTTTTGCGCAGCAGGCGGCTGATGATATCCACACCGCCCGTGGTCGAGCCGCGGATGAAGATGAGTGCCATTCCCGCGCCGGACAGTACGCCGCCGAACAGGGCAGCCAGCAGGCGGTCCCCCTGATAGGCCGGCAGGAAGAGGGCGGTCACATCAATCGAGACGGAGAGCAGGACCGTCGCAATCATGGAGTTGAGCAGGAAGCGCCAGCCCAGGAATTTCCAGGCAATCAAAAAAATCGGAACGTTGATCGCCATAACCATCACGCCGATCGGCGTATGAAACAGGTGGTTCAAAAGCGTTGCGATACCGCTGACCCCACCGGGGGCGATATGGTTCGGAACATTGAACATGTTCATGGAAATCGCATAGAGCAGGCAGCCGGTGATCCACAGCAGCACGTCGATCACGCCCTCCCGTGCCGCGCTGCCGCGCCGGCGGGGTCTGCCGAATTCCCGCGGTTCCGGTTTCTGTTTCCCTTTCGGCTCTGTACCCGCGCGCTTATCGTTTTTATCTTCCATACTTTACGCTCTCCTCCGTCCTTCTATCTTGATTCAGACAGCCGAACCCGCCTGCTGCGGGGCCGGGCCCTGGCCTTCCTCCTGCAGCATGGCGAACAGCTCCTGCAGCCGCTCTGTCCGCCCCTGCAGATAGAGGTAACCCACCAGCGCCTCAAATCCAGTGGCCGCATGATAATCGCTGTGAGATGCGTTTTTGGGGATATGGCCGGGATGCGCATTGCGCCCCCGCTTATAGACGGCAAGCTCTTCCGCATCCAGCAACGGCATCAGCTTTGTGACGGCGCACGCCTGCGCAGAGGCCTTAACCTGCCGCACTGCAAGGCCGTGCAGCACATTGGCCGGTCGGTTCGCCGCCCGCACCAGGCCCTCCCGGACAAACAGCTCATAGACTGCGTCGCCCAGAAAGGCGAGCGTCAGCGGGCTCATCTGCCGCGGGTCGCACGCATTATGCAAAAAGGGTTCCAAAAAAACAGCTCCTTCGCCGTGCCCTACGGCACGTAATCAAACTCGATATCGTAAATATTAACCGTATCCCCTTCATGGATCCCGCGCTCCACCAGCCCGTCGATGATTCCGCTCGAGCGCAGCACCCGCTCAAAATATTGCAGGGATTCATAATCCTCGGGATTGATCTGGTTGAGAATTGGGATCAGCCAGGGCGCCTCCACAAAATACACGCCCTCATGCTCCGTGATGGTGAAGCCGCTGTTTTTCTTCTTTGCCAGCGCCTCCAGCGGAATTTCCTCCCGCTCATAGCGCTTCACGGGTGGCAGCGTGTGCAGGCGCGCCGCTACAGCATCGATCAGCTCCTTCGTGCCATAGGAAATCGCGGCGGACATGGGATAATAGTCATATCCCTTCCCCCGGATATACGATTCAAAGCGGGCGAGCTGCTCATCCTCCGCCAAATCGCACTTATTGCCCGCCACGATCTGCGGGCGGGTGGAAAGCTCCGGGTTAAAGGAGGCAAGCTCCCGGTTGATTTTTTCAAAATCCTCGATCGGATCGCGCCCCTCGCTGCCGGAGACGTCGACGATATGCACCAGCAGCCTGCAGCGCTCCACATGCCGCAGGAACTCATGGCCAAGGCCCACGCCCTCGCTCGCGCCCTCGATCAGGCCGGGAATATCCGCCATCACAAAGGACTGCCCCTCCCCCATGCGCACAACGCCCAACACGGGAGTAAGCGTGGTGAAGTGGTAGTCCGCAATGATCGGCTTTGCCTCGCTCACCACCGAAACCAGCGTCGATTTGCCCACGTTCGGGAAGCCGAGCAGCCCCACATCCGCCAGAAGCTTGAGCTCCATCGTCAGCTCCCACTCCTCGCCGGGCGTGCCGTTCTTCGCAAAGCGCGGCGCCTGCCGGGTAGCGGTGGCAAAATGCGGATTGCCCCAGCCGCCGCGCCCGCCCTTTGCCGCGACGAAGGGCTCGTCGGACGATAGATCCGCCATCACCTTGCCGGTCTCCGCCTCGCGCAGCACCGTACCGCGCGGGACGCGGATGACAAGGTCCTCTCCTTTTCGGCCGTTGCGCCGGCGCGGGCCGCCATCCTGCCCGTTGGGCGCTTTATACTTTTTCTTGTAGCGGAAATCGGACAGCGTGACGAGATGATCGTCCACCTGAAAAACGATATCCCCGCCTTTGCCACCGTCTCCTCCGTCCGGCCCTCCGGCTGCGACATATTTTTCACGGCGGAACGAAACGGCGCCGTTGCCCCCGTTGCCCGCCTCTATTTTGATCTTTGCAACATCTACAAACATTTTGTCCATCCATCCCGGCTGTCAGCCTTATATTCTTCGTGGAAAACAGGATTCCCCTGCATATTATACCTGAAAATTACCAAATAATAAACCACTACGCAATACTTTTCCGCAGATTTCCGTCTTGGATAGGTGCACAAGAATACGGCGTGAATATTCGGATACTTTGTACCGTTTTTTATTCATAATAGATGACTTTTGCAGAAAATTATGTTATAATGTAACAAAATATATGAGGGGCCGTTTTTCATAACGTGCAATCAGGTATTCCATAAAGCAGGTGATTGACTTTCATGTTTGAACAAACCATCAGCGTCGACCGGCTCGAGCAGGCGGTCAGTCTCTTCGGCAGCTTTGATGAAAATATCCGGCTGATCGAACGGGAGTACAACGTCAGCGTCATCAGCCGGGGCTCCGACCTCAAGGTCACGGGCGAGGCGGAAAACGTCGCCAAGGCCGTGCGCGCGATCGGCGGGCTTTTGACGCTTATCAACCGCGGCGAAGCGCTCAGTGAGCAGAATGTGCGGTATGTCCTCTCTCTGGTAGAGGAGGGCAGCGAGGATAAAATCCACGCCCTTACGGCGGACTGCATCTGCATCACCTCGCGCGGCAAGCCGGTCAAACCCAAAACCCTTGGGCAGAAGCGGTATATCGAGGCGATCCAGCAGAATACGATCGTATTGGGCGTCGGCCCGGCCGGCACGGGTAAAACCTATCTGGCAGTCGCTATGGCCGTCACCGCCTTCCGCGCCAAGGAGGTCAACCGCATCATCCTCACCCGCCCGGCCGTGGAGGCAGGTGAAAAGCTGGGCTTCCTGCCCGGCGACCTCCAGCATAAGGTCGACCCTTATCTGCGCCCGCTGTACGACGCCCTGTTTGACATGCTCGGCGCAGAAAATTTTCAAAAATACCAGGAGCGCGGAAATATTGAAGTCGCGCCGCTCGCCTACATGCGCGGCCGCACGCTGGACGACAGCTTCATCATCCTGGATGAGGCGCAGAATACCACCAGCGAGCAGATGAAGATGTTTTTAACGCGCCTGGGCTTCAACTCCAAGATCGTCGTCACCGGCGACATCACACAGGTGGACCTGCCCGATGGAAAACGCTCCGGCCTGGTCGAAGTTATGCGGATCCTCAAGGGCATCGACGACATTGCATCTGTCACCTTTACAGAAAAAGACGTCGTGCGCCACAGGCTGGTGCAGGACATCATCAAAGCATACGAAAGACACGAGGAGGGCAAACGCAGAAATGACAGAAAATAAAGTAAAAGTGATTATTTCCAATGCACAGAAGGAAGTGAAAATCCCCACAGGCGTGCGCATGCTGGTACGCCGCTGCTGCACCGCCGTGCTGATTCTGGAAGAATTCAAGGGCCCGGCGGAAATCAGCGTCAAATTCGTTGACGACGACGAAATCCACAAATTGAATAAGCAATACCGCAATGTAGACGGCAGCACAGACGTTCTCTCCTTCCCGCTCGGCGAGAACGGCGTATACGATATCAACAAGGATACCGGCGCGCAGATGCTCGGCGATATCGTCATCTCCATGCCACACGCGGTGGAGCAGGCGCAGCGTTACGGGCATTCGCTCCAGCGCGAGATTGGCTTTCTGACCGTGCACTCCATGCTCCATCTGCTCGGCTATGATCACGAGGCCGGCGGTCTCGAGAGCGTGCGGATGCGTGAAAAGGAGGAGACAGTTCTCACCCAGCTCGGCCTGCAGCGCAACGGCAGCTACTATATGGGAGAATAATGACACGACCGGAAACAGAAAGACAGCGGCCGCAATGCACTGAAAAAGCACCGGCGCTCTTGGCCTTAAAAGGCTTGCGCAGAGCCTGCTTGACTGCGCGGCATGCGGCTTGGAAAGGATTTTTATGAAAGCCTTAGGCATGAGCTTCGTCTATGCGATCCGCGGCATTTTTTATTGCCTGCACCATGAGCGCAATATGCGGATTCATGTTGTGTGCATGGCATACATGTACTTTTTCCTTCTGGGCTTCGATTTTTTCCAGCTCTCCCGCACGCAGTTCGCCATCATCTTTCTTGCAAACGCGATCGTGATCATGGGGGAGCTGATCAACACTGCAGTGGAGCGGGCCGTCGATCTGCACTGCAAGGAAACACACCCGCTGGCGAAGGCGGCGAAGGATACGGCGGCGGGCGGCGTACTGGCCGCGGCGATTGGCGCCGTGGCAGTCGGCATCGCTCTGCTGTGGCAGCCACCCGCATTCCGCGCGCTGTACCAGTATTTTGCGTCCCATCCCGGCTCCCTCGCGCTGTTTGCCGCGAGCCTGCTGTTCAGCCTGGCCTACATATTCATAGGGCCGCTGAAGCTGCTGGGTCTGGAGGAGACGAAACATAAGCCATAACGGATTTCTGGGGCGGTTCAGAGAACCGCCCCTTTTCTTTGCCTGGAGTTCGTCTTTCAAATATGCTATACTAACACTGTTGATTTATTTTGATTGTAAAATATGATGTTCTATCCTTTTTTCTATGATCTGTACAACCCGTTTCGCGTGTTTCCCGTATGCCGCACGCTGGAACGCACTATAAATTATTTTCATTTTTTATTCTTTATACTGTTATACTCTGCATACGGAGAAAAGGTTGTTGACTATGACTCAAACACGTACCGTTTTCATCTCCATCGTCGGCTGCCCGAACGTCGGGAAATCTTCGCTGCTCAACCGGATGCTCGGTCAGAAGATCGCCATCGTTTCCGATAAGCCGCAAACCACCCGCACGCGCATCATGGGCGTCCTCACGGAAGATGAGGTCCAGCTCGTCTTTACCGACACGCCGGGCTTTCATCGCCCGCATAATAAGCTGGGCGAAAAGATGGTCAAGGCGGTTGGCGACAGCATCGCAGATGTAGACGCCTGCCTGTTTGTCGTGGAGCCGCAGGGCGAGCTGCGCCAGGCGGAAAAAGAGCTCATCCAGCGCTTCCAGACGGAAAAGCTGCCTGTGATCCTCGCCATCAACAAAATCGACACGCTCCCGCGCAAGGAGCTTCTGATGGAGCGCATTCTCAAGCTCTCCGCCCTCTATGACTTTACGGCGGTCGTCCCCGTCTCTGCGATCAATGGAGACGGTGTTCCGGAACTGCTTGAGGAGCTGAAAAAGCTCTCTGTTCCCTCCATGCATTTCTTTCCGGACGATACGCTCACCGATCAGCCGGAGCGTGTCATTGCCGCGGAAATCATTCGGGAGAAGCTGTTGCGCCTACTTGAGCAGGAGATCCCGCATGGGATCGCCGTCAGCGTGGAAAAAATGCGCGAGCGCGATAACAGCGACCTGATGGATGTGGAAGCAACGATTTACTGCGAGCGGGAAAGCCACAAGGGCATCGTCATCGGCAAAAAGGGCGCGATGCTCAAAAAGGTTTCCACCTATGCCCGAGAGGATATGGAGCATTTTTTTAACTGCCGCATCAATCTGCAATGCTGGGTGAAGGTCAAGGAGGATTGGCGCAACCGTGAGGGGCTGATTCATAACTTTGGCCTGGATTGATTTCAGCTCCATTCAGTGAAGGGATTTGTTTTCATGCGAAGCGAGCAGGACATGTTTGACCTGATTGTGAATGCGGCCCGGGAGGACGGGCGCATCCGTGCCGTCTATATGAACCGCTCCCGGACGAACCCAAGTGCGCCGCGAGGTATCTTTCAGGATTATGACATTGTCTACGTCGTGCGGGAAACCCGCTTTCTGCTCCATGTGCAGAGGCTCCCAAAGGATGCATCTGCAATTTACGAATCTATCGTTTTCTGACAGAAATAGAGAAATCAAAAATTACCTCTGATATTCCCCCTGTTGTGTGAGACAGTAAGTAATGCCGTCTGATCGAGGCGAACTACTTACAAGAACGCACATGCGTTCGATTCTGTACGAGCAGGGAGAGGATTATTGATGGACAACAAACAACAAGCGTGGGCACAATTTGCCGCAACCGGCAGGGTGGAAGACTACCTGCGTTTCCGGATGCAGGCGGAAAATCGTACGCAGCCCACGCAGGAGGCATCAACCCATGCGCCTGAACACGGACGGCCTGGTCATCCGGGAACAGAATATCGGTGAAGCGGACCGCAGGGTCACGCTGCTCACGCGCGACTATGGCATCGTGCATGCGTTTGCCCGCGGGGCGCGACGGATCAGGAGCAACGCTTTAACCGCCACTCAGCTTTTGAGCTATTCCCGTTTCTCGATTTTTCAGGGACGGGACAGCTACATAATCGATGAAGCAGAGCCGATCGAGGTTTTCTTCTCTCTGCGCGGAAATATGGAAAACCTCTCTCTTGCACTGTATTTTGCCCAGCTCATGGCGGAATTAGCGCCGGAGCTGGATGATGCGGCGCCGTATTTGCGGCTGATTCTGAATACGCTGCATCTGCTCGCAGCCGGCAAGCGCCCGCTTTTACAGCTGAAGGCCATCTTTGAGCTGCGATTGCTCTCGATTGCAGGTTATATGCCGAGTCTGGTCGCCTGTGAAACCTGTGGCGCATTCGAATCCGATCCGATGTATTTCGACACGGTGCATGGCCGTCTGTATTGTGAAAACTGCCGCCCCAAAACACCGCACGACACGCTGCCCATCGGCGTTGTCACCGCAATGCGGCACATTGTGTTTTCCGATTTCGACAAGATATTCCGCTTTACACTGCCGGATGACAGCCTTCGGACACTGGCCAACGTTTCTGAGCGTTATCTCCTCGCGCAGACACAGCGCGGGTTTCAAACGCTGCATTTCTATCATCAGGTGTCCTCCTGATCTGGCGAAATATCTTTTTCTTTCTTCATTCTGTGAAGGATATCAACTTTACATATGTAACAGGAGATTTCATAATGAAAACAACAGAAAACCGTCATTACCGCTCCCTGGAGCTGGATAAAATTTTAGAAATGCTCGCTTCACACGCCACCTGTGCGGACGCGAAGGAGCTCGCCCTGGCGCTTACGCCGCAGACGGATCTGCATCTGGCACGCGCCCTGCTCAAGCAGACGGAGGATGCGCACATGCTCCTCGCCCGGTTTGGCGGACCGTCCTTCGGCGGGCTGCACAATGTCAACAACGCCTTGCAGCGCGCGGCCGCGGGCGGGATGCTGACCATGCGTGAACTGCTTGATGTCGCCGAGGTGCTGCGCGTGATCCGTTCCCTCTCGGAATGGCGCTCCCGCAGCGCGGGGGTGGAAACCTGCCTCGACCATTTCTTTCAGGCGCTTATGCCGAATAAATTCCTGGAGGAGCGTATTACCAATGCGATCCTCTCTGAGGATGAAATGGCCGACAGCGCTTCCCCTGCCCTGCAGGATATCCGGCGCAAAATCCGCGCCGCCAGCTCGCGTGTACGCGACCGGCTCGATCAGATGATCCGCTCCCCGCATTACCAGAAATTTTTGCAGGAGCCGATTGTCACGCAGCGCAACGGGCGCTTCGTCGTCCCTGTCAAAAACGAAAACCGCGGCGAGGTCGCGGGTCTTGTCCACGATACTTCCTCCAGCGGCGCAACCGTCTTCATCGAGCCGATGGGCGTGGTGGAGGCCAACAACGAGATCAAGGTGCTCCAGAGCAAGGAGCGCGATGAAATCGACCGGATCCTGATGGAGCTTTCCACCGAAGCGGGCTCCTTTGCGGATACGGTCAAGGCGAGCTACGAATGCGCGGTGGAGCTCAACCTGATCTTTGCCAAGGCGCAGCTCGCCTACGAGATGAAGGCCGCGCCCCCGCTCCTCAACGACGAAGGGATTATCGAGCTACGGCGCGCGCGGCATCCTCTGATTGCAAAAGACAAGGTCGTCCCCACAGATATCCGCCTCGGCGGGGACTTCGACACGCTGGTCATCACCGGCCCCAACACGGGCGGCAAGACCGTATCGATCAAAACAATCGGCCTGCTGACGCTGATGGCGATGTGCGGCCTGATGATTCCGGTTGCCGACGAGAGCCGCGTCTCCATTTTCACGCATGTACTCGCGGATATCGGGGACGAGCAGAGCATCGAGCAATCCCTCTCCACCTTCTCCGCTCACATGACAAATATCATTGATATCCTGCGTCAGGCGGACGGACACTCCCTGGTGCTCATCGACGAGCTGGGCGCGGGCACGGACCCTGTTGAGGGCGCGGCGCTCGCCATGGCGATCCTCGAGCAGCTCCATTTACAGGGCGCAAAGATCGCCGCTACCACCCATTATGCAGAATTGAAGGCCTATGCCCTGCAAACGCCGCGTGTAGAAAACGGCTGCTGCGAATTCGACGTAGCCACCCTGCGGCCGACCTACCGGCTGCTCATCGGCGTGCCCGGGCGGTCGAACGCCTTTGCGATCTCAGAGCGGCTGGGCATGGAAAGCGCCGTCGTAGACCGTGCCAGAGAGCTCGTTTCCGCAGAAAACACCCGGTTTGAGGACGTGGTGGAAAGCCTAGAAGAAAGCCATCAGGCACTTGAGCAGGAGCGCGAGGAGGCGCGTGCACAACGCGCTGAGGCGGAGGTGATCCGGCAAAAAGCAGAGGAGCAGCTCAAAAGCATTGATCAATTGCGCGACAGAGAAATTGAGCAGGCGCGTGCACAGGCCATGCGTATCGTGGAGCAGGCGCGGCGGGAATCACAGGCCTTCCTGATGGAGCTGGAAAAGCTCAAAAGGGAGAAGGAAAAAAATCAAAACCTCGCCGACCTTGCCCGCCGCGCCAAATCGCAGATGAAACAGCATGCGAACGCAATGGCGGAGGTGACAAACCCCGTCGTCGCCCCGGTGGTAGACGATGCGGACTACGTTCTCCCCCGTCCGCTGCAAGTTGGCGACGCGGTGCTGATCGCGGATCTCGATAAGCAGGCGACCGTCCTCACCCTGCCGGATCAAAACGGCAATGTGGAGGTATTGGCAGGCCCGCTGAAAACGCGCGTCCGGCTCAAAAACCTGCGCCTGCTCAGCTCGAAGGAGAAAAAACGCACGATCCCCAAAAGTCGGACGATCCACCGATCGGATAGCATCGCGCAGACGAGTGTTAAAACAAGCTGCGACCTGCGCGGCAAAACGGTAGAGGAAGCCCTGCTCGACCTCGATCAGTTCCTTGACGACTGTGTGATGACCGGGCTTAATGAATGCACAATCATCCACGGCAAGGGAACGGGCGCGCTACGGGGCGCCGTGCAGAAGCATCTGCGCGCGCACCCGAGTGTGAAAAGCTACCGGCTGGGCGTTTACGGCGAGGGCGAAGACGGCGTGACGATAGTTATGCTGAAATAATCATAGAAAAGCGCTGCCTGCAATCATGCAAGCAGCGTTTCTGTTTTCAATAACTGTTTATTGTACAAATAATTACCAGTATGCTACAATGGTGCAGGAGGTATTACCCAAACGGTAGGCGGTTCGTTCTTGCGGTGCGTTATGCACCGTTCCCCCTTTTCAAAAGGGGGTGATGCTGAATATGCAATATGTTACATATGAGAATCTTTTTACTTTCTCGCTTGTAATCATCGGCGTTGCCGGGTTAATCCTGACAGCAATCGGCATAAAAAAGAAGTAGCCGCCCAACTCCCCAGTTTGCGGCTACAACTTTTAGCTTGTAAACTTTAGGGGGCGAACCGTCTATGCGGTAATGCCTCCGTCTATTTTCAGTATAGTGCAAAAGGGCTTTTCTGTCAATCCCTGTGCAGAAAAGCTTTTTTCATTTTCGATGCAATCAAATCCTCCCCGCCTCTTTGAGCAATCGGTAGAGGGTGGGATGCAGGGAAAATTCCTCCATGAGGGATTCCGTCTCTTCGAGCACGCTCACCGGGGCCTTCTGCGATGGCGCGCGTTTCACAGCGCGGATCAGAATATTTTTCGGCGTATGGGCAAGATCGATAAATTCCAGCAGCTGCGTTTTATAGCCGCAGCATTCCAGGAGATTGCCGCGGATCGCATCCGTCATCAGAGCGGCGGTGCGCTCCTTTACGACTCCATATCGAGTAAGGATGGATAACCGATCGCTCTGCATCTGCCCGTTGAGCTCATGCTGGCAGCAGGGTACGAATAGGATCACGCGCGCCCCCCAGCTCACCGCATTGAACAGGGCATAATCCGTGGCCGTATCGCAGGCGTGGAGCGTGATCACCAGATCGACCCCGCCCTCAAGCCGGTAGCCGTTGATATCGCCCAATTCAAAATGCAGGCCGTCGTAGCCGTATTTGTGTGCCGTCTGATTGCATCTCTCGATCACATCCGCCTTCAGGTCAAGGCCGACCATGCGCACCTCACGCTTTTTGACCGCCGTCAGGTAATAATACAGGATGAAGGTGAGATAGGATTTCCCGCAGCCAAAATCGATCACGCGCAGCGGACCCTCCCGGGGAAGCTTATCCGCTTCGTCATCCACCATCTCAAGAAAGCGGTTGATTTGCTTGTATTTATCATACATCGCATGGACGACTTTCCCCTCTTTTGTGAACACACCCAGATCGATGAGCGGCTCGATCATCGTGCCCTCTTCGAGAAGATAGCGTTTTTTACGATTGTGTGATTGTGCCGCTTTCGGGGCCTGATTTGAAACCGCTTTGCGTGAGCAGAGGATTTTTCCTTTTGCGCTGATGCGGATCTGGTATTCGCGCGATTCATCCCAGCCGTTATATTGGCGAAAGCGATCCAGCAATGCGTCGCAGAGGAAGGATGCCGCCTCCTCTTCGGTAAGCTTTTCGTGGAAGACCTGCTTCTCCGTGTATTTTTCAAGCTGGAACCCACCCGGGAGGCGATTCAGTACGATTTTGCGGTACCCTTCTGTTTTAGCCACGGGATTGCTTAGAATGCATTTATATACGCCCTCGTGGAAGGAAACGGCAATTGCTTCATTTAGACCATCCATTGGTTTCAATCAACCTTTCTGCGCTGTTCAATGGATGATATTATAACGCAGAGAGCGGATATATTATATTAAATATAGGAAATATAACTCCGATGTGAAAAGATCGTAGGCAATGATGTTTTCATAACAATATTCGGGTGTATACGAAATTTCAATTTTCAAATGAGCGAAGCGACCGGAGGGTTGGATCAGAGCTTCCGGCACAGGCCGTAAAATTTTTCCTGAAATCCTATACTCTATCCTTCCCCTTCTGCCGATTTCCGCCCTTCAGTATGGCACAGGGAGTGGAATTCGTCCACCAACCATCAGATATTGTTTGACAGCCAGAGGTAGCATTCCACGTAAAATCAACCTTTTCCACCTGATAACCATGCAGTTGCACGATCTGGCAAAACGATCCCATCGAGGTGATCAAGCTCATGGCAGAAACACTTGGCAAGATCACCTTGTCCAGTATAGGTGACGATTTTTCCGTTTTCGTCGAGCGCGCGAACCGTCACACGCTGCGGCCGCACGGTTTTCCCCACACGGCCGGGAAGCTCAGGCAGGCCTCCACACATTCCTGTTCGCCCTGTGCCTCCACAATTTCGGGGTTGACAAGCTTCAGCAGCCCCTCCCCCATATCGATGGTCACAAGCCGTTTGAGAATACCGACCTGGCAGGCGGCAAGCCCTGCCCCGTTTTCCGCGTACATCGTCTCGGCCATATCGTCGAGCAGCTCACGGATTCGGTCCGTGACCTCGACTACTGGACGGCAGTGCTTTCTCAGGATTTCATCGTCGTTATATCGAAGCGTTCGGATCGCCATTCATCTTTCTCCTTCCAATTTACAGATCAAAGCGGCAGACAGGCCGTCCGCCGCCCCACTGATTTCAATCAGCAGATTATGTGATATACGGAAGCGGGTTAACGCGCGTCCCGTTGCGGATCACCTCGAAGTGCAGATGCGGCCCGGAGGAATTGCCCGTCGAACCGATACGCGCAATTTGCTGCCCCTGAGAAACCTGTTGACCCACGCGCACCCGGATCGAACCGGATTTGCAGTGGGAATAGCCGGTTTGCAGGCCGTTGCCATGGTTGATGACAACGCGGTATCCATGCCCTGTGGAATCCCAGCCGGCATAGGTTACCGTACCGCTGGCCGCGGCTACGATCGGGCGCCCGGACGCGCCGTTGGTCGTGATATCCATTCCCCTGTGGCCGTTATGGCCATAATATTGTGACACCTGATGCGCCGTAGGCGCTGGCCACATCATCTTCGTCGACACGGATCCGGTTCCATAATAGATGGGCGAGGTGGAGGAGCTGTAGCCGCTGTAGCTGCTCTTCGACTTCGTCCCCACATTGACCTTCTTCGTCACAGGGTCCTTCACTACCTTCGAGCTCACCTGCTGCGTGCTCACCGCCACATTGTCGATATACGTCACCAGCTCTGTGATCTGCCTCTCTCCGTTGACTCCTTCCTGCACCGTCTTCGTACGCCCCACGTACATGCTCGACGTCTTCGTCTCTTCTGTCTCATATGGGATCTCTTCCCTCCGCTGTACCGTCTTCATCAGCTTCACACGCAGGTAATTCACCTCGTTCGATACCAGCAGCTGGTCCCCTACGTGGATCGTCTCCGTCAATCCTCTGTTCATCTCCATCAGTTCCTTCGTCGTCAGGTCGTTCGCCTGCGCGATCCCGGACACCGTGTCTCCCATCTTTACCGTGTAGTACACCGCCTCCGCCTTCTTGCTCCTCAGCTTTTCTTCCAGCCGCTCCGCGTCCCACACCGTTTCCTCATTGTCCGGATACAGGCCCTGCACATAGCTGACCTCTTCCACAAAGTCCGCCATCGTGTTCGCCTCATCCGTCTTCTTTTCATTCAGTATCTGATCGAATACGCTCACCGCATCCGTCTCGTTCTTCACCGCGCAGACAAACTGCCCGTCCACATACACCCCGCATGCATTCGTGATCTTGCTGCTCGAATGCTCGATCAGTTTATCCGACATCCCCTTCGCATCCGTCAGCTGATCGATCGATACCAGGCTCAGCTTGTACGTCGGCTTCGATATCAGCTCGTCCGACGCTTCGTTGTCCTCCTCCGCCACGCTCCTCGTGCTCAGGTTTACCACACGGCCGCTTCCTCCCCCAGCCGTTGTTTCTTCCGTACTCGCCGCCTGCTGCTCGCCAGTCATGATCCGGCTCCGCGCCAGCTTCTCCGCCTCCAGATACACCGACTCGCTCGCCACATACCCGATCTTTTGATCGTTGTAATGGACCTCCAGCGCAAACGTCACGCTCCCCCAGTGCGCCACCGTCGTCGCCAGCAGCACGCACGCACCGATCGGCAGCGCCGTGTTCAGCAGCGTTCCGAACAGCTTCTGATGCCGCTTGACCGCCTTTGACATGTAATGCCCCAGCACCGGGAACACTGACACCGGGCTCTCCTTCACACAGCGCCCAAGGTTGGAACGCACGCTGCGCATTTCCTCCCGCAGGTACCTTGCCTCGTCCGCCGCCTCGTGATACGCGCGCAACGCATACCGGTCCACCGTCACAAACACGAACCGCAGCCCGAACCGCGCCATCTGGAACGGCAGCCTCAGATACCGCTCGATATGGCGGTAAAACCGCTTGACATACCGCTGCGTCTGCATTCCGATCAACGACACCTGCCGGTATACCGCTCCCAGCGCCGCGCCGGCCGCGCGGGGAGCCTGCTTCTGCTCTCCAATGGGCTGCTTTGCTTCTTTATCTTCTCCGGCCTGGGCCGTTTCCATGATGTCTGTTTCCTTGATGGCTCCCTCCTGCGCTGTTTGCGCCGGCTTCTCCCGTTTGGCGTTCTTCAGCCCCATGCGGGAACACCTCCATCTTTTTTTCCATACAAAATGGTTACAATTTGGTTACAATTAGTTACAATTTAGTATCCATTATATCTACGAAATCATCTTTCTGCAAGCTTTCGCGTTTTTTTCAGCACATTTCATATATATTTTATATCACATCTGTTTAATATGCCATATCCATCCTTGATTTATATTTATAATAAGAATATATGTGTGTATCCATCATGGAGTAAAGTCCAATAGCTTTACTCATTTATTGTGCGAAAAAGTAAAAAACATACCGCATACGATAAAAACGTATGCGGTACACCCTCAACGAACACACTTTATGAATTGCAAATTGTATGCCTGAAAGCCAGGCGTATGGTTTTTGTCATGTAAGGCCCGTCAGTCAATATCAACGCGGATTTTCTCATTCGCGCGTGTTGCAACGGATTTCATCACCGTACGGATCGCTTTCGCGATCCGGCCCTGCTTGCCGATCACGCGTCCCATATCCGGCTGCGCGACATGAAGATGATAGACGATCGTCCCTTCCTCATCCGGCGCATCCACATCAACTGAAACAGCGGACGGATCCTCTACAAGGCCCTGTGCGATTGTGACCAGTAACTCCTTCAAAATGAAGCCCTCCTAATCCATGGGCAGTTTATTTGATGATATCATTCTTCTTGAAGATCGCCTTGACGGTATCGGTCGGCTGCGCGCCGTTGGCGATCCACTTTGCCGCCTTCTCCGCATCAATCTTTACCACAGGCGGATCCTGAAGCGGATTGTAATAGCCGATCTCCTCAATGAAGCGGCCGTCGCGTGGATAACGGGAATCCGCAACCACAATGCGGTAAAACGGTGCCTTCTTTGCGCCCATGCGGCGCAGTCTGATTTTAACTGCCATAACTGCATTCCTCCAAAAAATGAAAATAGTTTATTGGTTCATCACGTTTTCACCTGCCGTTTGGGAGCTACGGGGCTGACGTGCTGAAAGCGAATTTTAAAACAGCCCTCCGCCCATGCCCGGGGGAAGCTGGCCCATACGGCGCATCTTTTTGCGCATGCCTTTGCCGCTGAATTGCTTGAACATCCGCTGCATATCGCGATACTGCTTCAAAAGGCGGTTGACATCCTCCACCTGCATGCCGCATCCGGCTGCAATGCGCCGCTTGCGCGAGGGATTGATGAGGTCCGGCTTTTCACGCTCTGCGGGCGTCATAGAGAGGATAATCGCCTGCGTGCGGTCGAATTGCCGCTCATCGATCTCCACATCGCCCAGCTGCTTGCCGATGCCGGGGAGCATCGCGAGCATCTCCTTGAGATTGCCCATCTTCTTCATTTCGCGCAATTGGTTGAGCAGATCGTTGAGATCGAATTTATTCTTCCGGAGCTTTGCCTCAAGCTCCATTGCCTTTTTCTCATCGAGTGTCGTCTCCGCCTTCTCGATCAGGGAAAGCACGTCCCCCATCCCGAGGATGCGCGACGCCATTCGATCCGGATGGAACGCGTCGAGATCACCGAGCTTTTCGCCCGTGCCGATGAATTTGATCGGCTTGCCTGTGACCGCGCGCGCCGAAAGCGCCGCGCCGCCGCGGGTGTCGCCGTCGAGTTTCGTCAGTACAAGCCCGTCCACACCGAGCGCGTCGTTGAAAGCGGTGGCTACATTGACGGCGTCCTGGCCGGTCATCGCATCGATCAGCAGCAAAATCTCATGGGGCTTGATCTCCGATTTGACGCGCTTGAGCTCGTCCATCAGCGCCTCATCGATATGCAGGCGGCCTGCCGTATCGAGCAGGACGTAGTCATAGCCCTGATCCTTCGCGAGCTTGATCGCCTCCCGCGCAATTTCCACAGGGTCTGCAGTGCCCTTTTCAAAAACAGGGACGCCCGCCTTTTCCCCTACTACCTGCAGCTGTTTGATCGCCGCGGGGCGGTAAATATCGCATGCCGCGAGCAGGGGGCGGTTGCCCTGATTTTTGAGCATCAGGCCAAGCTTTGCGCAATAGGTCGTCTTGCCGACGCCCTGCAGGCCACACATCATCACGACCGTCGGCGGATGAGGCGCGCTTGCCAGGCGGCTGCGCGTGCCGCCCATCAGCTCCGTGAGCTCCTCGTTGACGATTTTCACGACCATCTGGCCGGGGGTCAAGCTTTCCATGACCTGCGCGCCGATCGCCCGTTCCGTTACTTTAGCGGTAAAATCGCGGGCTACTTTATAGTTGACGTCCGCTTCCAGCAACGCCAGGCGTACCTCCCGCATTGCATTGCGTACATCGGTTTCAGTCAGCTTGCCTTTGCCGCGCAGCTTTTTGAACGCGGCCTCAAGCTTATCGGAAAGGCCCTCAAAAGCCAAATCATCACTCCCTTTTACACTTCGCACAGGGATTGTGCGATCGCTTTGATCTTTACGGTGGTATCATTGATTTCACGGGAAAGGCCATAGCGCATGTTGTACTCGCTGATCGCGTTTGCGCAGTCGATGATCTCATCGAGGCCCCTGCGCATTTCATGAAAACGACGAGCAAGGCCCAGCCGCTCCTCCATATCAAACAGCTGCGCTTCCGCGCGTTTGATCGAATCGCGTACACCCTGCCTCGTGATCCCTTCGTTTTCCGCAATCTCGGATAGGGAAAGGTCGTCATTATAATAGTAGCCAAGAAAATCCCGCTGCTTTTCCGTGAGCATATCCCCATAGAAATCAAGCAAAATCGTGATTCCAAGATCCTTCGCCACACCTTCGCCTCCCCGGTCCGCAAAATCATCCTCTTTCCATACCGCAGTTGCAGCCTGAAAAGAAGAGCTTATGTAAAGTCTTTTTCTTTACAGCGGGATTTATTATACTAAACGTATCCCTTTCTGTCAAGGGGAAAGCCATGTCAATTTGAAAATATTCTGCGCCCCGCTTTTATCTGTTTCTCTCTTTTCTATTATAAATAGAGTATAAATAGAGAGGGTGCTCCTCATTTCTTTACCGACAGCAGTATTCTTTTCCTGATAATACATAGAAATCATAACAGAAGTCTCGCGGGCTCACACAATGACCGCAGCACGAGGCATACATTCTTTCGGCTTTTTATAAAAATATAGGATTGATAAACCGGGATGTACATATAAATTTATACAAATCCGCCGTTATAATGTCTAAAAAATATTTTAATTAATTATATAAATTTCACAAAGCAACATGATTGTTTTTCAAAGTGATTGACAATGTATCTATTTAAGTTTATGATTTGTGTACGAAATCATCGCTAGTTTTATAGAGAGTTGTTCTCAATGTGAAAAGATTTCGGTTATTTTGCCGTTTTTCCAATTTCTTCATTTTCCGGCCCGCGTGCACCGTGAAAACCGAATAAGACACGCCCAAGGCGTTCCTACGCCTAAAAAAATTTATTATTTGGAGGTGTAAAAATTTGAAGAAATGCAAACGGCTGCTGAGTATTTTTCTCGCCGTCATGATGCTGCTTGTAAGCGTTCAGGCCGCATTCATCGTCGGCGCGGAAAGTGCCAGCACAATCAAAGTCGCCACCATCTCGGACATCCGCTATCAGGCGGGAGCGGCAGACAAAGATGGCCTGATGCTTTCCAAGAGCGCCGCACTGCTTGACGCCGCGATCGAAAAGGTCAAGGCAAGCAATGCGGACGTGCTGCTCGTTACCGGTGACCTCACCAACAACGGCAGCAAGACTTCCCACCAGTATGTGGCAGGCAAGCTCGCGGAAGTGAAGGCAGAAGGCATTCCGGTCTATGTCATTCCCGGTGAGCATGACGTCCGTGAAGGCGGTACGACGACTGCGGTATCGAAAGCAGTGTTTAAGGATCTCTATAAGGACTTCGGCTACAGTGAGGCCCAGCAGGATCCGAATTCCGCTTCCTATGTCGCAGACCTGGGCAGCGGCTTCAAGGTTGTCATGAGCGACTCCGTCGCGGCAGACGGCCAGGGCCAGATGCCCCAGTGGGTGGTAGACAAGGCGAAAGCTGAAATTGCCAACGGCAATACGGTCTTTGCCGCATCCCACCATCCGGCAGTTACGCGCAGCAGCGTGGACAGGACGTTTATCGACCTGCTTCACACGCTGGCGGGATTGGAGATCGATCTTGGCGGCAAGACCAAGCTCTATACCAACGATCCCGACCAAGCCGCCGCCTCCCTCGGCCTGCTGGACGACACGTGCATCATCTCCGGCAATGGTGCAAATCCTGCCGCTCTCGCGGACGCGGGCGTGAAGTTCCTCTTCACGGGCCACGCGGGCCAACTGAGCATCAGCGGTTTCACCACGAACAACGGCGCACAGATGTACGACGTGATGTCCGGCTCCCTGGTTAACGCTTCCTCCTCCGTCCGGTTTACAACGCTTTCCAAAGCGCCCGCCGGCATGAAGGAGCAGCGTGCGGAATTCACGACGAGCATGATCGCGTCCGCCGCTGGCGTTGACAATGTAGAACAGGCTGCCCACGCAACGCTTGAGAAGCAGATGCCCGCTGAAGTGGACTATGCGATCGAGGTTGCCGAAAAGGTAATCGGCCATGTGATTCCGGCGATCAAGCCAAATGTCCAGACGTTGGTCAGGAATCTTGATCTGGCAGCACTGGGCGTCAGTATCCCGAGCATTGCCGATGGCGTTGTTCAGGATATCAAGAATGACCTTGCGTCATCCTTCATTCCCCCACTGTTTGATTTGCTTTCCACCACAAGGCTGCATAACGTGATCGTAGATGTACGCAGCGCTCTGGAGGCAATGGATTTCAATGGTCAGAGCTTTTATGGATTCTTGACGGATATTTTCGTCACCATCCAAAAAGGCGACGGCAAAACACCTGCTGCCGTGGAGGGCATCTTCAGCGCTCTGCGCAATCAGGAGCCGGAGCTTCTGGTAGGCTTGATTCAGTCCTTCGCAGACAATTTTAATTCTACCAACCTGGTGAATCTGGTGAATGACATTCTCGACGTAAGGTTCGCTAAAACTTATATCGGAACAGTCAAATTCCAGATTCAGCTTCGCGGCCTGCTCGCAGGGCCCTATGCCCTCGTCAGTGGGCTTGTAAGCGTCAACCTTGACCTGTGGGACATTCTCGACAACGCTGTCTCCCTGCCCAATGGCAAGAAGCTCAGCTCCATCGCCCGTCCCATCGTCAACGACCTGATTCTGGGCGGCCCGAACGATGCGAGCACCAAGCAGACGCCCGCGCGTTTCACCCAGAATCTGAGGAACAACGCCGAGGGCGTCGTCAACCTGCTCTTTGAGTTCGGCGTTGGCAATCTAATCGGCACGAACATCTTCGCGCAGGGCCAGTCGGGCGTATATGTCGCCCGCACGGTCACGCTCGCAGAGCTTGGCGATTATCTCAACAGCCTCGTCCCGAATAAAGACGTATCCGCCCTCAGCGCTGCCGATTGGGCGAAAGTGCGCGACGTGCTCAACGCTGCGGGCCGCTTCACAGCCGAACAGCTTGCCACAGTCAATCAGGAGCTCGTCGCCGCTACGGATTCCACCGCGGCAGTTACACAGCTCGATAAGCTGAAGGAATTGGCAAACGCCGAGTTCTACAAAGCGGTCGCCGATGAATTCACTGCAAAGGTCAACGCCTTGCCAGCCACTGACGCCCTCACGCTGGACAATGCGCAGCAGGTATATGCGCTCCAGTCCGAGTACGATCAGTTCTATGCCGAGATCAAGGCAAATCTCAGCGCCGATACCGTTGCGAAGCTCAATGCAGCCGTCGCGAAGATCCATGCGCTGGAGAATTATGACCCGGCTGTAGCGGCTGTCGTCGCCAAGATTGAGGCGATCGGCGCCGTCACGACCGAGAGCGAGGCTGCTATTCAGGACGCCCGCGCTTCTTATGACGCGCTGACCGTCCGCCAGCAGAAGCAGGTGACCAACTATCAGGTCCTTGTGGATGCAGAAGCCGCGCTGATCCTCGCGAAAGAGAATGCCGCCGTCATCAGGTCTGTCGAAGACAAGATCGCGGCAATCGGCGAAGTCAGCTATACCTCTGCCAGCAAGGCGAAGATCAATGTCGCCCGCACGGCATATGACAATCTCCCTGAGGCATTGAGGCCAAGCGTAAGCAATTATGAGGTTCTGACCGCTGCCGAAGCACGCTATGCGGAGCTCAAAGCCGCCGCGGAGGACGCAGCAGCAGCCGAGCCCGTGATCGCTCAGATCAACGCCATCGGCAAGGTCACCTTGGAGAGCAAACGCCTGATCGAAGCCGCTGAGGCAGCCTACGCCGCCCTGACGGAGTCTCAGCAGGCGCTCGTTACCAACTATGAGACCCTGACCGCCGCACGGGCCGCCTATGACGCGCTCGTTCAGGCTGAGGCCGACAATCAGGCCGCCGCACAGGCCGTCATGGATCAGATCGCCGCGATCGGCGCCGTCACGCTGGACAGCGAAGCCGCCATTCAGGCGGCCCGCACCGCTTATGATGCGCTGACCGCTGTGCAGAAAGCGCTGGTCACCAACCTCACCGTTCTGACCAATGCGGAAAGCACGCTCGCCGCTCTGCAGAAGCAGGCGGCTGACGAAAAAGCGGCTAAGGCTGTGGATGAGCTGATCGCAGCCATCGGCGAAGTAACGCTCGAAAAAGAAGAGCAGATTGCCGCCGCGAGGGATGCTTACAACACGCTTACCTCCGATCAGAAGCGTCTGGTGGAGAAGCTCGACGTCCTGACGGCTGCGGAAGCACAGCTGAGCGTCCTGAAAAATGACTTCCTCTTTGAGGATGGCGCAACCGGTATCACGCTCCGTGCAGACAGCGGCGTTCTTCCGCTCGACACGGTTATGAAGGTTCAGGAAATCGTCAGCGGTGACGTCTTCGACGCCATCCTGGCCAGGGAATACAAGGCCTTCCGTCTGTATGAGATTGCTCTGACCGCCGGCGGTTCCCCTGTAGCGCCCACAAAGGCCGTCAGGATCAGCATCCCGCAGTTTGCTGCGAACACCGCTGTTTACAGCGTGGCGGCAGACGGCACGATGACGCCGGTAGAAGCGGTCCTGGAGAACGGCTCCTTCAACTTCAGCGCGGATCACGTCGGCATGTTCGCCATCGCGCAGACGAAGGTCACCGTCGATACGACCGCTCTGGAGGCTGCAATCGCCGCCTTCGAGGCGCTGGATGCCTCTCATTACAACGCCGCGAATTTCGCCAGGGCAAGGGCCGCTTATGACGCTGCCAGGGCGGAACTGAACGCAAACTATGAGCTCACCTCGGCCAACCAGAGGAAGGTTGACGCGGCTGCCTCCGCTCTCAACGATGCGATCGCAGTGCTGACCTATCTCCCGGCTGATATTTCCGGGCTCAACACGGTCCTCTATCAGGCAAAGATGATGAAAGCCGCTGACTATGTGGACTTCTCCGATGTGGAAAAAGCCATCGCGGCAGCGGACGAATTCCTTGCCGGCTCCTATGACATTCGCGACCAGGCCACGGTCGACAGGCTTGCTCAGAATCTCTCCTCCGCAATTGCGGCTCTGACTCTGGCTCCGGCCGACTTTACGGCGATTGACAATGCCATTGCAGCAGTCCCGAAGGATCTCCATACTTATACGGAGGATTCCGTCGCAGCCCTCAACGCAGCCGTCAACGCTGCAAAGGAAGCGAAGAACACCATCACCCGCGCGGACGGTGACTGGCAGGCCCAGGTTCAGTCCTACGCGCAGGCGGTTCTGGACGCGATTGCAGGCCTTCAGAAGGCAAATGTCTCTTATGCGGATACCTCTATGCTTGAACTGGCAATCGATATGGTACATCTTTACTATCCGGCCGACTATGTGGACTTCTCCGGCGTTGAAGCTGCCGTAGCGGCGGCGCAGGCGCTGCTGAACGCGAAGCCCACTGCAGACAGGCAGGAGGAAGTCGACGCCGCCGCAATGGCGATCTTCGACGCGATCGGCGCGCTGGAATGGGCATAAGGAGCAAACCTCTCAACATTTTGTGAATCCCTCCAAATAAAAAGCCGTGCCGGGGCGCTCCGGCAACCCAGCGCGGCATTGTCCATATGGCAAACCGATTTTGACTCAGAAAGAGGTGTTTTCACTCTATGGCAAAAACCAAAAAAGCTTTTTCCGCAAAACGGGTGCTTGCGCTGGCGCTGGCGCTGATCATGGCGCTCTCCGTCATGCCGGCGGCGTTCGCGGCGACCCCCACGGGTCCGGTATCGCAGACGGAAGGCAACCTCGTCAACGGTGTTGACGCCGGGCATTACACTTCCTTCCGTGCCGATTTGCAGAACTTTACCTTCATCCAGACGGAGGACAATCAGAACTTCCAGTTCCAGTTCCGGCTGGATGCAAGAAAGAACGCAAATGTTAACTACTGTTGGATTTATGAGCGGCAGGATCGAGCACCACAAACCTTGTCTACTCCTATCGGTCAATCCTTCTCTGTAACTTGGGATAGTTATCAGGGAGGCCTCTCCACCAGTTGGAGGGGAGCCACCATTACCGTTGATTTTGTCAGCGAAGGCGCGAAGGTGTATGATACTGCACTGCGTGTCACCTATGACGGACGTGGGACGAAGACCTTCGAGGCGCAGACTTGGTACACCTATGACATTCCGCTCACCGTCACCGTCCTTGACAAGCGCGCTCTGAATTCCGCCATCAGCGCCGCCAACGCGGCCGCGGCCGATTCGGAGTATTACACGGAGGCCACTTGGGCCGATGTGACCGCTGCCCTTGCCAACGCGCAGAAGGTGGCCGGTAATGTTATTGACACGCAGACCGTCATCGACCGCTATGCGAACGCTCTTCAGAGTGCAGTCGACTCTTTGGAGTATAAGGCTGCCAACTACACGGACCTTGACGCTGCGAAAGCCGCCGCTGAGAAAATCCTCAACAGCGCAAATCCCGACGACACTTACACGATCGCCACAATGGCAGCCCTTCGCGAGAAATATGCCGCCGCGCAGGATATTCCCACCACCGGCTGGGATATCCGCAATCAGGCCGCGATTGACACGGCTGCACGCGAACTGAACGCCGCCGTTTCCGGTATGGTTAAGTTTGCGAACTATGCAACCATGCAGGCGGCCGTCAATGCGTTTGAGAAGCTCAACGCATCCTACTACGATCCGGCGGACCTCGCCGCTCTGAAGGTCAAGGTAGATGCTGCTAAGACCGAAATGCTGCGCGAAAACAAGCTCGACGTCAGCCAGCAGGCCGATGTCAACGCCCGCGCTATGGCCCTGATGAAGGAGATCAACTCCCTCCAGAAGCTCCCCGCGGACTACGACGCGTTTAACGCTGCTGTTGCCGCCGCGCAGGCGAAGCTGGAGGCCTCCGACATCCAGAATTACACGGATGCTTCCGTCAAGGCCCTCAACGATGCGTATCTTGCCTCCGCCTCCATTGAGACAGGCAAAGACATCACCTACCAGGCGACGATCGACGCCGCCACAAAGGCCCTCAACGATGCAATCGCAGGCCTTACCCTCAAGGGCGCGGATTATACAGCTCTGGATGCCGCTATCGCCGATGCGCAGGCCCAGCTCGGCCGCACGGATATCGGCGATTACACGGATGATTCCGTGAACGCGCTGCGTTCCGCCCTCGACACTGCAAGGGCCGTCAGCCGCAAGCTGACCGTCGACCAGCAGCAGATCATCACGGACGCTACCACCGCTCTGCTCGCCGCCACCCGCGGCCTAACCCTCAAGGGCGCTGATTACTCCGCGCTCGACAAGGCGATCTCCGACCGTGAGGCCGAGGTAGCCGCCGCGAAGGAAGCAGGTATCTACACGGATGCCTCCATCTCCCGCGTGGAAACGGCAATTGCCGCGGCAAAAGCGATCGACCGCACATACTCCGTGAAGGAGCAGACCAGGGTTAACGACGCGCTTGCAGCGCTGAATGCTGTCAAGCTCGAGAAGAAGCCCGCTGACTACAGCAAGCTCAACGCTGCCATCGAGGCTGCTCAGAACACGCTGAACAATGCTGGCGACGAATACACCGAGGCTTCCAAGACCGCCCTGAGCAATGCCATCAAGGCAGCACAGGCAGTCGTAGCCGCTAAGTACGACATCACCCAGCAGGAGACGGTTGATGCGGCCGTTGCAGCGCTTGAGAGCGTGGAACTCGTCCTCAGGGATGCGGATTACGGCGCGCTCAACGATGCGATCGACGCAGCCGAAGCCTTCCTGGCAGACCCGAATACCGGGAAGCTCTACACGGAAGAGGCCATCCAGGCCGTCAGGGATGCCCTGGATGCCGCCAAGGCGGTTGAAAAGAATCTCGACATCCTGCATCAGGATGAGATCACCGCAGCCGCCGACGCGCTCAACAACGCCATCGAGCAGGCCAGAGGCGACTTCAACGCCGCAGACCTTGCCGGGCTCCGGGCCGCTGTCGACGCTGCCAATGCGAAGCTCGCCGCTTCCGACATCGAGGATTACACGACGGATTCCCGCGATGCTCTGTCAGCGGCCATTGCCGAAGCGCAGGCTATGATCGATCGCAAGCCCAATGTCACCGAGCAGGACGCTGTGGATGCGAAGGCTGCCGCCCTCAACGCCATGACGCTCACACTCAAGGGTGCAAACTATGAGGCGCTCGACCTTGCCATCGCCAAGGCAAACATCGCCTATAACGACGGCAAAGCCAGCGGCAAGTATACGGATGAATCCCTTGCGCAGCTCAAGGCTGCCATCGATTATGCAGAGGGCTTGAGCCGCAGCCTGACCATCAAGGATCAGAAGACGGTTGACGACGCAGCAGCAGCCCTGAATGTGACGCTTATCTACAAGGGCGCCAATCTGGCCGCCCTGAACGAAGCGATCGCCGCTGCCAACGCCAAGCTCAACGCTTCTGATATCAGCAACTACACCGAGGCTTCCGTTGCGGCCCTCAGAGCTGCCGTAGCGCAGGCCGGGGCGCTCGTCGAGGAGAACCCGGATATCACGAGGCAGAGCGAAGTCGACGCGATGGCCGCATCGCTCAATGCGGTCCAGCTCGTCCTCAAGGATGCTGATTTCACCGCGCTTGACGCGATCATCAAGACCGCTTCCGACAAGCTCGCTTCTGCCGATATCAACACCTACACGCCTGATTCCGTCGCCGCCCTGAGGGCTGCCCTGGAAGAGGCGAAGAATATCGACCGCAGCCTCACCATTCTCGACCAGGCCGATGTGGACGCAGCGGTTGCAAACGTCCAGAAGGCACTCGATGCGATGACGCAGTACGATGCGCTCACCTCCGTCGCCATCACCAACGGCGGCGTGGCTGTCGAAGGCGACGTACTGTTTGTAAAGGTTCCGTGGTATACGCTCTACAAGAACAATTCGACCGTACTGGGTATCCAGGTAAACAGCGGCGCTGAGGTCAAGAGTGTCAAATGGAGCTATGCAAGCTGGTCCATCGACAAGCCCGAAGCGACGATCGAAACCCCCGACGCTGAGACGACGGTCATCCGTCCCAACGGCAAGGGCATCGGCGCTCGCTCCTGCTGGGTTACCGTGACGGTGGAAGATGTCTACGGCAACGTAGCGACCGACACCATCAAGGTCCGCTTCCACAAGTGGAATTGGCAGGCAAAATAAAAGCCCTTCCATCAGGAACGATTCACCTGTTCTAAGGCACAATAAAGGGTTCCCCGTCTCGGGTCCGGTCAACCGGTAACGAGGCGGGGTTCTCGTTTTGATTGCATTTGGGCGCTCTGAGGCATAAAACGTTCATGACTAATTCATAGGCCATCTTCTCTATGATCCTTCCCACAGCCTATTCTGTAAAGGCAAAAAACCTGTCGTATATTCAAACGCTTCATAATAATTGATATCGGGATTTCAGCGAGCGATCAAAGGATGTCAAAAGCTTTTTTCTCTCTCTTCTTTGCATATAAGTTGCCCGACAAGTGATTGACTTGTCATCACGCACTGGATGAGATCATCATCTTCATATTCTCTAACAGCATTTTTCTAAGATAGACGGACTCTGGGCAACGAAAAAATACGATGATAGATCCAATAAAGTATGATTGATTTCCCTATCAATCACGATCAATCTATTTTTTCCTTCTAAAAGGCATACGGCAATCTTGTCAAGCCCATCATAATATGATAAAATAAAGCGTTTCGAGATACAGTCATTGGAGGGTTTTATTATGTCAGGACATTCCAAATGGAGTACGATCAAGCGCAAGAAGGAAAAGACAGACGGCCAGCGTGCAAAAATCTTTACGAAGATCGGCCGTGAAATCGGCGTTGCGGTACGCGAAGGTGGCCCGGACCCGTCCTCCAACTCCAAGCTGCGGGACGTAATCGCCAAGGCGAAAGCCAATAATGTACCCAATGATAACATTGACCGCATCATCAAAAAGGCGGCCGGTGAGGGCGGCGCGGATAACTATGAGGAGATCATCTATGAGGGCTACGGCCCCTGCGGCGTTGCTGTCATTGTGGAAACGCTGACCGATAACCGCAACCGCACTGCGGCTGATATGCGCCATTACTTTGATAAATACGGCGGAAACATGGGCCAGACAGGCTGCGTTGGCTTTCTGTTCAACCGCCAGGGCGTAATTGCCATTGAAATGGAAGGCCTCGATGAGGAAAAGGTGATGGAGGATGCGCTGGAGGCAGGCGCTGTCGACTTCCTGACGGATGAGGATGTTTTCGATATCCGCACCGATCCGAACGATTTCACCGGCGTGTGCGACGGTCTGGAGGCAAAGGGCTATACCTTTGTTTCCGCTGAGGTCGAATATGTCCCCACCACTTATACGAAGCTGAGTGATCCGGACGATATCAAGAATATGGCCAAGATGCTGGAAATGTTTGAGGATAACGACGATGTCCAGAACGTCTGGCACAACTGGGAGAATGCCGACGACGCGGACTAATGTGTTTCCCCTGGCTATCATAACATAACACGGCCCACCGTACACGAACTACGGTGGGCTTTTCCCTTCCCTTATTCTGCTTGACTGAAAGGGGCGAATCCCTTATGATAAGATTACGAAAAAGAAAGGGATGAGAAAATGAAAAGGGTAGTTTGTGCTGTATTCGTGCTCCTGATGCTCTTCTCACTTGCCGGCTGCGGAGGGGAAAAACCGGAGGAAGTCGTCGAGCGCGTTACGCAGGCCATCAAGGAGGGGAAGCTGGAAAGCGTCAAGGATCATATTGATCTCAGCGAGCTTGAAAAGCTGCTCCCGGATTCAGAGAATGGAAGCACCGAGGCGGTAACGGACGGTGAAACCGTGATTTCCGGCGGCAAAGCGTCCTCCTTCCCCATTGACGATACGCTGGGCAAGATCACGGTCAAAATCCTGTCCTCCGAACAGGATGGCGGCAACGCCACTGTCAAAGCGGAATGCACTGCCGTGGACCTCACGGAATTCCTGAAAGGCTATATGCAGAAGAGCATGGAAAATGCGCTCGATTTTTCAAAGGACGACGCGGCAAAGGAAGCAGATCTCAACAAATACGCCGCCGATTATCTGGCACAGGAGGACGTGCCGATGAAGACGACCACAGTGGATATCAAGCTTGTCAAGACCGATCATACGTGGAAGATCACATCCACAATAGAGTATCTCGACGCGCTGACCGGCGGATATCTCTCTGCTGTAAAATCCCTGGCGGAAAGCTTCGGCGGATGAAACAGCTCCCTCTGCTATTGACAAATCAAAAGAGCTGGGATAAAATTGAGGATAGAAAATGTGACACTACCGCTCCGGCGTTAGCGTCCCCTATATGTTCAGACTAGCTGCACTGTTTGGAGACGAGGGCAGCTAGTCTTTTTTCATTGCCAGAATGAGTAACAAAATCAATACCAATGTAAGAATCATCTACTCCATCGGCCTCACCTCCTCCCTGCGGAATCAATCGCAAGAAGTGAGGATGTTAACTGCCTGCCGGGAACGGTAGTGTCACATGTCAATGATAACCGAATGGTATTTATTTGTCAATCGTACAATTTTTGAGACGAAGATTGGAATAAAAGAGTGCCGGAGGCGGCCGGAAGGCCTGATATGACGGAAAGTGGTAGCCTGATTTCGCTCTACGCGACTGCATTCTCTTTTCTTCTGAAAAGAGAACGAAGCAAAAGAAACAGCCGCGGGGAGTGCCCCGCGACCCCCGCGGACACCACTGCGGCAGCTTTTGATAGAGCAGTGCCGTCTTTCAAATGTTCTTCTGCACCCTTTTCCCACAGGAAAAGCATGGGAAACAGGCGTGGTCCCGCGCGCAGGCAATCCCTATGAATCACAAATGAACAAAGATTTATTTGTCAGATAAAGCCCGTAACGACTGGAAAAATAGATTCCGTGATAACAGAACGATAACACTTGCTAGACGGAAAAATCCCGCCCCGGTATACTGGAAGCGCGGTTGCAACCCACCCACAATTCTATTAGAAACATGGTGATTTTCTATGTCTCGTTTTCTCCCCAGGCCCTATCAAAATACCCCCACTGCCATCCGTATCCGAAACGAAAGCCATCGACCGCCAGCGCTATCTGCTGAATAGGAGCCGCAGCCAATGCCTCTGCCAATGTATCGACTCCGCCATGCGGCACTCAGGCTTCCCCCTGCACGAAAGCGGCAGAAATCATACGCAAAAGAACTGACCGCCATGCAAAAAATCCTCGACGGCCTCCCCCAGATCCACAGCCAAGCATAAAAAAGCGGCCGCGGCGATTTCGCCGCAGCCGCTATTCCATTCAACCGGTCAATAATTCTCCGCGCGAAGCTCGAAGTATGCCTGCGGGTGCTTGCACACCGGGCAGACCGTCGGGGCCTTCTTGCCTACATGGATATGCCCGCAGTTGCGGCAGATCCATACGACCTCGTTCGAGCGCTCAAAAACGATGCCTTTTTCGAGATTCTCGACGAGTTTGCGATAGCGCTCCTCGTGCTCCTTCTCGATATCGCCCACCATCCTAAACAGCGCCGCGATCTCATTGAAGCCCTCGGCCTTTGCCTCTTCCGCAAAGCCCTTGTACATATCGGTCCACTCATAGTGCTCGCCGGCCGCGCCGTCAAGCAGGTTTTCCATCGTGCCGGGGATCTTGCCGCCGTGGAGCTGCTTGAACCAGATCTTTGCGTGCTCCTTCTCGTTATCCGCAGTCATCTGGAAGATGTTCGCGATCTGCTCATAGCCGTCCTTTTTCGCCTGAGAAGCGTAAAATGTGTATTTATTGCGCGCCTGGGATTCGCCTGCGAACGCTGCCATCAGGTTCGCTTCCGTTTTGCTGCCTTTGAATTCCATCATGATGCCTCCTTGCTTTGATTAAAATTAGGTTGTATATAGTATACCAATTCTTCTCAGAAAAATCAACGTAAATAACCCTCCGCACTCATTTTTTTGCCGTTTAGCGGTACATTGCCGCCAAAACCCGCTCGAACGCGCGCGCGGGGATGATTTTCCTGAGCGCCATTACGCCCTTGTACATCGCGCCGACGGTCACGCGCACCGGCGGGTTCTCCTTTTCCGCCAATCGGAGGGCAGCCATCGCGGGCTTCGAGGCAGGCACACCCGTCTCCTCATCGTGCGCCATGCGGGCGATTGCGCCCTCGCAGGCCTGCCGGTAAGGAGAATCCTCCGGCATCGCCATCCTGCGCGCCGCGGTAAAGCCTGTTTTCGTATCGCCCGGCTCGATGAGGGCCGCACGGATGCCGAAGGGCTGCGTCTCCATGCGCAGTGCCTCCACATACGCGTCCAACGCATATTTCGAGGAGCTGTAATGGCTCTGGTATGGGATCGGTACCCGCCCGGCAACCGAGCTCATCACAAGCACCAGCCCCTTCCCCTGCGCACGAAAACAGGGCAGCACCAGCCGGTTGACCCGCAGTGTGCCGAAATAATTCACCTCGAACTGTGCGCGGATTGCGTCCTCAAACGTATCCTCCGCCGGGCCCGCGACGCCCATGCCCGCACAGTTGAGGACGATCCCCAGCCCGCCTTCGCTTACCGCCCTCTCTACTGCGCGGCGCGAGGATTCCTCATTGCACACGTCCATCTGGATCGAGCGGATCTCCCCGCCATTCTGCCGCTTCTCGACGCCTTCTTCACAGTGGCGCGAGCCCGCCCAGACCGTATAGCCCGCATCGGCAAACAGCTCTGCCGCCGCGCGCCCGATCCCTGAGGATGCGCCTGTAATCAAAATTGCCTTGCCATAAGGATACCGCATATCTATATCTCCTTCCTCATCCTTTTTTATTTTATCACGGGCGTGCAAGCGGAACAATCGCCATTAAGCCCTCGTTATCCACAGCTCTGCAACCTCGATTCCACGCGTCTCCTCGCGCAATCGAAGCTCGAGAACACCGTCCTTCAAAGAACGCGCAGGCAGCAAATATCTCGCAGACACAAAGCCGGGCGCAAGCATCCATTCGTCAAAATCCGGGCTGGCATCTCCACCGTACGGCGGGCCGGCATAGATCGTGTCACCGTTCGCCGAGATGGTCAGATATGCGTCCGGCGGCATTTGCCGCTCGTGATAGACAACGCGCAGGCAATAATCCGTATCCGGCAGGAAGCACGAAAAGCGTGCATGCAGGGAGAAGTGGTCATACACCTTTGTCAGCGCCATGGGGAGTGTGCCGTTATTGACATCAGGCCGGTCGCCCTGCACATCCATATACCATTCGCCCTCCTGCGGGATGTGCAGGCCGCTGACCCCATCCTGCGCAAAAGAGAAGTATCGTTCCCCTCTTTTCACCGCCTCCCGGCTCAGCAGGGCGGAAAGCAGCGCCTGCCGGGCCTTCTCCGGCAGGCCCGCCGCCTTTTCCAGCCGGTTGAAAAGCCACCGGCGGTCCGTCACCGGCAGATCGAGCGTCTCCAGCGTCGCGCCGCGCTCCCAGGAGTCCGCCCCATAACGCGCAACATCGAGCTGGATGCCGATCTTATGGAACAATATGTCCGCATGCCGAAGGATCTCCGCATGCAGGGCTTGATAAGCTGCGTCAAAATCCGTTTGCAGAATCGTCTGCGCCGTTTCGATCTCGCCGTCCCGCAGGGCGCGCTTCGCCCGCTCCAGCAGGGCGCGCTCAAAGACGCGCCTGCGCCGGATCAGTGCGTCGCATTCCGCGCGGAAAAGCAGGAGCAGGAATCGCCAATTTTGAAGCAGTGCGGGGCATTTCTCCGCCATGGATTGCCACAGAGCAAGCGTTTTCTCGATCTCCGGGTGTTCCGCAGGGTCTCCCTCCCAGTTACGCTCCAGCAGGAGGATGCCCTGCGCAACGTCTTCTGCGGGTGCCTCCCAGAGGAAGGCGCGGGCATAGTCGAGCAGGATTTCCTCCACAGGCTCGTCCGGGCAGAAATCCAGCGCGCTCCAGACCGCCTTATTCACATCGTCGTTCACGCCCTCGGAATAGCTCACGCTGCCAAGGAAAAAACGCCGCGTTTCGCTGTGCAGGCGGGCGAATTCCATTGGGCGCGGGTTGACGCATTCGCGGCTGAGCGCGGAGGCAAAGGCATAATGCCAGTCGTCCGCCCAATAGCGGACAGGATATTCGCAGCGCAGGTTGTGCGTGATGTCCGGGTAGAAGCGCAGAGGAAGCTGCGCAGGCAGCCTGTATCGCAGTTCGCCGAGCGTCAGGGCGTGGTTCGGCCCGTAGATCACGCCGTCGATTTCGTCCCTGTGCGCTTCCACGGCAGAGAGAAAATCCTCGCCCCATCCCGGTATCCCGTGCGGCGCCTGGGCGGAGGGCCATAGCTGCGCGGAGGGATGAAACTTCTGAAGCTCTCCTTTGAGGAGAACGCATCGCTCCACAAACTCCCGCGCGGGTAGCTTCCCCGGATCTCCGCCCGGTGGGAACACCGCGTTGATCCGCTTTATGCGGGCAAAGAAGGCGCGGCGCTCCTCGAGCATCTCCTCCCGCGTCTGCGCTTCATCGAAGGGATACCAGACGGATACGTCCAGGTCGAGCCCGTCCGCGATTTCCGAGCAAACGGCGCAGAGCCCGTCCGCATCGTAGCGCATGAGCGGGCCGGTATCTCTCCCGTCCTTTGGGATCACCTCACAGGTATTCGCACCGAAAAGCATCAGATCGCGGTAACAGCGCTCGAATTCCGCAGGGCCCCATGCATCGTAAGTGTTGGACGCCGCACGGTAGCCGGTCTGGTGCCCGCGGATTTTCATCTGCGGGATATAAACGCCGGCAAGCTCCTGGACGAGCCGTATTCGCCCGCCGCGATATTCCGTTTTGCGCAGGAAGAGGCCGAAGCCGTAAATCAGCCCCCTTCTCCCCCGGGCGGAAATCGTAAGCCGCGTGCCGTCCCACCTGATCTGGAAGCTGTCCTGATTCGGTAACGTCTCCGCCCCGCTGAGGGTAAAACACACCGCTGTACCGTTGGAATCCGCGTCCAACCGGGTAATTTCCGGCAGGTATCCGGCGCGTATCCGGATTTCCTCCTGAAAGAGCTCTGCCGCCTTTTGGCACTCCGGATGCGCCTGCGTCCGGATCGCAAGCCCGGTAAAGTCGATCTGCAAAGCACTCCCTCCCCGCGCATTCTGATATCCGATTTCATGATAGCAGAGTTTCACAATCCTGTCCATCCCTTCGCTTGACCGCCCGCCCCGCAGCAGGTATAATGCAAACAGGTAAAAGATCATCAAAAACGGAGGTCTGTCATGCGCAGGCAATATTTAGAGCTTGGGAAAATCGTCGGCACCCACGGCGTACGCGGCGAAATGCGCGTCCAGCCCTGGTGCGACAGCCCCGCCTTTTTTCAGCAATTCCACACCCTGTATTTCAGCAAAGACGGCGAAAGCCCTGCAACGGTCGTATCCTGCCGCCCGCACGGCAACGTCATGCTCGTAAAGCTCGGCGGGATCGATACGATGGAGGCCGCCGCCACTCTGCGCGGGCGTGTGCTCTTCATGAACCGGGGAGACGTAACGCTTGCCGAGGGCGACTATTTCATCCAGGATCTGATCGGCTGCCGCGTGACCGACGCGGATACCGGCCGGCTTTACGGTACGCTTACGGATGTGAGCGCCACCGGCGCGAACGATGTCTGGCATGTGCAGGACGATTCCGGTAAGGAGTACCTGCTGCCCGCGATCCCTCCTGTAGTCGTCAAAACGGACGTAGATCGCGAGGAGATCAGGATCCGCCCGCTCAAAGGGATCTTTGATGAAGCGGAAGAAGTAAAAGATTGAATGATGATTATCCATCCAGAGAAAGGATCGATTTCAAACCGATGCGTATCGACATACTGACCCTGTTTCCCGAAATGTGCGACACAGTGCTGCGCGAGAGCATCATCGGACGCGCGCGGGAGCGCGGGCTTGTGGAGCTCAACTGCCGCAATATCCGGGATTACACGCTTGACAAACATAACCGTGTGGACGACACGCCCTACGGCGGCGGCATGGGCATGGTAATGCAGACTCAGCCGATCTATGACTGCTTCCAATCCCTGTGCGCAGAGGTGGGCAAAAAGCCGCACCTGATCTACCTCTCTCCGCAGGGGGCGGTGCTCACGCAGCATCGCATCCGGGAGCTTGCGGAATACGACAATCTCGCGCTGCTCTGCGGCCATTATGAGGGCGTGGACGAGCGCGTCATCGAAGAGCTGGTGGATGAGGAAATCTCGATTGGCGACTATGTTCTCACCGGCGGCGAGCTGCCCGCGCTCGTTTTGACAGATGCGGTCTGCCGCATGCTGCCCGGTGTTTTGGCCAACGACGAGGCCTTTCAGGAGGAGAGCCACTTTCGCTCGCTTCTGGAATACCCGCAGTATACCCGCCCATACGAATGGCATGGCGAAACGGTACCCGAAGTGCTCCTCTCCGGCCATCACGCCAATATCGTGCGCTGGCGGCGGGAGCGCGCGCTCGAGCGCACCTATTACCGAAGGCCGGACCTATTGGAGCACGCTCAGCTCGACGAGGAGGACCGCGCCTTTCTCGCCCGTCTCACAGAGCAGGCCCATGACATAGACAAATAATGGAAAATATATTTGTAAGGGGATAAGACAGGACGGATATGGCGCTTAGCAACTGCCGCCTCTTACGGGAGAACACGATCGCCTGCTGCGGCAAAACCCAGACCGCGGGTTCCGGCCGGAAACCTATTTGCGTCTTGGAAGCGGCTGCGTAAGTTCCGGGCGCTTTTCCGCCTGCGCCTGAACGGCGGAGAAATGCCGTGGGGAAAAGACAAGCTGTATCGCCAGGGCCATATCGACGGCCTGCAAATGCGCTTCTGCTGCGCAAACCACAGCCTCTCCACCCTGAGCATCGCGCACAATGATCGCGAGGAGAGGGCTGCTTCAATATGCTGCGGTGGCAAGGCGAAACACTTGCACCGGAGCAGTTGGATTTTTACCGCCGCCCGTACCACCCGGGCTATTTCACGGACGGCTCTGGGAAGCCGCTGAACCGCACTGTATTCGACTATCTGTGCGATCATCTGGGGGATCGGCTCCATCTGCTCGACTGCCGGATTCACCGAGACGTAAAGAATAAGGGCTTTACGCATGAGATCTGCTTCATGCTCCTCAATACCGGTTTCGCCCTGCCCTATACCCTGCGCAGGCTCTCCGTCGCCATCACAGGGCCGGACGGCAGCACAGCCGAATACGAAGCGTCCTATCAACCGCGCAGCTGGCCAGCAGAGAAAAGGCCAGCTTTATCGTCCCGGTGCGCGCCGGAGAGGGCAACCGCATCAACATTCAGCTAAGCCATCCGCTCCCGCCGGAATTGTCCGCCCGTTTTGCAGACGCGCGCCCCTTTGAAAACGGATGCAATCTGGTGGGGATCCTATAAAACATCAAAAATCCGCCGTCATGAAAACGGCGGATTTTGGCTCTATTCTCTAAAAAATGCGCTACAAAACGTAAAACTGCATCGCAGGGTATTGCACTTGTTACTTTGTAATCTTTCCTATCTTCTCTCATCCATCTGTGGATTCCATAGCAACGGCATCAGATTTTGCCTGACGGACATCTGCTCCGTATCCTTTTCAGCCTGCGTCACGGTGAAATAATCCGTCGTTGTGCCGTCCTCTTCCGGCTCGTCCCGCAGATATTCCCGCAGCCGCTCGATCCATTCGACTATCTTGAAGCGTGGCTCATATTTCGGATTACTGCGCACAATTTTCTTTTCCTGCTTATTCAGCACGCCGTCGAGCTCCACACCGCCCTGCGCTGCGGGAAGGCACATGGGCGGAAACATGACGCACCACCAGTTATGACCCTCCCCATCGCCGATGATCACGCGCACCGCCCTATAACGCCCCGCGGGAAGCGTGACCTCATCTTCATAAGTACGGGTATCGAAATACTCCTCGCTGACGGTGATATGAACTTCATACGTATAGCCCCGCGCGATGACCTCGCTGCGCGCCGCCTGCTCCAGCCGCGGGAGCGCCTCCACGATCGCCTGCTCCGCTTCATCCGCCGTCAGGGAACCGTCAAAAATATGCGCGCCTTCTGCAAGGACAGCATCGCGCACCTGCAGCTTCAGCTTCTGATCCGCATCGCTGTCCGAATTCGCCAGCACATGCAGGCGCAGCACGCTCTCCCGAATCTGTGCGCAGGAGGATGAAAAGCTTGCCACACTGAAAAGGGACGCCACCAGCACGGCACATAAAAGCGCGGCCTCGATTCGTTTAAACCTCATAAAAAATCCCGTCCTCTCTTTGGGTATCAAGAGTATGGTCGGGATTTTTTTCCATTATACAGGGAAATGCTTATTTTCGCTCATACAGTTCGGCTGGGGATGCTGATTCTTCCATAGCGGAATCGATCACAACGCATCCCTCCTCCACAGGGTGGCAGACAAACACATCCGGCACAATCATTTTGAGCTTGTCCGCACAGCTCTGCGCTGTCTGCCGTGCATCGAACAATCCGAATACCGTCGGTCCGCTGCCGCTCATGCAGCAGCCGAGCGCCCCATACTCGCGCATCGTGGCTTTGACCGCCACACGCTCCGGGACGTCGATCACCTGTTCAAAGACGTTTCCCACCAGCCGGGCCGCACCCTTCAAATCCTCCGCGAGCAGCGCATTCAGCATCCCTCGCTTGTCCGGAGCGCGCAGATTCGGCGCGGTATCGCACAGATGATAGGCCTGCGCGGTGGAAATCCCCCGCGCGGGTTTGGCGAGCACGATAAAGCAGTCCGGCAGCTCCGGCACGGGCGTGAGCAGCTCGCCGATATGCTGCGCAAGCATTGTGCCCCCCTGCAGGCAGAACGGTACATCCGCGCCTAGGGTCAGGCCGATTTTATGGAGCGCCCGCTGCTTTAAGCGGGTCTCATACAGCCGGTCAAGGGCCAGGAGCGTCGCAGCCGCATCCGCGCTGCCGCCTGCCAAACCTGCTGCAAACGGAATCTTCTTTTCGATTGCAATCGAGACACCATCGTTCGGCACGCCGGTAGCATTGAAAAACGCGCGCGCCGCCTGAAACGCCAGATTCGTCTCGTCCGCGGGGAGGCGGCTGTCTGTGCAGGAAAGGCGGATGTCTCCCGACCCCGTGCGCTCCGCTGTTATCGTATCGTACAGATCAACGGACTGCATCACCATCCATAGGCTATGGTAGCCGTTGTCGAGCCGCTCAATGATATCGAGCATCAGATTGATTTTTGCCGCCGCTTTGACTGTAACGCGCATGAAACCGCCGCCTTTCCAAGTTCGGGAGTTTTTTGTTTTATTCTACCATAAAGCGGCCCGCTGGGGAAGTTTCTTCAAGAAATTCCGCTCCCGAAAGATTGTCAAGCGGCGTATTCAGTGGTAAAATGAAACAACAATTGTGCTTTTTTAACACGCAGAATCGGATATCCCAATACAACCGATTCAGGAGGATTGTCATTTGGAACGATTATATATTCTTTTGCCGGAGCGGGAACAGCTCCCCCCCTGGCAGGAAACCTGCCGTACGATCGGAATCGAGTGCGCGGCTGCTGGCGCCGGCACGAACGGGAAGAATGATTTGAAGGCGGCTCTGCGCAGCGGGGCCGACTATATCCTGATACCCAACGAGCGCTATTCCCCCGTGGAATTTGCAGAGGTATGGAAGCAACGTTCCGCCAGTGACTGCCTTGTCGGGGAAAGCGGCAGGGGCTTCTCCGCATGGCTCTGCAAAATGCTGCTTTCCTATTTTACCATGCGCTGGCTCCCCTCCGGCGCGCCGGCCTTTGTGCTGATCAGGGCGGACAAGCTCGCGCCTCTGCTCGACTGCATTCCGGAAAAAGGGCCGGGCGCTACCGCGTTCCTCGCCTCGGCGGCAGAATGCGCGGGGCTCTCAGTAAAATGGCTTCCCTGCGCATCCGGCGATCACGGCGGTGCTGCTTTTGCCTGGTTTTTGCTGCATATCTTCTCCGCTTATGGCCTCTATCTTCACGCGGGCGAACACATGCGCGCGCTGGAAGCGCACTCTGAGGAGAAGCCGGACCACGGCTACCACACGCCCGTTGAGAAGCTGTTGCGCCTTGCTAACCATGAGATCGTCAGCTATGTGTTCTTTGGCCTGCTCACAACCGTGGTCTCGATGGGGTCGTTCTATATTTTCAACGAACTGTTGGGGACGCAGGTATTCCTGAAAGATAAGAATTATCTGGCCGCCAATGTGCTTTCCTGGATCGCTGCGGTCCTGTTCGCCTTTGTGACCAATAAGCTCTTTGTCTTCAGCAGCCGGAGCTGGAAGGCGGCGGTGGTGTGGAAGGAATTCGCAGGCTTCGTTTCCGCCCGGCTTTTCTCCCTGCTCGTGGATATGGGCCTGATGTACCTTTTCATCAGCATCATGGGGATGCATGAGATGCTTGCGAAATTCATCGTCCAGATCGTCATCGTCATCATAAACTATGTGTTCAGCAAGCTGTTTATCTTCCGGAAGCAAAAAAATTGAACGCGTTTCCATCACCGTGCCTTTGCAGCAGCGGGGCATCCGCACCGGCGTAATCACAGCAACATCAGCTTCAGCGGCGCAGCGCTGAAGGGGCAGCTCGCGCGGCTCTTCCCTGCGCATTCGTCTGAATGGATCTTTGCCCCAGGCAAATATCTTTTCCGGAAGCCGCACCGGCGGATGTTTCATCCATGTCAGGAGAAATCCGGGCCTACGCCGGAAGACGTCTGGTTTTGCGGGAACGACCTGCAATGTGAAATTCTCGGCGCCGTTGCATGCGGCATTTTCCCGGTTTGGTACACGGGCGCTCCAGGGAGCGGCCAGAGCCTGCCGCGTATCCCGACATACAGCTCGACCGCTGGGAGCAGCTTCAGGCGATTTTGAGCGCATAACGTGGGGATACGGGTTCATTGATTATAATTTTATGAAAAATGCTCCCGCGATGGACAATATCTACGCTCCCGTGATATAATTGCAGAGTACGTTTGAATTTTTTCGTGGGGCATGGTCTGCCTCGTGGAGCAGTTGAGGTTTGTCGCATGATCAAAAAAATCGCCACTTATTTTATGGTTACTCTGATGATCCTGATTTTCCTGCTGGATATCCTGACGGTCGCGCTGTACAACCACTATGAAAAGCGCTATCCTGTCACGCCGGAACCTGTTGTAAAGACGGTCGGGGCGGACCGGATCCATTTTCTGAATACTGGCAATTCCGATGCCATTTTGCTGGAAAGCGGCGGCCATTTCGCCCTCATCGACGCGGGCGACTCCTCCGATAACTACCGCCGCAAGCACGGCGCGGTCGGCTATGAGCAGATCGTCCTGGACTATGTGAAAAAGACCGCGGTCAATGCGCAGGGCAAGGTCGTCCTTGATTTCATCCTGCCGACGCATTACCATTACGACCACATCGGCGGCTTCCGCTGGATCATCAACGATCCGGACATCATGATTAAAAAAGCATATCTGAAGCCCTTTCATCCGGAGATTCTCAACCGTATGGAGGCCCGGAAATGGGGGCTTGATATCGTCTATCGCGAGACGATAGACGCGCTTGAGAAGCGGAATATCCCCATTGTCTCCGATCTGCCGGACAAGCCCTTTTCCTTTGGCAGCTTCACATTGCAGTTTTTCAATACTGTGACCGATCTATCGAAGCCGCATGCGGGTGAAAACGTCAGCTCCGTCGGTGTAAAGGTCACGAAGGGCAGCCGCACCGCTTTCCTCGCAGCGGACATTTCTGCGGAAGGCAACCTTGAGAATAGAATTGCGCCGCTTGTCGGTAAGGTCGATCTTCTGAAGATTGGGCACCACGGCTATACCACCGCGTCCAATCCCAACTTTATCCGCACGCTTCACCCGGAGATTGCGATCGTCACCAACCAGCTCGGCAAGATTTACCCCAACGTCAAATGGAATCTGGTCATGATCGCACACGCCTCGATTTATGCGACGGTCAACCACAACGGGCTGATTGCCACCTTCACGGACGACGGTCAAATCAATCTGACGGACAAGATCCATGACGGAAGCGCTAAGATCACTGTCAGAGAGTGATCGGACCGGCTTTCAGTAAATCATAAAAGCATGGCAAAACGAACAGAACCCTAACATCATTCAGGCCCCACCGGGATAGCTCCGGCAGGGCTCTTTTTTATGCTTCGCAGTCGCTGTGAACGGTCAGGATGTGTCTCCCGGCCGGATCACCGTCCGCGCAATATCGTTGCAGGTAAAACCGGCGTACTGATGACCCGGAAAGGAACGCTGCAGAACGCGGCGGCAACCTGATTCGAGGCTGTAAAGGTATGGCCGTGGTACCTGTTACAGGCATGCCGTTGAGTCAAAGCCGCACCCGCACGGATGACGGAATCGTCGTCTCGCTGCCGATCATGACAGTGCTCCGGAATGCGGCCTGATAGATCCCGTTCTCGTTGATCTCCACATCGGTGGTGCCTGCCCGATGGGTGATCGCCATGCCGGAAGCCAGCGGCGTGTCGCTGAATACAGCGCACCGCTTCCAGTATACGCAGGCGATGGGCGATGGCGCACGTTGAACATTCAGGCTTCCATAACGGATTATCCTCTTCTGGATCCGGGGCTTGCTTTTCTATCAAAATCTGTTACACTTATCTCAGCAGCAATTATTAAACTCAGAATAAAAATAACACTTTTAAGGGGGGCATTTCCGTGAACGTCAATATCATGGGAAAATTTGCAAAAGGGATCGCCGCGATGATCACTTTCTATTCCGGGAGAAAAGCGCGAAACCATCCTATGCCTGCGATCAAACCGGCCCATTTCGATGCGGTGATGCAGGCGCAGAGCGATTGCTTTACCGTTGGATACGGAAAAGCGGAGATCATGCCCGCAGAAGACGTTGTGCAGCATAAATACTGGATCGCCGGTTACCGGATTAACAACCGCTGCGAAGGAATTCTGGACCCGATGACGGCGCACGCTGTCTGGATCGACGACAACTCCGGCAAAGGGGGAATTGTGCTCGTATCCGTGGATTGCGTCGGGCTGCTACGGAAGGATGTGGAGGCGATCAAAAACAGGCTTTCCGGCTTTGTGAAACGCACGGGCTGCCGTTCCATCAGCATCATGAGCACGCATACGCACGCAGGGATCGATACCATGGGTATGTGGGGTCCGCTGCCCAAAACCGGCCGCAACCCCGCCTTTATGAAGATCATATCCGCCGGAGTGGAACAGTGCGTGGAGCAGGCCTACGAAAGCCGCCGCGCCGGGGACCTCTACTGGGGAAAAAAGGCGATCCATGGCGTGCAGAAGGATTCCCGCCTGCCGGAGGTGTTCTGCGAGGATGTCACCCGTGTACGCTTCGTACCGCAGGATGGGGGGCGGGAAATCTACCTGATCAATTTCGCCGCGCATCCGGAATCCATGGGAGGGCACAACTCACTGGTCAGCGCAGATTTTCCCTGCTATCTGGCGCAGGAGATCGAACAGCGCACCGGCGCGGACACCATCTATTTCAGCGGCGCGATCGGCGGCCTGATCGCAATGCAGCCGCTGTCCGAGGATACCATTGAATCGACCAGGCTGGCTGGGCAAAAGCTCGCCGAGGCGGCATGCTCGATTGAGGGGGAAACGAAGCTTTCTCCGCGCATCAGCCTCATCCGGCAGGAGTTTTACGTCGACGCTGACAATTACATTCTTCTGGCCGCTGCTAAAATCGGCATCATCCAAGCCGATGCCTATGCTACCGGTAAGGGCACGCTGAACGTCTCTTTAAAGACAGAGCTTACTTATCTGGAGATTGACCGGCTCAAAATTCTGATGATTCCGGGCGAGATCTATCCGGAGCTGGTCTACGGAGGCTACCTAAACGCAAAGGAATCCGCGCAGGGCGCGCCTGCAAGCGTCAATCCGCTTCCTCTGCGGGAAATTGCCAATGAGGAAGATCTCGTGGTATTCGGCCTTGCCAACGACGAGATCGGCTATATCGTCACACCGAACGATTTCTGCCTGAACCGGCAGATGCCCTATCTGGATAAAGCGATCGACCGGCTCGGGCGGAAGCATTACGAGGAGACGAACGCCCTCGGCCCCAATACGGCCACTCGGATCGCAGAGGTTTTTGCAGCGATGATGGAGACGGTGCGAAAAGCGAAGCAGGAAGCGGGACAGGGGATGCAGCCGGGCGCTTCTCCCGTTGCATCCAGCTAACCGGTTCCATCCTTCCGCAGCATAAAAAGGCTTCTGAAGCAGGGAACTCCCCCATTCAGAAGCCTTTTGGCATTCCACGGCAGAATACCGCTCATGCCTTTTCATTGTTTACCACAATTTCTCCTCTGATGATCACCATCCGGATCTCCATATCCCGGTCCAGCACCAGCAGATCCGCCCGCTTTCCCTGCGCAATGCTGCCTGTCTCCCTATCCGCATGGATCACACGGGCCGGATTGATCGTGCAGGATTTGAGCGCCTGGCGGAACGGGATGCCGAATCGCAGGACATTGCGGAATTCATCGTAGAGGTTCGTCGTGCTCGCCGCAATCGTCCCATCGGCGAGCAGGGCCTTGCCGTCGCGCACATAAACCTTTTGCCCGCCCAGCTCAAAATCGCCGTCCGCCAGGCCCGAGGCCATCATGGCATCGCTGACGATCACGCTGCGCTCCTCACCAAGAATCTGGAAAGCAATCCGCAGTGTAGCGGGCGCAATATGGAAACCATCGCAGATGAGCTCCGCCGTGACCGAATCGCTGTCAAATACCGCGCCGACCACGCCGGGCGCACGGGAATTCAGCTGCGTCATGGCGTTGAACAGATGCGTCGCGTGGGAAAATCCGGCCTCAAAGGCCCGGGCGGCCGTCTCATAGTCGGAATTGGTGTGCGCGGCGGAAACCGTGCAATATGCCTTGGCCCGCGCGGCGAATTCATTGGCGCCCTCCGCCTCCGGCGCTACGTCCACAAGGCACACGGGGCAGATCTCATGCAGCTTCAAAAATTCCTCGAAATCAGGCTTCCGGATATAGTCGCCGCACTGCGCGCCCTTTTTGGCGGCAGAGATATAAGGGCCCTCCATATTGACGCCGTGTATGTATGCGCCGCACTCATAGCCGTGGTAATCACGCGCCACACGCAGGCTCTGCGCAAGCTGGTCAAAGGGAAGCGTCATCGTCGTAGGGCAGAAGGAGGTAACGCCGTGGCGCGCAAGATGCTGCGACATCCCGGCTAGCGACTTCTCCTTCGCGTCACAGGTGTCGCCCCCCATTGCGCCATGCGTATGGATATCGATAAAGCCGGGCACCACCGTGCAGCCGGAAAGATCGATCCCCCTGCCCGGTATGGAACCGCCAACCTGCGCCAAAACGCCGTTTTCCACTGCCAGATCGCCTTTCTGTGGCAAAAACGCTTTATTATAATAGACTGTATTCTTCAAAATCATAAAAGATCTCCTATTTCCTGTGTACTGGACCAAGCTTTTCCCGGCCGCCTTCAGTATAACACAAGCAAAACGGGAAATCTACTCGCAAAAAACAGCCGTGATCTCTCACGGCTGTTCCTGTCAGCTATGCAATTGGCTGCGCAGCCCGGCCTGCATTCCTGCATGCGCCTCCCGGAGCCGTAAAGCTGCGCGTACGGTGCGCAGCGCCGCAAACGCAACCATCAGGCCGATGACCACCTTTTTCAGCACGCTGAGCATCCGCAGTGTATTCGAGGCAAGTGCCAGCATTCTTAGATCCCGCAGCATTTCATCCATGGATATCCTCCTCTCCGGCTATCCGTTCGTCAGAAGCACGCCGTGCGCAATCCCGGGGATCGTCTCGCCCTGCTTGGCGGATACCGCGCTCATAAGCGCACCCGTGCCTACGAACAGCACACGCTTGAGCTCTCCCTGCTTGAGCCTGCTCAGAATATAGGAGCACACCACGGATCCGCTGCAGCCGCAGCCGGATGCGCCGGAGTTGACATCCTGCTCATCCAGATTGTAGAGCATCAGGCCGCAGTCCGCATGCACGCCTGCAATATCGATCTGATAATCCTTGCGCAGCAGCTCAATGAGCAATTTGGAGCCGACCGCGCCGAGATCGCCCGTGAGAATCATATCGTAATCCTCCGGCGCCGTGCAGGTATCATGCAGGAAGGCGGCGATCGTCGAACTGGCCGCCGGCGCCATTGCTGCGCCCATATTGTTCGCATCCTTGATGCCGAGATCCTGCATTTTACCAATGATAACGGACTCCACGCGCGGCCCTTCCCCGGACGACGCGAGCACTGCCGCGCCCGCCGCCGTTGCGGTCCACTGCGCCGAAGGCGGACGCTGGCCGCCATATTCCAGCGGCAGCCGGAACTGCTTTTCGGCTGAGCAGAAATGTGACGAGGTAGAGGCGACCGCCAGCCCCGCCGTCCCCGTGTCGATAAACACAGAGGCCATCAGAAGCGAGAGCGCCATCGTAGAGCAGGCGCCATACAGCCCGGCAAACGGCATATCGAGCTCCCGGATGCCGAAGCAGGTGCCGATGCACTGGCTCAGCAGGTCTCCCGCGAAGATCACGTCCACATCCGCCGGGCTTTTCTGCGCCTTGCTCAGCGCGCGGATCACCGCCTCGCGGTGCAGCTTGCTCTCAGCCTTCTCCCAGGAAATCTCGCCCAAGGTCGTATCGTCAAAAATATGGTCGAATTCCGCCGCAAGAGGGCCCTCCCCCTCCTTTTTGCCCGCCACCGCAGCAAAGCCCTGCACCACAGGGCGGGAGGGCAGCGTGATGGTGAACCGGCCTGTCCTGATCGCCATAATTCTCTCCCCCCTTAAAACAGCCGGAAGATCCAGAGGATCAGCCCATACAGCACCGCCGCGGCCGGTCCGTATAAAATCACAGGCCCTGCCACGGAAAAAATCTGCGCGCCGGTGCCGAGAATCCGGCCCTCGCTTTGGAATTCCATCGCCGGAGAAACGACCGCGTTGGCAAACCCGGTGATCGGCACGATCGTCCCCGCGCCCGCATGCCGGGCAATTTTATCGAATACGCCTAAGGCCGTCAGCAGCGCCGTAATGGCGATCAGCGTGATGGAAACCGTCGTTTTCGCCTGATCCTCGCTGAGATGCGCCATCAGATAAAGGCTGTTGAGCACTTGGCCGATCACACAGATCAGGCCACCGCTCAAAAAGGCCTTGAGCGTATTGAGCGCCTTGTGTGAGGGCGGCGAAGCCTGATCCGCCATTTTGCTGTATTCATTTCCTGTAACCGCCATAAAAACGTCTCCTTTTTATTCAGATGACATTCGTCACGCCCTTATTTTCTCCGCGGCGCGGGAAGTTATACGCTTTTTCGAAAAAGTACAGAGCAACAACGAAGCGTTGCTGACCCTTTGTACGGGCCAAAAGAGACGAAAAAGGGTGCTTATCATTCACAGTTCGTTTACAATTTTTTCTTAACTTGCACACATGCGCCGGTTATGATAAGATGCATATGGTATGCTTTATTGCTAGCTGGAGGAGTGGTTATCTTGCCGCTGATCGACATCCGCAATGTTTACAAAATTTACAATCCCGGTGAAAACGAGGTTCATGCGCTTGACGGCGTCACCCTGAAAATAGAGCGGGAGGAATTTGTCGCCATCGTAGGGCAGTCCGGTTCCGGTAAATCAACGCTGATGAATATGATCGGCCTGCTCGACTCGCCTACCAGCGGCGAATATTACCTCGACGATGAGGATGTTTCCAAGCTCTCGGACGATAAGCTGTCGGAAATCCGCAATAAGCAGATCGGATTCATTTTCCAGGGCTTTAACCTGATCCCCAGCCTCACCGCGCAGGCGAATGTGGAGCTGCCGCTGGTCTACCGCGGCATGGCGGCGCAGCAGCGGCATGAGCTCTCTGTCAAGGCGCTCGAGCGCGTAGGGCTTGGGCACCGGCTGGATCACCGCCCGTCAGAGATGTCCGGCGGCCAGCAGCAGCGCGTGGCAATCGCGCGCGCCGTGGCGGCCCGCCCCCCGGTCATCCTCGCCGACGAGCCTACCGGCAACTTGGATTCACATTCCGGCAAAGAGGTCATGCGCATTCTGCATGAGCTCAGCGAAGAGGGCCGCACCGTCGTTTTGATCACGCATGATAACGGGATCGCGGCAGAGGCGAAGCGGGTCATCCGCATTCAGGATGGCAAGGTGGTAGACGATTATCTGAATACATAACCGGCCTTCGGCTCCCAGTCAATAAAATGCCCGGCTCAAAACATAAAGCTGCATATCCAGAGCGTTTTCCCCTTGCATTTTACAGGCGCCTGCAAAATGCAAGGGGATTTTTTGAGGCCAAGGCTATGGGGATCCGCTCAATGACAGGGGCCGGACAGATTTTGAACAGAAGCCCATATGCCGTGTTGCCTTTTGTATTCGCCGCCTTTTCGTAGCAGCAACCCGCTTCAAATATAAAAAAGCGGCGGATCATATAGACCCGCCGCCTGATATATTTTACCCTGAAACAGACGCCCTAGGAAATATATTGTGAGGGGTTAACGCGTGTCCCGTTGCGGATCACCTCGAAGTGCAGATGCGGCCCGGAGGAATTGCCCGTCGAACCGATACGCGCAATTTGCTGCCCCTGAGAAACCTGTTGACCCACGCGCACCCGGATCGAACCGGATTTGCAGTGGGAATAGCCGGTTTGCAGGCCGTTGCCATGGTTGATGACAACGCGGTATCCATGCCCTGTGGAATCCCAGCCGGCATAGGTTACCGTACCGCTGGCCGCGGCTACGATCGGGCGCCCGGACGCGCCGTTGGTCGTGATATCCATTCCCCTGTGGCCGTTATGGCCATAATATTGTGACACCTGATGCGCCGTAGGCGCTGGCCACATCATCTTCGTCGACACGGATCCGGTTCCATAATAGATGGGCGAGGTGGAGGAGCTGTAGCCGCTGTAGCTGCTCTTCGACTTCGTCCCCACATTGACCTTCTTCGTCACAGGGTCCTTCACTACCTTCGAGCTCACCTGCTGCGTGCTCACCGCCACATTGTCGATATACGTCACCAGCTCTGTGATCTGCCTCTCTCCGTTGACTCCTTCCTGCACCGTCTTCGTACGCCCCACGTACATGCTCGACGTCTTCGTCTCTTCTGTCTCATATGGGATCTCTTCCCTCCGCTGTACCGTCTTCATCAGCTTCACACGCAGGTAATTCACCTCGTTCGATACCAGCAGCTGGTCCCCTACGTGGATCGTCTCCGTCAATCCTCTGTTCATCTCCATCAGTTCCTTCGTCGTCAGGTCGTTCGCCTGCGCGATCCCGGACACCGTGTCTCCCATCTTTACCGTGTAGTACACCGCCTCCGCCTTCTTGCTCCTCAGCTTTTCTTCCAGCCGCTCCGCGTCCCACACCGTTTCCTCATTGTCCGGATACAGGCCCTGCACATAGCTGACCTCTTCCACAAAGTCCGCCATCGTGTTCGCCTCATCCGTCTTCTTTTCATTCAGTATCTGATCGAATACGCTCACCGCATCCGTCTCGTTCTTCACCGCGCAGACAAACTGCCCGTCCACATACACCCCGCATGCATTCGTGATCTTGCTGCTCGAATGCTCGATCAGTTTATCCGACATCCCCTTCGCATCCGTCAGCTGATCGATCGATACCAGGCTCAGCTTGTACGTCGGCTTCGATATCAGCTCGTCCGACGCTTCGTTGTCCTCCTCCGCCACGCTCCTCGTGCTCAGGTTTACCACACGGCCGCTTCCTCCCCCAGCCGTTGTTTCTTCCGTACTCGCCGCCTGCTGCTCGCCAGTCATGATCCGGCTCCGCGCCAGCTTCTCCGCCTCCAGATACACCGACTCGCTCGCCACATACCCGATCTTTTGATCGTTGTAATGGACCTCCAGCGCAAACGTCACGCTCCCCCAGTGCGCCACCGTCGTCGCCAGCAGCACGCACGCACCGATCGGCAGCGCCGTGTTCAGCAGCGTTCCGAACAGCTTCTGATGCCGCTTGACCGCCTTTGACATGTAATGCCCCAGCACCGGGAACACTGACACCGGGCTCTCCTTCACACAGCGCCCAAGGTTGGAACGCACGCTGCGCATTTCCTCCCGCAGGTACCTTGCCTCGTCCGCCGCCTCGTGATACGCGCGCAACGCATACCGGTCCACCGTCACAAACACGAACCGCAGCCCGAACCGCGCCATCTGGAACGGCAGCCTCAGATACCGCTCGATATGGCGGTAAAACCGCTTGACATACCGCTGCGTCTGCATTCCGATCAACGACACCTGCCGGTATACCGCTCCCAGCGCCGCGCCGGCCGCGCGGGGAGCCTGCTTCTGCTCTCCAATGGGCTGCTTTGCTTCTTTATCTTCTCCGGCCTGGGCCGTTTCCATGATGTCTGTTTCCTTGATGGCTCCCTCCTGCGCTGTTTGCGCCGGCTTCTCCCGTTTGGCGTTCTTCAGCCCCATGTGGGAACACCTCCATCTTTTTTTCCATACAAAATGGTTACAATTTGGTTACAATTTAATTTTCATTATACACACCTGGCCGGTTCTGCGCAAGCTTTTTCGCCTGTTTTCGGCGATTTGTACAGCAAACTCCTTTTATTCTGGGTATTTTAGCTGGTCAGCTGTCCAATTCTCTAATATTTTTACCATTTTCTGTGCTTCTTTTTTCGCGCCATCCAAATCATGGTCCCGCCAGTTTCCACATTCCCGCTCCGAGGCGCCCGGGATATCCCCGTCATATGCTGCAATGAAAGCAAAAGCCGCCCGTGTCAGGTCAATCGCCTTCCGGCGGTCCATTGCACGCATCAAAAAATAAAATCCGGTGCGGCAGCCCATCGGGCCGAAATAGACCACCTGATCCGCAGCATCAGAATTCCGCACAAAGGTAGCGAAGAGATGCTCGATCGTATGCATCGCAGCGTTATCCATCACAGGCTCCCGGTTTGGGAGGCGTGTGCGCAGGTCATAGGTATCGATATCCCCGTCCACACGGGAGAGATACATCCCCCTGGGCAGTTTGGTATGATCGATTTGAAAGCTTAAGATTTTTTCCATTATTCAACAGTCCTTTTCTATTCTTCTACAGGCACGCCGGTTAAAAACGAAAGCCCAAAATCCGCATGATCCAATCCTTCATCCCCGGAAAGCGCTGCCCGAAACGATGCAATCAGATGCAGCGCATCCTCTTTTGCGCGCTCAAACAGTTCCTCAAAGCTTTCGCAGCTTACCTGCTCAGGATCTGCCGGATAGGCCCAGTGAGCTTTTTGATCATTGGTATAGTCCCAGCGCCGGTCAGCCTGTGTCCGGCGCAGCATCGATGTCAGGCATGGGCCGAGAAACAGATAAACCGGGAGCTGCAGCAGCGCCATGACCGGCAGCTTCCATCCATGCCGGTCCGTCAGAAGGGATTGCATGGTGCGCGTATCACAAAATGCCTGCCGCGCCTGCGCCTTTGTCATGGAAACTTGCAGCGCATCCCGCACCGCGGCGGACAATACGCCCGCCATCACGTCGAGAAGCGCACCGTCCGTGGAGAGCACGTCCCGGGTTTCAAATTTCCGGGCAGAGGTCACCTGCAGATGTCTTTGCAGCATCAACATATCGATTTCGTATTCCACCTGATTGTGGACGACGCCCCTGAGATACCAAATGTGGCGCGCCTTGATGATCTGGTACTGCGTTGCATAAATATAAGGATGCGCAACCCGGTCGAGCGCATAATGACACAGGAAGCCATAGATATAGGATAATGCCTGATCCCGCCCGGGCCCATCCAGCGTTCGAGCATAATGGAGCATCGCCCCAAAGAGCGCGTTGGGATTTGCACGGTGCATCCGAGATCCGGCCGGATTGAAGCTCCTGCCCGGCATGGTCGGCAAAATCCGGTGAAAAAAAAGGACGTCCGGCCCTTGCGTCCCATAATATACGGCATCCGGATCCAGCCGGATTTCCGGATCCGCGGCCTCGATCCGCTCCATCAGTTCACGGGCAAATAAATAATGCGTTGAAAAAGCGGGCATAATGACTGCATCCTTTCTCCACATCCAATGCGTTCTGCGTCACGCAAATTCCTTCCATACCTCGTAGGGCATCCTGCGTTTCAGCTCCGGATACAGGCGGCTGAAAAAGGTGCGGAATTGCATCTCATCCAGCAGGCCTGCGCTTGGAAAAGCGTCCTCTTCACCTGAAAAACGCTGCGCGCCTGCGCAAAGCTCCTCGATCAGCAGCGCCTCATCTGCTGAAATCCCCTCCAGAACGGAACCGGTACAGCACAACGCGGTGATCTCTCCGGTGAAGCAATCCGTATCGCACAGGCCGCGGGCATATGATTCAATCAAGCGGTAAACCTGTTTCTCCAAACCAACCGTCCTTCTTTCCGCATGTTTGGATGGATCATTTGGCCCCCATTATAACACGATCCCGTGTGCAGGGCAAACAGGCGGCGGTTTCCTGCCAAGGCCGGCCCTTAATGGTTTAAATTGTACATAATAATTGATAAAAAGCTCCCAAATTACATGGAACGTACAAAAATTGTAACCATTTTGTAGTGTCTTTCATGGTCTTTTGTGCTATAATATCATCAACTCTACACCATTGGCTTTCAAAGAATCCTTTTTCCCCTTCAACCGAGGGAAAAAACAATCACCGAGAAAGGAGCATGCAGGGATGAGAACCTTCTGTTTTTCCCAATTTTTAACCCTTTTCCTGGTGGCTGTCCTTTTATGTGCGCTCTCTGCCTGCGGTGCTCCAATGGTTGACAAAGGTTCGATCGAACAGGAATCCCCCGCCGTTGCGTCTGCGAACAACATTGCCGCTGCCATTATTCATGAGGTGCCGATTGACCATATGACGGAATTGGAGCCGGGGACCATCTCGCTGTATTATGATTTCGACTTATCCCTTGTGGATGATTATGCCGTATATATGAGTACGATCAATACCAGTGCCGATGAAGTTGCCATCTTTCATCTGAAGGAGGGCAGCGACGGGCAGGAAATCATCCGTGCGCTCAACACCCATATCCAAATGAAAATGAAAACCTTCCAGACGCTTTCCCCAAATGAATATGAGAAGCTTTCTCATGCGCTGTTACTTTCCAACGACAATGATATCGCACTTCTGGTTTGCTCTAAAATTGATACCGCTTATTCAATTTTGGTGGAGAGCTATCAGTTTCCCGCCATGACAAACGCGGCGGCCAAAAAAGGCGCGATTCTCGCCAGAAAAGGGGATTGATTTTTTTAGATCAATGTGCTATGATATAAAGCAATGCGGGAGTAGTTCAGCGGTAGAGCGTCGGCTTCCCAAGCCGAAAGTCGCGGGTTCGAATCCCGTTTCCCGCTCCAATTAAGAAGAACCACAAACCTGGTATTTACAAGGTTTGTGGTTCTTCTATTTGATTGAAGAAATTGAGTTTGGCGTTTGTCTGGTGCTTATGAGCGTTAAAATTCGAGCATGTTGGAACAAGAATGCAAGTCAAAATCCGCCCGTGCACTCCCACAGCTTTTTATCTGGCCGCCCTTCTACAAAAATGATGCGGCACTGCTCCCGATGATCGATTTCATCCATACGGTATCGGGCGGCGGGGAGAAGGAAAACGGCGAGGCTTTATCACCTTCACGGCTGCGGATTGCTTGTAAGCGCTCTGTATCCGTGTCCTTCGGCATCGGTAAACAAGGGACACCAGCGCCGCCCGGCAGGCGCAAAGCCACGTTTGCCGCGTTCTCGGCCTTGCAAACCTGCCTCTGCGGACGCCGGATCGGTCCTTTGGCGTTTTGGGGCAATGCCGGGGCATTTGGCAAGGCAGACGACGACGCCTTCCCTGCCGGAAGGCGAGGAGGATCACGCCGGCGGAGGCCTCGGCATCGTCCTCAAAACCGTTGTTGCCCCTGCTCACCGATGCTACCCTGCCTTGATACAACTGATATCGCGCCATATGAGCGCCGTGCCGTCCTTGACGGTGGATAACGGAAAACGTCGCATAAAGACCGTTATGTAAACGCGGATTATATTTTGAGGATATCGGATACATTTACTCCAATGAAATAGCAAAAGGACAGAAAGCCTCCGGTTATTGATGCTTTCCGCCCTTATGATTTCAGATTCTCTGTTCTCCGACCAGTCGGTGCGAAATTACGGAATACTCGTCACGACCGTATCACAGCACTGAAAATCGTTGTCGATATAATGGCTGATGAGACGAACCCGGAGATTCCGGGAACTGCACATCCTCCTGTCGGGGCATCCAGAGACATTCAAATCCTCCGGCAGCACAAACTTGATGCATTTGACCTGCACATCCCGGCAGGTGGAATAGTTGTGCGCTGGAACCGTAATGGCCTTTAAACCGCGCTGATGCTCGATCCCATATTGATCTACTTCGCTCAATACAACTGCCAGAGCTACCCGCTTACCGGGGCAGACATTTTTGATGGTAGTATTCACCTGAAGGATCCGTCCCAGAGATTCCATATCGGTATCCCCCAAGTCCACCACCAGAGAATCCTGGCATCCTTTTATCGTGAGATCTACAGGTTTCGGACATTTTTCCGGCTTCACCACAATCCCGCAATCCACTGCTACACTGGGCTCCGGGAAAGTTACATCGTTATTTTCCGTGTCTGTATACGTGATAGACTGATTGACCAGCTTGGTGCCGGAGGTCTGGGCAATATGGCGGATATAAAACTCCAGAGAAGCCCCTTCGCTGGAGGTAGCTCCCAGAGAATCGATGGTCCATTTCAGCGTATTGGAGTTAACCAGGCTTGCTTCCCCTTTACTGGGCGGCAGAACACTGGTGATGGCAAACGCGGGATTCACCACCTCTTCGATCACAATGTTGGTCGCACCCGGCTTGGAAATGTTGGCGGCGAGATCCGCAAAGAGATCCTCCAGCTCCGCATCATCGGGAGTAACGGCAACATGGGAGGCGTCCGGATCAGTGGCCCAATCGTTCAGTGTATTCACATCTATACCGTCGGAGCCAATAAGGCCAATGCAATAAATGACAACGCCGGAGGCCCTGAGCGATGCCGCCACAGGAGCGGGTGGAGGCCCGATTGTGGTTTTGCCGTCCGTGAACATGACAACTACCTTCTGATTGGTCGAGCTCGGGTCAAAAAGCTGACCCGCCTTGGAAAATGCGTCCGCATGATTTGTGGAACCGCCCGCCGTCAGGCTGTCCACCGCGGCTTTCAGCGTGGCCACTGAGGTGATGAGCTGTGTGTCAGCCGTCGCGGAAGTCGCGAAACTGACAATGCCGATCCGGCTCCCGGAGCCAATCTGGCCATCCTGCGATCCATCGGTGGATTCATCAATGATATCGATGAATTTATTTGCGCCGGCCTTCATGTTGGTCAGCGGACTGCCGGACATACTACCGGAACGATCCAGCACCAGCACGATATCTGCTGGGTTCTCTGTGATATCAGGTGTCGCCGTAAGGGCAAGGGTCACCTTTAAAGTGCCGTCGCAGTCAATGTGGTCAACGCTAATTTGTTTATTGGAATTGGTAACGCCCATAATCAGGTGTTCCTCCTATAATCTTATAATAACGGTCATTAGACCATTCCATCCTATGGCAACAGATCAGACATTGCGACAAAATACAAATCGATTTTATGCCGTTCCCCAACCCCCAATCCCCCAAATTTATGATAATCAAGAGCATACACTCATACCAGGCTCATGAATCGTGCTATTTCCATGCTGGTTAACATAGATGCTAAATTTTGCGAAGCGCCATGTAAGGTGGGATTCCAACAGAACGGAGTGTTGGATCGACAGATCGTCATTGCGATATTCGGTATCATAACAGTGTCTCCAGCTTCCCCTCTTTTCCTGTTCCACATCTTCAAACGTGTGAAAGCACTTACAAAGCAAAACGGCACCTTTACATGAACCCTGCTGCAAAGAGACAGCCAGGCGAGATGGGCGGTCTTTGAAAGCGCTTCTCTCACCAGCGGCTGGACGCGCACAGCGCAGACTGACGGAGCGTCCTGAAAGAAGAGTTCTACGGTCCCTCATTGGGCAATCCGGGCGTCCGTTTAAAACGGGCGCCTGATTTCGCTTTCAGTTAATTATCATAAATGCATGATGGTGCCCCATCGGCGAATGCTTCGAAATGCCTTATTTTCCTGCCGCCGCCCGAAAATCCACGTTGAACAATGGTGTATCCTGTGATATGATGAAACCGATTGATATCCATTGGGGCGCAACTCAACCTGTATTAGAACCACTTGCTTTCTCATAGGCAGCCTGGGCTTAGGAGGCAACAGAATGAAGCATACGGCTGATCTGGCCAGGCCACCCATCCGTTCTGGAAAGGGCTCGATTCCCGACGGAGCGCTCAACGGCCGCGGTGAACTGGCCGTTATCCTTGCAACAGCGGCAGCGAGATGTTGATTGTATTGCAAACAATGATTTCTGGATTGCGGAGGAATACCAACATAACACTGTGGAAAATCCATACGAAACCTGCGAGGTCGACGGAACACGCTATTCCGGCCGTCGCTTTCCCATTCGTACCCTAGCGGGACAAATCTGCAAAATCTCAAAAGCGTAATCCCGCATCCAATACTATTATCCTATACTTTCAGGAAAGAGGGAATCTCCATTGAAAAGAGCATTGACCGGAGGATTTGTCATTAGCGGGAGGCTGGGCTGCCAGGCACAAAAGGCGGACCTCCTGATCGAGGATGGCAAAATCGCCGCCATCGGTAACATCGACTGCACCGACGCCGAGGTGATGGACTGTACCGGAAAATACATGATGCCGGGGCTCATCAATATGCACGCACACCTCTTCGGCACCGGCAAGCCCAGCAAAGCGCTCGGGGGCGGCAGCTCGCAGAAAGCGGTGCTGAAATTTGTACATACCCCGCTCGGACAGAAGGTTTTGGATTCCATGGTTGCCTCCCATGTCCTCGCGGAGCTCGACTCCGGCGTGACGACGCTGCGCGCGGTGGGCGACTTCTGCGGCTCCGACCTGCGCATCCGGGACGCGGTGCGCACCGGGCAGAAGCTCGGGCCGCGCATGTATTGCTCCGGCACAGCAATTACTGTCCCCGGCGGGCATGGAGACGGTACGTTTGCTGAGACTGCGTCTGACCCGGCGGCGCTGCGGGCGCTGGTAGACGCGCATCACGCGGCGGGGGCGGATTTCATCAAAATCTGTGTGACCGGCGGCGTGATGGACGCGACGAAGAAGGGCTCCCCCGGCGAGTTGAAAATGAATCTCGAGCAGACGCGCGCCGTGTGTGACAGGGCACACGAGCTCGGCATGAAGGTGGCTTCCCATACGGAAAGCCCGGATGGGATGCGCGTTGCCATCGAGGGCGGCGTGGATACCATTGAGCACAGCGCGGGCTTTGATGAAGCACTGCAAAAAATCCTCCTCGAGCGAGACGGCGGCGTGATCATGACCTTCTCGCCCGCCCTGCCGCTGGCGCGCCTTTCCCCCGAGGTTACCAAGCTCAACGGGTTGTGCGTTTACAACAGCGAGGTTGTGCTGAAAGGCATGCGCGAAGGCATTCGAACCGCAATGGATGCGGGTATCCGCGTTGGGATGGGGACGGACGCCTCCTGCCCCTTCGCCACCCAATACAACATGTGGCGCGAGGTCTGGTATTTCTGGAAGCTGATGAAGGTCCCCACGGATTACGCGATCTATACCGCGACACGATCCAACGCGGAAATCCTGGGCATCGAGGATATCACCGGGTCTGTAGAGACGGGCAAATATGCGGATCTCCTGATCCTCCGCTCTAACCCGCTGGAAAATCTCGAGGCGCTGCGTGAACCGTATGCGGTGGTCAAGGAAGGCAAGGTCCGCCTGCCGAAGCTGAAAAAGAACGCGTTCATCGAGCAGGAGCTTGACCAGCTTGCCGCCACATTATAAAAGCGGAAACGTAGCATCGGTGAACAGGGGCAACAGCGCCGTCCGGCCGCCGGCAGAATAGCCGCGGCTCGCAGGATGACAAAAATCCCGTGATCCTCTTTCTGCACGGCGGACCGGGCGTATGAGACCGGCAGATCGTGCTGCAATATCAGAGCGGCCTGAGCCGGGATTTCACGCTGGTGATGTGGCACCGGAGCGGCTCTGGCAAAAGCTTTACCAAAGCGAGCCTGAAACAGCCTGCCCATCGGGCGATTATGTGGCCGATGCACAGCCGCTCGTGCAATATCTCTGCCGGAAATTCCAAAAGGAGCAGATTATCCTCGCTGCCATTCGCGGGGAAACGTCCACGTCCGCGAGACTGTCTCCGCCTCTGCCTCCATTTTGGCTACGCCCAGCCTTGGGCAGGCCTTTCCTGCCATCGGCAACGTGCGGAAGGCTGTTTCCAACGGCGTAAAGGGCCTTGTCAGCGCGCAATATGGAAAATTGAAATAGAAAAGAGGCGCGTTTCAGAAGGAACCTTACCATTCTGAAACGCGCCTCTGTATAGTGCTTTCAAACCTTCCTCTTGAAAAGGCTCTGCCTTACCCTGTTACTTTCCCCGTATGCCAGATATCCCGCGCATACTCCTCGATCGCACGGTCTGCCGCAAACCGCCCCGCTCCGCTCGTATTCATCAGGGACATGCGGTTCCAACGGTCGCGCTCCGCCCAGGTCCGGGCCACACGCTGCTGGGCACGGCGGTAATCGTCGAAGTCCGCCATCACCATATAGGGGTCGCTGTTGGCCAGGGAGGAGGCGATTTCCGGAAACGCTACGCCGTTGACGCCAAGCTTAATCGCATCGATCGCGCGGCGAAGCTCGCCGTTGTTGAGGTAATAGCTGTTTGGATCGTAGCCCTTGCGCTTGAGGTCATTCACCTCCGGCGTGGTCATGCCGAAAAGGAACATATTTTCATCCCCAACTGCCTCGCGGATTTCCACATTCGCGCCGTCAAGCGTGCCGAGTGTCAGGGCGCCGTTGAGCATCAGCTTCATGTTGCCCGTGCCGCTCGCCTCCGTACCGGCGAGAGAAATCTGCTCGCTGATATCTGCCGCGGGCATCAGGTGCTCTGCCATCGTCACATTATAATCCTCCATATAGACCACCTTGATGCGGTCTTTTACAATGGGGTCATGGTTGATGACATCCGCAAGCGCGCAGATAAAGCTGATGATCTTCTTTGCCATAAAGTAGCCGGACGCCGCCTTCGCGCCAAAGATATAGGTGCGCGGCGTAAAGTCCATACCCGGGTTTTCCTTGAGCATCAGATACTGCGAAAGGATGTGAAGCGCGTTGAGATGCTGCCGCTTATATTCATGCAGCCGTTTGACCTGCACGTCGAAAATTGAGGTCGGGTCGAGAACGATGCCGTTGGTCTTTTTGACCAACGCGGCAAAACGCTCTTTGTTCGCAAGCTTCACGCGGCCAAATGCATCGAGCACGCTCTTATCGTCGGCAAACTTGCGCAGCTTGAGCAGCTCCCCGGCATTGTATACGAAGCCATCTCCGATCAGCTCGGCGATCAGCTTGCTCAGCGCAGGGTTCGACTGGCAAAGCCACCGGCGATGGGCGATGCCGTTGGTCACATTTTTGAACTTGAGCGGCGTGAGGCCGTAAAAATCCTGGAAAACACTGTCCTTGAGGATCTGGCTGTGCAGCGCCGATACGCCGTTGACACTGTGGCAGGCAGCCACACACAGGTTCGCCATGCGCACCACGCCATTGGAGATGATCGCCATGCGCTCCACACGGTCCGCATCCCCAGTCGCGCCCCACACGAAAGCGCGGAAGCGGTTGTCGATCTCCTTGGTGATCTGGTGGATGCGCGGGATCATGCGCTGGAAGAGATCCTCCGGCCAGCATTCCAGCGCTTCGCTCATGACCGTATGGTTGGTATAGGCAAAGGTATTGGTCACGATCCGCCAGGCATCATCCCAGCCGTAGCCGCATTCATCGAGCAGAATGCGCATCAGCTCGGGGATCGCCATGGTCGGATGGGTATCGTTGATATGGATGGCAACCTTATCCGCAAAGTTGTCGAGCGACGGATACTGCCGCAGATGGCGGTGCACGATATCCTGCACGGATGCGGATACGAGGAAATACTGCTGGCGCAGCCGCAGGCTTTTGCCCTCCGGATGGTTATCCGCCGGGTAGAGTACTTTGCTGATGACCTCTGCCATCGCGTTCTGCTCCATGGCGCGCATATAGTCGCCCTGATTGAAGAGCGTCATGTCGAGGCCGGGAGCTTTCGAGGTCCACAGCCGCAGTACGCTGATGCCCTTGCCGTCCTTGCCGGAGACGAACATGTCGTTCGGGATTGCCATGATCGGCTTATAATTTTTGTGCTCCGTGTGGTGATAGGGGCCGTCCCATTGATCCTCGATCTCGCCCTCAAAGCGCACCTCGATGGCGCACTCCTCCTTGGGGACGAGCCAGACCTCGCCGCCGGGCAGCCAGAAATCCGGCAGCTCCGTCTGCCAGCCGTCGACGATTTTCTGCTTGAAAATGCCGTATTCATAGAGGATCGAATAGCCGGTGGCAAGATACCCCTGCGTGGCAAGGCCGTCAAGATAGCAGGCGGCAAGCCTTCCAAGGCCGCCGTTGCCAAGGCCCGCGTCCGGCTCGCTGTCGTAGAGGCTTTCCATCCTGATATCGTAGTCCGCAAGCGCCTGGCTGAACACCTCGGTCAGGCCGAGATTGTAAAGATTATTCTTGAGAGAACGGCCCATGAGGAATTCCATGCAGAGGTAATAGACGTGCTTTGCATTTTCCTTCTCCGCTTTTTCCACAAACTCCGCGCGGCCGTCGCTCATCATATCGCGCACGATCATTGCAATGGCCTTATAAAACTGCTCATAAGAAGCCTCCTGCGGCGTTACGCCGAAGAAGTGGGAAAGCTTGGCGGTCATAAGCTCGCTTGCCTGCGCCCTGGAAAGTGTATATTTCATATGTTTCCTCCAAAAAAAATTGTCAATAAAGACTTAAAATCCGTTTACTTTATCTATTTTATACGAATATTTGGATAATTTCAACTGTAAGGCACGATTTCATTCCCCTGGATTGAAAAATCCTCTTTGATCCCCCGTATCAATCTTAGTTTTGCACAAATTTCCGGGAACATACCCCGGTGAACCCGATTGGCGCTTTCTGAGAAAAAAAGCGTTTTTCCCCTTTTCCACGTTGATAATCTATAGTATAATAAATACTAAGACATCTATGCGCACTTTGAACATGCATGTCTGTTTTTCAAACAATAGAAACTTTGCTTTTCAATCGTTTTTCAGAAAGGATGTCATTTCAGGATGGAAAAGAACAGAGTCAGGCTGCAGATTTGCGGTACGGATTATTACGTCACCACGGAGGACGATGTGGAATACACCCAGTCTCTCGGCGCCCAGCTGGACGAAACAATCAGTGGATTAATGCGAGAGAATGAACGGCTCTCCCTCACCCAGGCGGCGATCCTCGCCTCTCTCGACGCGATGGATGCCTACCGGAAATCGGAGAGCAGTGCGGATAACCTTCGCTCCCAGATCCGGGAATATCTTGAGGATTCCGCACGCGCGCGCATGGAGGTGGAGGTCTCCCGCCGCGAGGTGGACCGCCTCAACCGCGAAATTCAGAACCTGCGCGCAAAGCTGGCCGAGGCCGGGAAGAAATAAGTATGCAGCAAAAACAACCGGCTGAAATCCTCGCCCCCGCCGGCACAATGGAAGCGCTCATCGCCGCGGTGCGCTGCGGCGCCGACGCCGTCTATCTGGGCGGAAAGCTGCTCAACGCCCGCCGCAACGCGGGGAATTTTGACGATGAAGCGCTACGGGAGGCCGTGCGCTATTGCCATGAACGCGGCGTGAAGGTATACCTGACGCTCAATACGCTGGTGCGGGACCAGGAGCTGCGCGACGTGGAGCACATGCTCGCCCTGAGCTGTGAAAACGGGATTGATGCTCTGATCACCCAGGATCTCGGCATAGCGCGTCTGGCGCGGAGCAGTGCGCCGGGTATTCCGCTGCATGCCTCCACGCAGATGTCGGTTCAAACGCTGGCGGGGCTTGAGGAGCTTGCGCGCCTCGGCTTTACCCGCGCGGTGCTGCCCCGCGAGCTCTCGCTGGATGAAATCAAAGCCCTCGCCTCTGGCTCCCCGGTCGAGCTGGAGGTTTTTGTCCACGGCGCGCTCTGCATGTGTGTCTCGGGCCAGTGCTATCTCAGCGCCATGCTCGGCTCACGTTCCGGCAGCCGGGGGCTCTGCGCCCAGCCCTGCCGCCTCCCCTTTGCCGCGCCCGGCGGCACGGGGCACGACCTGAGCCTGAAAGACCTTTCCCTAATTCCGCACATCAGTGCGCTCACTGAGGCAGGCATTCTCTCTTTTAAAATTGAAGGGCGTATGAAACGGCCGGAATACGTTGCCGCGGCTGTCACCGCCTGCCGTCAGGCGCTTGGCAAGGGGAAGGCGGACGAAGCGCTCTCCCGGCAGCTGCAGGCTGTTTTTTCCCGCTCCGGCTTTACGGATGGTTATTTCACCGGGAAACGCGGCCGTGCCATGTTCGGTACCCGCGGCAAGGAGGATGTGGCAGCGGCAGCCCCCGTACTCAGGGAGCTTTCCCGGCTGTATGAAAGGGAGCGTCCGCTTACCGGCGTTGCCTTCTCTTTCACCATGCGGCCGGGCGCTCCGCTTGTGCTGACTGCCGCAGCGCGCGGCAAAAGCGTGTCCGCTCAATCGGACAGATTGCCGGAGCCTGCCCTGACCCGCCCGCTGGCAGAAGAAGCGATTGCCCGCCAGCTCTCCAAATGCGGCGGTACTCCATACTATGCACAAACAGTCCGCTGCGATCTTGCGCCGGGCCTGAGCGTACCTTTATCCGCGATCAATGCACTGCGGCGCGAAGCGCTCCAAACCCTCTCCCGGATATTGGGTGAGCCTTCCGCAAAAAGCCTTCAGCTCGGTATCGCACGGGCGGCGCCCGTGCGCCGTATGCAGGGATCTCCCGTATTCTACGCCCGCTTTTCAGAGGCAGCGCAGCTTCCAAAGGATTGCAGCGCTTTTGCCTGCGTATATCTTCCGCTTCATACGCCGGAAGAACAGCTGAAAAAATTGGTTGAAGCGGACCTTCCCGTTGCCGTCGAAATTCCGCGCGGCCTGTTCGGCAGGGAAGCGGCCGTTTTTACACAGCTGAAAAACGCAAGGCAGGCGGGTGTTACAACAGCCCTGGTCCACACGCTGGGGGCGGTCCGTATGGCGGGAGCGGCCGGTTTTGCCGTCCACGGCGGCTTCGGGCTCAATCTGTTCAATACGCAGGCGTTGGAGCAGGCCGCATCCATGGGAATCAGCCAGGCAACGCTCTCCTTTGAGTTGACGCTTGTGCAGGCGTGCGCGCTCGGCGGGAATTTGCCGCGTGGGTTGGTTGCATACGGCAGCGTCCCGCTCATGCTCACGCGCAATTGTCCCCTCGCAAACGGGAGCAGCTGCAAAGCGTGTAAAAAGCAGGGCTCCCTGACCGATCGCAAAGGGATTGCCTTTCCGGTTACCTGTACGGACGGATGTAGCGAGCTCCTGAATTCGCGTCCCATTTACCTGGCGGACCAGCTTTCCAAAATTCAGAACATCGATTTCCTGCTCCTGTATTTTACACATGAAACGCCGGAGCAATGCGCTGAGATCGTATCCCGGTATCAAAGTGGAGCCGCCCCGGGCGGCCCCTATACGCGCGGGCTCTATTTTCGCGGCATTGAATAAATAAGCAGAATAGATGAACAAATAAGCACGGCCCTCTGCCGTGCCTGTTCAGCTACTGGATGGTCAAATTGGCAAACCGGCAGTATTTCTCTGTTTGAAATGCCGCTAAATTGCCCTATACTCTTACGCAGGAGGCATTCCATATGACAACCCTGAAAATCAAAAAAATCCGTGAAGGCGCCGTCATCCCCCAGCGCGCCACGCCCGGCAGCGCCGGACTCGACCTGTGCGCCTGCATCGATGCTCCCCTGCTGCTCCCCGCACGGGCGCATGCCGTGGTACCCACCGGTATTGCCGTCGGACTGCCCGAAGGGACGGCCGGATTCGTATTCGCCCGCAGCGGGCTTGGCATCAAGCATGGAATCGCGCTTTCCAATGGCGTGGGCGTGATCGACAGCGATTATACGGGCGAGATGTGCGTGGGGCTGATCAACCAGTTCGACGAGCCTTATGAAATCCAGCCCGGTGAACGGATCGCACAGCTTGCCGTCCTGCCCGTCCTCTGCCCGCCTGTTGAAGCGGTGGAGGCCCTCACGCAAACGCAGCGCGGCGAGGGCGGCTTCGGCTCTACGGGAAGATGACAGTTGGGCGAAAATAGGTTTTTTATGTGGACCATCATAAAATTTATTCAATAAAATATGTTTTATTCCACCTTATTTTATGATTGGAGAATCATTATGAAGCTGATTTTGGCCTCCGCTTCCCCGCGGCGGCGGGAAATCCTGACGAACGCAGGCTATACCTTCTGCGTACGGCCTGCCGAGTTGGAGGAGCATTTGGATGCCGTCCTTCCCGTCGACCATGCCGTGGAAGCGCTCGCTGCACAGAAAGCGGCGTACATTGCCCGGAATGCCGCAGAGGATGAAATCGTCCTTGCGGCGGATACCATCGTCGTAAGGGACGGCGCCGTCCTCGGGAAACCGAAGGATAAAGCGGACGCTTTTTCCATGCTCCGTTCTCTCTCCGGGCGTGAACACACAGTCTATACGGGCGTATGTATTGCGCTCCCCGGGGAAGGCGGGAAACGGGAAGCCTTCTCCTGTGCCTCCGCCGTGCGTTTTTATCCCTTATCCGATGCGGAAATCCGCAGCTACATCGCCACAGGCGAGCCGATGGATAAGGCAGGCGCTTACGGCATCCAGGGCTGTGGCTGCCTGCTGGTAGAGGGCATCGAAGGCGACTATTTCAACGTTATGGGGCTGCCCATCGCACAGACGGCAAGGCATCTTTCCCAATACGGGGTGAGAGGCGCTGTTCTGTAGGGCTATTCCATTTCCGCCTTCTCCAGTGCGTGGGATATGGAATTTCGCCAGAAAATAAGGAGAAAACAGGCGAAAAACTGCACAGGTTTTTTCCATTTGCGGTTGAGAAAGTTTTCAATAAAGGTTATAATAATATACGTTATGGGTGCAGCCGGGCTTCGGCGCCCCGCTTGGAAAGGAGTTTAAACGCCATGTTATTTTCACAGGATATCGGCATCGACCTTGGCACTGCAAATACACTCGTATTCGTAAAAGGGAAAGGGATTGTCACCCGCGAGCCTTCCGTGGTCGCGGTAGACGTCCGTTCTAATCCGAACCGCGTTGTGGCGGTCGGTATTGAAGCAAAGGAAATGATCGGCCGCACCCCCGGCTCCATCATCGCGGTTCGTCCCCTGAAGGATGGCGTCATCGCGGATTTTGACATCACCTCCGACATGCTCAAGGAATTCATCCGCCGCGCGACGAGCGGCTCCCCCTTCAACCGCGCCCGCGTGATGATCTGCATCCCCTCCGGCGTCACTGAGGTAGAGAAGCGCGCGGTGCATGATGCGGCGCGCAGTGCGGGTGCGAAATACGTCAGCCTCATCGATGAGCCGATGGCCGCCGCAATCGGCGCGGGCCTTCCCGTGAGCGAGGCGACGGGCAGCATGGTCGTCGATATCGGCGGCGGCACCTCTGAGGTGGCCGTCATCTCTCTGGGCGATATCGTCACCTCCCGCTCTGCGCGCATCGCGGGCGATAATTTCGACGAAGCGATCATTTCTTATATCAAAAAGAAATATAATCTTCTTGTCGGCGAGCGCACCGCAGAGGAGATCAAGATCAAAATCGGCTCCGCTTACCCCTATGAGGGCGAGGGCACGATGGATGTCAAGGGCCGCAACCTGATGGACGGCCTGCCGAAGAATATCGAGGTAAGCTCCGAGGAGATCCGCGAGGCGCTGGCCGATCCGGTCAATCAGATTCTGGACGCGATTCGCGCGACGTTGGAGAAAACGCCGCCGGAGCTCTCGGCTGATATCATCGACCATGGCATCATGCTCACCGGTGGCGGCGCGCTGCTGCGCGGGCTGGACCGCCTGATCGCCGTCGAGACGAAGATGCCCGTCCACGTGGCGGAAAATCCGCTGGACTGCGTGGTCGACGGCACTGGCATGTGCCTGGAATCTGATGTGCTCGGCATCACCGGCACCAGAGATTACAACTGAGTTTATCCGGCCGGCAGGCCTGACTCAGAAGGCAGGCGAGGATTTTTATGCAGCGTTTCTTTCACAGCAAGCGTTTTAAGGTTCTGCTCGGCATCCTTGCCGCGCTGATCGTTGGAATGATTATTGCGGCGGCCTCCCATGGCGGAGCGTCGCCTTCTTCCTCTTTGCTGGGGACGATTTTTGCGCCTCTGCAGCGGCTCTCCGCCTATGTATCGGAGCAAATCGGGAATTTTTCCGGCGGTTTCGTCTCCGCAGGTACTTATGCGAAAGAAATCGATGAGCTGAAGCAGCAGATCGCCGACTATCAGAAGCAGCTGGTCGATTACAACGAGATGAAACGGCAGATCTCCTCCTATGAATCTGTTTTGGGCGTCAAGGAAGCCCATCAGGATTGGGAGATGACGCCCGCTTCCATCATTGCGCGCGATTCCTCGGATCTGTTTTATTCCTTCACGCTCAATAAGGGTTCGTCCGACGGGATCGAGGTCAACGATCCCGTGATTTCCGGTCAGTATCTGGCCGGCCGCGTAGAGCGCGTGTGGAGCACCGGATGCACGGTAAAAACAATCCTTGATCCATCGGTCAATGTCAGCGCAGAGGAATCCAACACCAATGAGCAGGGCGTCCTCAGCACGGATATCGCATTATCCCGCGAGGGTAAATGCCAGCTCACCGGCCTGGAGCGCACAACCGTCGTCTCCAAAGGCGGTATCGTCCAGACCTCCGGCGCGGGCGAATTCTTCCCGCAGGGCATCCTCATCGGCACGGTAGAGGATGTCAAAAACAATACGTATGATATTTCCGCCTATGCGGTTGTAAAGCCGGGCATTGATATCAGCGCCGTACACGATGTCTTCGTCATCACTGCCTTTGAGGGGCAGAAAACGGCAGAGGATGCGCAGGGCGCTTCCGGCGGCAACGCACAGTAGCCGCGGGAATCCTTGCAGAAAGGCGGGGCCTTCGGATGATCAAAAAGGAAAAAAAGCAGGTTTATCTGCGGTGGGGCATTCTCGCCGTTATCGTCCTGTTTGTATCCCTGCTGCAAAATACAGGCGGCCTGCTGCCGAAAATATACGGCGTCAGCGCGATGCCGCTGATTCCGCTCGTTGTCTGTATCGCCATGTTTGAGCGGGAAATGGCCGGCGCCTGCTTCGGTATGTTCGCCGGCATGGTCTGGGATGCGGTCGGTACGCGCGGCGACGGCTTTCACGCCGTCATGCTACTCATCACCGGCTGTATTTGCGGGCTGCTGCTGCACTACCTGATGCGGGTCAATTTTGTAACGGCACTGCTGTTGTCCACTGTAGCGGCACTGGTTCACAACCTGCTCTATTGGCTGGTCTTTCTGGCGATCCCGGGCTATGACGGCGCCCTCAGCGCGCTCGTACGCTTTTATCTGCCTGCGAGCCTGTATGCCGTCCTCTTCCTGCCGCTGTTTTTCTTTCCCCTGCGCGCCCTCGGCAGGAAGCTGAAAAATCCGCTTTCCACAAACGAAGAGCCGTCTGTGATTCTGTAGCCGGCAACATACCGTCAACATGGTATTTCTGACACAGCAGTTTCTGACCGCTGTGTCTTTTCCGATTTTAGATCAAAAGGTTTTTGAAGCATACGAAAGGATGGGCTGAACCGATGAATCAGGACAAACGTACTTCCCGCGTTGTTGTCTCCGTCTGCCTGCTGGGCGTTTTCCTGCTGCTCTCTGCAGGCCGCCTTGTCCAGCTGCAGCTCATCAACGGCGCGAAATATGCCGAGCAAAGTAAGTCCATCAGCTCTGCCAGCACACGGGTAGAGGCGGCGCGCGGCGAAATCCTGGACCGCAACGGCAATCCACTTGTGACCAACCGCAAGGGCAATTCCATTATATTTACAGCAGAGCAATTTCCGTCCGACAGGAAGGAGAAGATCGCACAGCGCAATCAGATCGTCAACAGCCTGATCAAGCTGCTGGAATCCAAGGGGGAAAAATGGATCGACAATCTTCCACTCATCTACGATGAAAGCGGTAAAATCGCCTTCCCGGAGGACCGGGACAGCGACGTGGCCTATCTGAAATCCGATGAGATCCTGCACCTCAACAGCTATGCCACCGCGCAGAACTGCATGGATGCGCTCATTGAAAAATACAGCCTGCAGGACTATACGCCGGAGCAGGCGCGCAAAATCGCCTCCGTCTATTATGAGATGCACCGCCTGATGTTCAGCAAACGCACGCCCTACACCTTCGCGGAGGACGTCTCTACCCAGACGGTAGCGGAAATCAAGGAGAAAAGCGATTTCTATCAGGGCGTGGAGATCGAGGTTGTGCCATACCGCGAATATGTCGATGGTACGCTCGCGCCGCACATTCTTGGCATGGTCGGCGCGATCAGCGAGAGCGAATATCAAAAATATAAGGATCAGGGCTACCTCCAGACCGACAGCATCGGCAAAAACGGCATTGAAAAGGCCATGGAGGAATACCTGCGCGGCACAGACGGTACCAAGCGCACAACGACGGACGAGAACGGCAACGTGACCACGGAATACGTCAAGGAGCCAGAGCAGGGCAACACGATCGTGCTTACGATCGACAAAAACCTCCAGAAGGTTGCGAACGAATCCCTTGCCAAACGCATTGCAGAGCTTAAGGTGAACAACCCGGGTACATCATATTTTGGCGGCGCTCTCGTTGCAATCGACGTCCACACGGGCGAGGTGCTCGCCTCCGTCTCCTACCCTACCTATGATATTTCTACTTATAACAAGAATTATGCCAAGCTTGCCAAGGCAGACAACGCGCCCTTATGGAACCGCGCAATGATGAGCACCTATGCGCCGGGCTCCACGATGAAGCCGGGCATCGCCGTCACCGGCCTGGAGGAGGGCGTTTTCAATGCCAACACCACCTATTACTGCGCCGGGTCTCCCAGCCAGGGCGGTTACCAAAGGTTTAAGGATCTGAGAATCGGCTGCAGCACGGGTTATCACCGCAACATCAGCGTTGTAAATGCCATCAATGTTTCCTGCAACAACTTTTTTTTCGAGGCCGGCTACCAGATCGGCATCGAACGGATGAACGAATATTCCCGAAAATTCGGCCTCGGTCAGCCTACGGGCATTGAGATCGCCGAGGAAACCGGGACGCTCGCCACGCCGGAATATGCCGAATCAATCGGTATGCCTTGGCGCCCCGGCGATACGGTTCAGTATGCCATCGGCCAGTCCTATAACCTGTTTACCCCTCTGCAAATTGCCAACTATGTTGCCACCATCGCCAATGGCGGCACCCGTTATGAAACACACCTGGTCAAATCCATCAAATCCTACGACTACAGCAAAACAATCCTGGAGAAGGAGCCTGCCGTCGTGGCAAATCTGAATGTCAGCAAGTCGACGCTCGAGCTGGTACATGAGGGAATGCGGCGCGTCGGTGATACCGGCTTCTGCTCCCACCATTTTGCAAAAATCAAAAACGGCATCAAGGCCGCTGCAAAGACCGGTACCGCCCAGGTTTACAGGACCATCAACGGAGAATCCAAAAAGACAAACAACGGTATTCTGATCACCTATGCGCCCGCCAACGACCCGGAGATCGCCATCGGAATCGTCATCGAAGGCTCGACCACCGGTGTCGACGGCGCACCGGTGGCGGTGGATATTTACAATCAATACTTCTCCGGCAGTGAAAGCGCGATGGATCTGCCGCAGGAGAGCAACACGCTGCTCAAATAAAACGCTCCAGAAGAGGGAGGACAAAATTTATGGCCAAAAAGACTGTCATCGCCTCCGGCAAGGGCGGCGCGGGAAAATCCTCTCTGGCCGCCGGGATTGGAGGCGCCCTCGCCGGAATGGGCAGGCGTGTCCTCTTGATCGACGGCGATATCGGCCTGCGCAGCCTGGATCTGATCCTCGGCTGTGCGGAAAACACGGTCTACGACTGGGCGGATGTGATCCTGGGCCGATGCGCGCCTGAAAAGGCGCCGCTGCCGGTGGGCGGGCTCTATCTGCTTGCCGCCCCCCTGCGGGATGCACCCGCGTTTACGCCGGACGCCATGCGTTCACTCGCCGCGCATTACGACGCCTTTTTCGACCATATTCTCATCGACGCGCCAGCCGGGGTGGAGCGCGGCTTCCGTCTGGCCGCGAGTGCGGCGCAGGAGGCGATCGTCGTCTCTACGCCGGATGCGGTCTGTGTCCGCAGCGCCGCCGCGGCCGTAGATGAGTTGTATGCGATGCAGCTCTCCCCGATTCTTCTGGTCATCAACCGCTTCAAGGCCCAGCCGGTCGTAAAGCGTAAGCTGCTCAATATTGATCAGGTCATCGACAGCGCAGGAGCAAGGCTCGCCGGCATCGTGCCGGACGATCCGGACGTCACTTACCGTGCCGCCATGGGGAAACCGGTGCTCCCTGAGAGCCCCGCGGGCAGCGCTTATCTCCGGATCGCAAAAAGAATCGAAGGAGAGAAAATCCCGTTAAAACATCTTGATAAAATGTAATGAATCTGTTATGATAAGAAAAGAATTGTGATTTTTGAATCAACACTCGTATCAAAAAGGAGTTGCATATATGAATATCGCACTCATTGCCCACGACGCGAAGAAGGAGCTTATGACGCAATTCTGCATTGCGTACTGCGGCGTCCTCAGCCGGCACACCTTGTGCGCTACCGGCACAACGGGTAAAATTGTCTCCGAAGCAACCGGGCTTTCCATCCAGCGGTTCCTCAGCGGCTCGCAGGGCGGCGACCAGCAGATTGCTGCGCGTATCGCCTGCAATGAAATAGATCTGCTCCTGTTTTTCCGCGATCCGCTCAGCCCCAAGCCGCATGAGCCAAATGAAGCAAATCTGCTCCGCCTCTGCGATGTGCACAATATCCCCGTTGCTACCAATATTGCAACAGCGGAAGCGCTCATCCACAGCCTTGACCGCGGCGACCTTGACTGGCGCGATATCGTCAATCCAAAGGGCTGATTGGATAGGCTTTGATATTACTACTGACAATCGAAGATATGAAAAGGCACCCTGAATCATGTGAACAGCTCCAGTAAAAACGGACAATAGACAAAAGGCCCCCTAATGTAGGAAAATAAAACTACATTAGGGGGTCATGTTATGTCAGGGAAAAAGGGAATGAAAAAGTACCCAGCAGAGATACGGGAAAAGGTCGTGTCACGGATTCACGCCGTGGAAAGTCAAAAAGCAATGAGCAGAGAGTATGGGAACAGCCGGTGGGCACAACAATACGGCTTAACGCCGTCCATGTCAAGACGGGGAAATTGCTATGATAATGCTATGGCCGAAAATTTTTTCTCAATCCTCAAAACGGAGTGTATGTACCGGCACAAACCAGCTACATTCCGTGAGGCAGACGAAATGATTGACCGCTATATTCACTTCTATAACCATGAGCGCATCCGAACAAAAACGGGAGTGGCGCCGCTTACGCTTCGCCACGCCTCTTAAAACTCGATTTCCTACTTAGGTGCGTTTTTACCAAGGCCGGTTCAGATCCGCCTTATTTCACCGCCGTATAATTGCCACCCGGGCTGTATACAATATAGCTTTCAATTCCCGCCGTCCTGAGCGCCTCGACCTGCGCGCTCAAATTGGAGCCCGCATCCACCAGAGGCATCAAGGCCGCGTTCCCCGCCATAGATTTCAGCTGTTTTCCGGCCGCCGTGAGGAATCCCGCCGGATCCTTCGCGGGGGAGAACGACTCTTCGCCAATTGTAATGCTGCCCTTCAGCCCGGACAGGCGCAGATCCGGCGCATAGACATCCGCTCCGCTGGCAAACAGGCTGCCGTGGTACTGCTCTTCGGCTCCGCCCAGAGCGCCTTCTCCGGACTGCATCAGGATCACGTTTTTGCTGCCTGCCGCCTTCTTCGCGTCGGCAACAAAATTCTTCAGAACATCGTTACGGGAAACGCCGCTTTCGCTCTCCCCGATATAATACGTTTTCGTCAGCGCATATCCGCTCGGGAATTGGACGCTATCAAGCAGGATACTGTCAATCTCCATTGCTGCAAGCTCGCCGATCAAGCCGGTCAGATAGCTCCGCACGGTTGCCGAATAGGGGTTTGCCCACGGTTTTCCGCCCTTATCCACGCTATTATCCAACCAGAGCGTGCCTGGCCGCTGATAGCAGACCGCACTCCCCTCGCCCAGCTTTCTGGCAGCCAGCGGATCACGGAAGCACTGCACCCGCACCATGACGGATAGGCCGCTGTCGCGGATCGTTTGAACGGCCTGTGAAAAATCCGAATAAGCGCTCTCTGCGGCGCCCGTCGTCTTCGCCTGCTCCAGAGCAGAGGGGAAGAGAAGCGTCCCATCAATATCCTTTCCGTCGATCAGCACGGCCGAGGCGCCGATCTGCTTTGCGTTGGAAAGGAAGCTGTCGAGGCTGGAGCCGCTGCGCAGCGTCCGTTCCGGCAGCCAGAGCGCCACTGCGGCCTTTTGCTGTACCACAGGCACCTTCGTCGATGGCTCCTGCTGCGCATCGGTTCCCTGCACGCCTGCGCCGGTTTCTGCCTGGGAGGGATTGGTCACGGCAGGCTTATTGGAGAGATTCAAAGCAAAATCGGTTATGAAAAATGCGATTGCCGCTACCGCTGCAAACCCAAGCACCATCAGCGCGATTTTGCCAATCTTTCTGCCGCGCCCGGTGCGGCTCGCGCTTCTGCGGAAACGGCCCTTGCGCCCTCCCTCCGGAAAGTCCCTCCGGAATCCATAGTAGCTGGAGCGCTGCCCGGAACCGTAATCTTTTTTCACCTTATATTTTTTCCCCATTGAAATGGCCATCCTTTCGCGGAATTCACGCCCTTCACACGGCAAACGTAAAAATGAGCATTGGGCAAACCGTCCGGCAATTATACAAACAGGGATCTGCCGGAAAATCCAGTGAACGCAAGCGCCAGCAGGGAAACATAGAGAAACAGCGCCGGCGTCCCCTGAAAGGCTTTGGGAATCCTGTCGTTGCTGTCCAGCACATGAATCCCCGCATGAATAAGAAACACAGCCAGGGCAAAAGCCGTCCCCGCGCCGAGACCGGCGCCAAGCGATTCGCCGACCGTATAGGCGGCGCTGCGGTTAATCACGGGAATCGCGAGCACAAGCGTATTGAAGGCCGCCATGCCGATCTTCCGCAGGATGCTGTCGCCTGCACGCAAGGCATACCGGAACACCACTACGATGATCACATACAGTACAAACAGCACGGTCATATATATGAGCAGCCGTACAAGCGTATGCGCGCCGCTAATCTGCGGCAGCAACTCCAACGCACGGCAGATGATCGAGGTCGCTGCGGAAAACACCGTGATAAACAGGGCAAAAGACAGCACGTAACGCGGCTTGGAAGAGATTCTGACCGCTTCGCTCGCCCCAAAGCCGCCGGTGAAAACCAGGTTTTGCAGCAGCAGGGAATAGAGCGCTGTCACCAAAAGCGTTACAAACCAGTTCACAGCTGCTCCTCCCCTTTCTCTTCTGCATGATGTTCATCTGCCTGCGCCTTGCGTTCCTGCTCCGCGCGCCGTCTGTTCAGCGCCGCAAGGACATCCGCAAAGCTCTCCATCTCCTCATCCCGCCGGGTTGTACGCGCCGAATCAGGCGGCGTAACCCTTGCATCCGGTTTGTGGTGCGGTTTTTTCTCCGCAGGCTTTCGTTCCGGGCGCTTGCGTTCGGGTGCGGGCCCGTTCTTTTCCGCAACTGGTTGCTTTTTCCCATCAGACCGCTGGGGAGACGACTTCCGCATAAAAGGCTCCTTCTCGGATTTCTGCCGTTCTTTTTCCGCCGGACGACCTTTCTCCACAGGCTTTTTCAGCTTCTTCTCAGGCGGCACGGCGGCCTCCTTCTCGGTTTCCACAGCCACTTTTTCTGCCGGCTGTTTCTTTGGAGGCCTCTCTTTTCTGGGCACGGAAGCTTCCCCCGGCCCGGTGCGTTCCTGATGGAAAAGACGCGCCAGCGGCTCTATCGCGGAAACGTCTTCCTCATCGACGTGGGCAACCGGCGTTGCCAATTCCTCCCCGCCATGATGGCGCAAATGATAAATCCACTTCACCAATGCGGCCATAAAGCCCAGCAGCAAAAATCCGCCGAACGGCATCAGCATCCCCGTGATCTTGGGAAGCGCCGGAAAGGTATGGCCCAAAACCGATCCATTTCCCAGCAACTCCCGGAAAAAGCCGAGCAGCACCAGCACAATCGCATAGCCCAGAGAAGCACCCAGCGCATCCAGCAGGCTCACGCGCAGGGTTTGATGCGCGGCGCAGGTTTCACAACGGAATACAATGATTGCGTTGACCGCGAGCAGCGGAAGATAGCCGCTCAGCGTGCCAAGCAAATCCGGAAGAAAACGCTCGCAGGCAAACAGCCCGCCGGCCAGCATCCCAAAGCTGAGCAGGGCATACATGCCGATGCGCAGCCAGAATGGAAGCTTTTTCAGAACCAGAGCCGTCAGCAACTCCATCACGATCAGGAGGACGGCAGATGCAACTGCGACAATGGCCGCAGCCTTCAGCGAGGTGGCGAGCATGATGGCGGGGAACAGGCCGAGGCACAGCATCAAAACCGGATTTTCCCGCAGGATGCCGCGCTGGAAGATCGTTTTCCCCGAAAGGGTCTGCATTTCCTGCTCATGCATGCGTACCGCCCCCTTCCCTCTGTCCCGGAGCCACCGCGGCCAAGACCTTTTTCTGCTTTTCCTTACGGCTCTGCATCAGACCATCGACCATCGGCCGGGCGGCGTTCATCAGCAGAACCGCAAAGCATGCGCCTTCTTCATAGGCGCCGAAATACCGCAGCAGCATACAGATCCCGCCCGCGGCCATCCCGTAAATCAGCCGCCGAAGATGGGTTTTAGGCAGCGTCGCCGGGTTTGGTAAAATGAAGAGCGAAGTAAAGACCAGCATACCGGCCGAAATTTCCATTGTCAGGGACAGCTTGCGTCCCGTCAGAATCCGCGGGAACAGCACAGCGCATACAGAACACACCGCAACGAAGCCCGCAGAGCTGAGCCACAGAGAAGAATGGAAGATAAAAAATGCGATCGCCGTGCCGAACATGACCAGCATGCACGTTGCGCCCATCGGGCCGGGCACCTTGCCGATCACTGCATTGAAATAGCTCAGGATATTGCCGTCGATCGAATGATGCACCTTCAGCATGGAGGCAAACGAGGTTCCCTCCACAAAGCCGGCGGAGCCGGTCACCACCGTCGGCAGCGAGCTGTCGATCACCGGATAGGTGAAAACCAGCTCCGGCCAGCACACGCACAAAAAGGCGATTCCCGCCGCCGCAGGGACAAACGGAGTCTTCTCCGCGCTTCCGAAGGGGAGCTTCGCCGCCACGATCGCAAACGCACTCCCCGCGGCAGGCAGCCACAGCGGCGCGGAAGCAGGCAGCAGCAAAGCAATCATAGCGCCGGTCAACGCCGCATATAATGTATCCATCCCGGGCTTTCTGCGCATCAGCGCCGTGCCGACTGCATCCAGAAGCGCCGCTGTCAAAATGGAAACGGCCAGAAGGCAGGCCGCCCTCCACCGGTAGTAATAAAACGCCATCACCGCCGGGGCAATCAGCATAAGGAGCGTTGAAATGGTGTAGGATCGAAACGCCTTCTCAGAAGGCGTCCTGATCTGTTCTCCCGAAGCGGACAAGCGCCTCACCGCCTTTCATATCAAATTCATTGTAGGGCCTTTTGCCAGAAATTATGCATTGCGCACGGCCCCGCCTGGGGCATATGATATAGAGAGCAATATGAGCAAACTGATTTTGGTCGGGGAGGGATGTGCCTTTGAAGATCGAGGCGCCTGAAGAGAATAAAATCGTAGTCCGGCTGACAGCCGACGACATGATGAAGCTGCACATTACATACGAGGAGATGGACTACGCCAATATCGAAACGCGCCGCGTCATCTGGACGCTGCTCGACGAAGCGCGCCGTGAGCTGGGCCGCGATATCGATCCGTCAGGCCGGATGCTCATTGAGGCGCTGCCCGCCGGGGAAGGCGGCTGTGTGCTGCGGTTTACCGTCCTTGAGCAGGAGAACAAACCGCAGCCATTGCGCCACCTGACCATGAAAAAATCCAGAACCCCGCTCGTCTATGAATTCACCAGCGCGCAGATGCTGCTCGACGCCGCCGAAAGCGTCCGGCGGCTGAATGTCCTTCCGCCGGAAAGCGAGCTGTACCGGCAGGAGCATTGCTACCGCCTGATTGTCTCATCCGCAGAGCAGTCCGATCTGCTGGAGATCGCGCTTTCGGAATTCGGCACCCCCTGTGCGAGGGGCGAGCTCCCCGCCGCCTTTACCCGCGAGCACTGGCAGAGCGTATGTAAAAGCCGTGCGCTGGAGCAAATCAGCGGGATCCTCTGATCACTGTGCAGCCTGCTCTGCCCTGGCGCGCAGGGAGGCGATCATCTGCGCCGCATCCGGCGCGCCGAACACCGCGCTTCCCGCTACAAAGATATTCGCCCCGGCTTTTGCCGCCTCGGCAATCGGTTTTTCGCTGATACCGCCGTCAACCTGGATATCGAGCGAAAGCCCGCGGCGATCCGCCTCCCGGCGGATCGCCGCCACCTTTGGCATCATATCCCCCATGAAGGACTGCCCGCCGAAGCCCGGCTCTACCGTCATCACCAGCACCATACCCAGCCTGTCGAGATACGGGAAAACCGCCTCGGCGGGCGTTTTGGGCTTCAGGCTCAGGGCAGGGACCGCCCCACCTGCACGGATGAGCTCAATTGTTTCCTCCACAGGGGAGTCGGACTCGATATGAAAGGTTACAATATCCGCGCCTGCCTTGAGAAAATCCGGCGCATATTTCAGCGGATCGCTGATCATCAGATGCACGTCGAACGGAATGGAAGCATGGGGGCGCAAAGCCTTGACAATCGGTGCGCCAAGCGTCAGGTTCGGGACGAAATGCCCGTCCATCACATCGATATGCAGCCAGTCCGCGCCGCACTTTTCCATGCGTGCAAACTCCTCGCCCATGCGCGCGAAGTCGCAGGAGAGGATGGAGGGAGAAATTTTCATCATAAAGGGCTCCTCCTGAAAACGGCTGAAAAACAGCTGTTGATATACAATGTATTCTAACAATTTTCACAGGAAAGGTCAAGAAAATCGGGCGGAACCGGCGGCTTTCCGCAAAGCTGTTTCAAACAAATGCGAATCGGGAAGAAACATTTCATCAGCCGATACAATTCCTGGTTTTCCTGCCGAAATGCTTTGCAATATGCCGCAACGCTTTTACCCGGGCATCTGAAAATATCGCTCCGCCCTCTCACAAATCCACCCGGAGCAATCACAGCCCTATGTATGCCGATTCCGCGCACCGCTCCAATCAGATCATTCAGGCTTATAAGCAGTTCCGCCACAAGCCCTACCTGGATTTGAATGAAAATATCCGGTAAGAATAAACTTTTCTTACCGGATATTTTTTCGTTTTGATGATCAATCTCTATTTCCTGATCTGATTCAGCCTCTGGTTCAAATACCGCACCATCTCCGGCGTAATACGATCCCCTGCCATCTCGATGACTTTCTCAATGGTGAAATGCTTCACCATATTGAGCATGCCTTTGCTCACCTTCATGCCGGGCATCGCCTGCCCGATCATCTCGGAGATAAATTTTTCACCCTCCGGGTTTTTCAGTAGCGCGCCGACCTTATCCTGAATAGAGAAATAACCCTCCGGGAACTGGAGCGACTCGCTCTCCCCCCCACCGGCGGTAAACCAATTGTCCGCATTCTGGCCAGCCTTCTCCGCTTCTTCCGCAAGCACATAGGAAGCGTTCGGCTCGTTCACGCGCACGAGCGGAATGCTCTCGCAGCAGACCTCCTGCTGCCCGCGGAAGCCCACCGCCTGGATGATATTTTCGCCCATGGTCAGCGGCACACGGTCAAAGGTGAAGACATAGCTCCCTTCGGCGCTGCCGGCCTTTTTCCCATTTACCTTGAGCGTGACCTGCTCGCAGTTGGAATATACCTTGACCTGCGCTGTCTCCCCTACGCGCTCCCTGAAACGGCGCGAGCAGATGTGGACGAACGGCTCCTTCGTCCAATACGCCTTATAGATATAGAAGGAATCCTTGCGCGTCTGGCGGTCGTAGGTGACAAGGCCCTTGTTGTTGCGCCCCCGCATGCCGCCCTCGTCGCGCATATCGCTTGCGAAATCGAACATGTTCCAGACGTGCGTACTCCAGAGATACGGCCTCTCTGCGAAGGTTTCCAGCATTTTTTCATGATAATAAGCCTGGTATTCCTCGCTGTAATCCCGCACCTTGGGAGATGCACTGTGCAGCGTTGTGATGCCCTCGCAGCCGTATTCCGAGATGCCGAGGCAAATGTCTGGGTTTTCCGCATGGAAGGCATCGAGCCACGGCCCGTTGTCCTCCACCTTACCGAGATACCAGCCGAAGTAGTGGTTATAGGAGACCACATCGGTGATCCGGTTGAGCGGGCTGTCGTTCTCGACCATAGAGAGGTTCGCCATCGTCGTTAGGCGGGTTTGATCGAGTTCATGCGTGAGATCATTGAGCGCATGGAGATTTTCGAGCAGTTCGCCGCTCTCGCCGCCGATGGAGATTTCATTGGAAATCCCCCAGAAACAGATCGACGGATGGTTATAGCTCTGCACGATCAGCTCGCGCATCTGCTGGAGCGTATTCTCCCGCGCACCCGGCGTATTCAGGAACATGGAGATGAGCGGAATCTCCGCCCACACAACCATACCCGCCTCGTCACACAGGTCGTAAAAATACTGGTCGTGCTGGTAGTGCGCAAGGCGGATGGTATTGGCACCCACCTCCTGGATGAGCTTCATGTCCTCCGCGTGCTCCTGCTCCCCGATCGCCCAGCCTTTATCCAGCCGGTCCTGATGGCGGGAAACGCCGTGCAGCGGATAGGACCGCCCGTTGAGATAGAAGCCCGTATCCGGCCGTATCTCAAAGGAGCGCACGCCAAAACGCGCGCAAATGCTGTCAAGCTCTATGTCGCCTTCCATCAGCTTTGCACAGGCCTTGTAAAGATAGGGGTCGTCCACGCCATCCCACAGATGCGGGTTTTCCAACCGGATACAGGCAGTCCCCTGGTGGACATCCGCTTCTGTGCGCGCGATGCAGTCCTCACCGCTGTCGTAGATTTCAAAAACCAGCCTTTGCCCGTCACGCGCATCCGTTAGGTATGCTTCCAGCGCAAGATCCGCCGCGCCGTCCTTCATAAGCGGTGTCACGCGCAGACCCGGCGCACCGTAGTAATCGAGGTCAAAATGGCTCTCCGGCACTGTAATGAGGCTCACCTTCCGGTACAGCCCGCCGAAGAACGTGAAATCCGCCATCTGCGGATAGACCGTATCGTTCGGGCTGTTATCCACCATAACAGCCAGCAGGTTTTCCCCCTCTGGCCTCAGATACGGCGTGATATCCGCGCGGAAGGTGGAAAAGCCGCCTTCATGGCGCGCAGCCTTCTGCCCGTTGAGATAAACCTCGCAGATGCTGTTCGCGCCCTGAAATTCCAGATAGACGCGCCCGCCATCCGCTGGAACGGCAACCGGCAGCGCGCGGCAGTACCAGCAGGCGCCGCGGCAATAGTCGCTGCCGCCGTCCTGCCCGTCGAGGTTGTTCCAGGTGTGCGGGAGCGTGACCGGCTCCCAATCCTGCGGCAGCAGAGCAGGCGGCGCAGCCTGAGGTGCTTTGGTAAACAGCCAGCCGTCGTGAATCGTAGTGATTTGTCTCATGGAAATCGTCCTTTCCGAATACAAACATTTCTGTCTTGAAAATCGTTCATTAGGATGAGATTTTTCAGGTATTTCTATATCCTGAGGCTTTTATTGTATGGCAAAGGAGGATAAATTTCAATAGATGATTCATGAAATCTGCATGATTTACTGGAAATTTTACTGGATTCAAGCTTTTGCAAAAAATGCGTGCAGCATCACCACAGTCACCCGCCCTGATTCTCACCGAAAGCGGCGGCGCAGGCTGTTGCTTCTCGCCGCCTGCACCGTAGAAAGCCTGGGCACAGGTGAGCAGCCGGTCCGGCCTCTGCCTCTAAAAAACCGCCGTACATCACGGGCTCTAAAAATGTAGAAAAGCCTCGCCCCTTTCCCGGCAGGAAAACGGCGAAGCTTTGTTTCATTCACAGGGAATTCTCCCTGATTTTTACTGCTCCTTGCCAACCAGCCAATCGATGGATACGCCGAGCACATCGCTCAAAGCGACAAGCTCCGTATCCGTAACATACCGAAGCTGGCCCTCCAGTTTTGAAAGACCGGAGGCATTCAGGTCAATGCCGCGCACTTGCAGCTGGGTCAGCAGATCTTTCTGCTTCATGCCGATCGCCTTGCGGGACTGCTCTACTTTCGCTCCAACGATATTACGGTCGCCGAGCGGCTGTTTTCTGATTCTCATAACCATACACCTCTCCATAAAAAATATACACGGCGCCCGACTGCAACATCGAAAAGCTATGTGGCCAATGCCTGCGCCGTCTGCCGCATGACGGACCGGATATTGGGGGCCGGCAGGTCTGCGGTACTTCCACTTACCTCAAAGAAAGAACAACATGTTGTCTTTTAGTACACGCGTATTATAACCTAGCAATAAGAAAAAAACAAGTGCTTTCACGATTTAGAACGAAAAAATTGATTCGCCAATGGGATGGCGAAATGCGGCTTTCCCACATCCTCCAGAGCCCAATCGAGGTGCGGAAATACGCATCTTCTTTTCGGCCCTTAGGCCGCAAAGAATAAAATGAAAAGAAAAATCGAAAAAAAAGAACCCATATGCCCAAAAAGATGTTATAATAAAAAATAGCCGCAAGATGGCTGAACATTGGAACAGCAGGGAGCTCTCAGACAGGGCAGTCAGCCATAGGGTTTGCTTTGTTACTCGCTGCGCTTCGTAATAAAAAATAGCCGCAAGATGGCTGAACATTGGAACAGCAGGGATCTTCCCTTTTCCTTCTCATTCAGGTGAATTATAACCCGAAGTTATGAATCAGAAAAATACAATTTATTAAATTTTTCATAAAAGCAGGGCTTTACAGGTTCAATTTTTGACAAAAAGCGGGGAAATCAACAATGGAATACACAGGTAAACTGAATTTGACCATGCTGACGGATTTCTATGAGCTGACAATGGCCAACGGCTATTTTCAAAATGGGTTCACAGATACGGTCGCCTATTTCGATCTATTTTTCCGCCGTATCCCGGATGGCGGCGGTTTCGTCATCATGGCCGGCGTGGAGCAGATGACCGAGTATCTGAAAAACCTCTCTTTTTCCGAAGAGGATCTGGATGCGCTGCGGGGGCACGGATTCAGCGAGGCCTTTCTCGATTATCTGCGGCATTTTCAATTTGCCTGCGACGTCTGGGCAGTTCCGGAGGGAACGCCCGTATTCCCCGGCGAGCCGGTCGTCACCGTGCGCGGCCCGGTCATTCAGGCGCAGTTTATCGAGACGATGCTGCTTTTATGCATCAACCATCAGAGCCTGATCGCCACCAAGGCCAACCGGATCGTGCGCGCCGCGCAGGGCCGCGGCGTAATGGAATTCGGCTCCAGAAGGGCGCAGGGCTTCGACGGCGCGGTTTACGGCGCGCGCGCAGCCTATATCGGCGGCTGCGTGGGGACGGCCTGCACCATCTGCGAGCGTGATTTCGGCATTCCTGCGCTGGGCACCATGGCGCACAGCTGGGTCCAGCTTTTCGACAGCGAGCTGGAGGCTTTCTGCGCCTACGCGCGCGAATATCCGGATAACTGCACCCTGCTTGTGGACACCTATGATACGCTCCACTCCGGCCTGCCGAATGCGATTGAAGCCTTCCGCCGCGAGCTGCTGCCGCGTGGATGCCGCCCAAAGGGCGTTCGCATCGACAGCGGCGATATCACCTACCTCTCCAAACGGATGCGCAAAATGCTCGACGAGGCCGGTTTTCCGGATTGCTCTATTGTCGCCTCCAATGCTCTGGATGAGTATATCATCCGGGACATGCTGATCCAGGGCGCCAAGGTTGATTCCTTCGGCGTGGGCGAGCGCCTCATCACGGCGGCGTCCGACCCGGTATTCGGCGGCGTATACAAGCTCGCCGCAATTGAAACGGAGGATGGGACCATCCCCAAGATCAAACTCAGCGAAAATGTCAGCAAAATTACCACACCAGGCGCGAAAACCGTATGGAGGCTGTTTGACCGCGACAGCGGCAAGGCGATCGCCGACGTCGTCACCCTGATGGACGAGGTCATCGACGAGCGCGCCCCGTATGAGCTGTTCGACCCGGAATTCACCTGGAAGCGCAAAACGGTGCAAAATTTTCTTGCACGGCCGCTGCTGCGCCGGATCTTTAAAAATGGAAAATGCGTCTATCACGCCCCTTCCGTGGAAAAAATCCGCGCATACTGCGCGGAACAGGTCGATACCCTCTGGGAAGAGGTGCTTCGCTTTGAAAACCCGCACCAGTATTATGTCGACCTCTCTCAAAGGCTGTGGGACCTGAAGCACAGCCTGATTGAAGAGCACCGTGCCGGGAGCAGGCGTTGAAGGCTTCTATTAACATCAATTGCAAATACAGGGCCGCCGTAGGTTCACAGCGGCCCTGTTCTCTTTTTCCTTTCTTTTCCTCCCGTAGCCCAATTGACATCGTCCGACAAAATGCTACAATAGATAACGATATGGAACAATGGGAACGAGTAAAGAAAGGAGTATCCCGGATGAAATCAATCAAGATCATGTCAGCCGGGCTTGCCGGCCTGGTTGTATTCCTGTTGCTCATGTGTTTCCCCGCCTGCTCTCAGGAACAGGGTTCACCCACTGCAACACTTCCGGGGCAGAAAATTGCCCACTCGGAAGCACAGGCACAGGCACTGACAACAGCCGACCCCGCCGATGCAACCATTCTCCCGCCGGCCACCCCAGCCATACCCGGGCCGGAAACCACAGGCGAAAAAGCTATTTTCCCCTCTTCAGAGACGGCATCGGGGAAATTGCCGGCTTCCAACCCGGCACAGCCTGCTCCTGCACAGAAGCAGGAAGCAACAAGCGTTGTTTTTTCTCCGGCACCTGCCACACAGACACCGGCTTCTGCTGCCGGCGGGAAGCGCCCCGCAACCGTGACACAGGCGGAGAAACCGGCATCACGTCCTGTGACCTCCATCCAGACAGCGTCCGGGGCCAAGCCGGATGCAGGCGGCCCATATTTGACGGAATATGAAACGCAGGTCGTAGCGCTCGTCAACGCCCGGCGGAAACAGGAGGGTCTTTCCGCTCTGACCGTCACTGCGTCGCTGCGGGATGCCGCCCACCTGCGGGTGACGGAGCTGACCCAAAACTATTCCCACACGCGGCCGGACGGTACGAGCTGCTTCACCGCATTCCCGGAGAGCGGAGCCTCTGGAGAAAACATCGCGCGCGGCCAGCAAACGCCCGCCACTGTCATGGAGAGCTGGATGGGTAGCGAAGCGCACCGCGCAAATATCCTGGACCCGGCCTTTACCCACATCGGCGTGGGCTGTATCAGGCAGGGCGATACGATTTACTGGATCCAGTGCTTTACCAATTAACGGGCGGCAAAAGGGGCTGTTGCAGAGTTTTTTGCAACAGCCCCTTTTCATCTGCTATATGCTCAAGTATTGTCTGTTGCCGCTGAGACGTAATACTGCGCCTCGCCGCCGGAGATCTCCACGCCGTCCTCCTCAAAACCCTTGTAGAGCGCAGTATCCAGCCCTTCGGCATCTCGCAGATTTCCAAGGATCACGCAAAGGTCCGTCTCGGCGATGGGCACATCCGGCTCGACTGCCGCGCCCCTTTGCCTGCGCCATCGAGAGCTTGCTGTTTAAAATCGCGTCGACCATCACGTTGCCTGTCTTGACGACGGTATCGACATTCGTCAGATCCTGATCGAGCGAGGCGAGGGAATCGGAGAGCTTATCGGCCTGCCCCATGGAAAGATAGGCCTTCATGGTCTGGATATGGTTGTGGTAATCGTGCCGCCAGCCGCGCATCTCGCGGTACATGTTCTCCACCTCGTGATAATGCTGCTCCATCAGCTCGTTTTGACAGGCGGCAATCCGTTTGTCCACGCTGCGGCCGATGAGGTGGCGGATCCAAAAAACCATACCTGTCACAAGCAGAGCAGCCAGAACAGCCGCAGTAATCAAAATCCATGTTTTTATGATTCTTCCCCTTTGAAAAAGCGGATAAACGCATCGTTCACCGCCGCATACAGCCGCCTGCTGACCGGGAGCTGCGCCCCGTCATCCAGCGATAGCTCCGTCTGATCAATCCGGCGGATATGCCGCAGATTGACGAGATACGAGCGGTGGCAGCGGATGGAACGGCTCGTTAGCCAGCGCCTGTCCAACGCGCTGATGCTGATCTGCGCCTCCGCTTGCCCCCCCGCCGGTATGGATACATACCGTGTGCAAAGGCCTCCGCATAAAAAATATCCTCCGCTGAAAAGCGCGTCTGCACGCCCGCGACGGGCAGCAAAAGCTGCTTGGGCGCGCGGCGCAGCTGGGCAACCGCCCTGTCGAGGCAGAAAAAAAGCTTTGCTTCATCCACAGGCTTTCACAGATCACGCAGGGCGGATACGTCATATCCCTCAGCGGCGAATTTCACCGTGCCCGTGATGAAAATAATGACGCTCCTGCTATCCTTTTTGCGGATTTTATGTGCCAGAGACACGCCGTCTAGCCCCTGCATCTGAAGATCGAGCGGCACGTCGAAGCGGGGGCTTTCTTCCCACGCGAACCACAGCGCCTGTGCGCTGGGAAAACACTGTGCACGCACCGGCTCCCCTCTGCTCTTCCCCCACTGGTTTACGGGTGCATCCAAGTATTCCAGCATGGCGGGTTCGTCATCACAGATTGCTATTTGCAAAGCCGTAACCCTTCCTTTCTTTTCACACAAAGGCTCGAAGCATTCCCAGGGATTGCCCAATTCTTTCCATTTACCCATTATAACATTCTCCTGAAGAGGGCACAACAGACGTATTTTGCAGAAAAGCTGTTTTAAAAAAGAAAAAATTGAAAATACCCGTTTTTTCTCCTTTAAAAAGGTGGTAAAATGAAGCGTGAAACATAACGGCCGCGGGTCGAAGAAACGTGGCAACAGGAGTTGATGAACAATGGCAGAATTTATTCTCTCCGCCTTTTCGGACGAGGCGGGCATCGATCTGGACGAGCAGATCAGCGCGTGCCATGCAAACGGCATTACACACATGGAGCTTCGCGGGCTCCCGCAGGGCAATATCTCCACGCTTACGACGGATGACGCCTGGGTGCTCAAGGCAAAGCTCGATTCCGAGGGCATGCAGATCTCCGCGATCGGCTCGCCTTACGGCAAGATCAATATTGCGGATGATTTTGAGCCGCATTTTGAAGCGTTTCAAAACACGGTTGAGGTAGCCAAAATCCTCGGCTGCCGCCTGATCCGCATGTTCAGCTTCTATTTTGAAGAGGGCCAAAGCTACGAAGCCTACCGGGACGAGGTTTTCTCCCGTGTTGGCCGGATGGCGGATTACGCGCTTGAACATCATGTGCTGTGCTGCCATGAAAACGAAAAGGAAATCTACGGCGACACGGCCGCGCGCTGCCTTGACCTTTACCGGCATTTTGAGGGGCGGCTTGCCGGGGTGTTCGATCCGGCAAACTTCATCCAGTGCGGCGTCCAGCCGCTGGAGGCCTATGAGATGCTCGAGCCCTATATTCTCTATATGCACATAAAGGACGCCGAAATGGCGGATGGCAGCGTGGTTCCGGCGGGCGCAGGAGACGGTCATGTCAAAGAAATCCTGCGCCGTTTCAAAAAGATGGAGGGCAAACGTTTTCTCTCCCTGGAACCACACCTGAAAGTCTTCGATGGGCTTGATGCGCTGGAAAAGGATCATGAGACGGCGCAGAAGATGGAACAGTATACCTATCCGACCAACCGCGCGGCATTTGACGCGGCCGCACAGGCGATGCACCAGCTGCTCGACAGCCTGGATGCATAGCAGATCCATACTGGGAAAGGAGGAATCTTATGCAGCAGGTACGCTTTGGTATCGTCGGTGTGGGGAATATGGGCTCGGGCCATCTGAATCATATTCTCAACGGCAACGTGCCGGAGCTGAAGGTCACTGCCGTGGCGGATATCAATCCCCAGCGGCTTCAGGCAGCTCTGGAGGCGGCGCAGAAGGTGAATCAACCGATCGAAACCTTTTCCACCGCAACGGCGCTTTTTGAGAGCAGGCTATGCGACGCGGTCATCATCGCCACGCCGCACTACGACCACCCCCAGCTTGTCATTGAGGCGCTCGCGCACCATCTGCACGTGATCACGGAAAAGCCCGCCGGTGTCTACACCAAGCAGGTGCGCGAAATGAACGAGGTGGCGGCCAGGAGCGACAAAATCTTCGCCGTGATGTTCAACCAGCGCACGAATCATATTTACCGCAAGATGAAGGAACTCGTTTCCAGCGGAAAATACGGAGCGATCCGCCGCACCAATTGGATCATCACCGACTGGTTCCGCTGCCAGTCCTACTACAACTCCGGCGGCTGGCGCGCCACCTGGGCAGGTGAGGGCGGCGGCGTGCTTTTAAACCAGTGCCCGCACAACCTCGACCTGTGGCAGTGGATCTGCGGCATGCCCCTGAAGGTGCGCGCCTTCTGCAAGGAGGGCCATTTTCACGATATCGAGGTGGAGGACGACGTGACCGCCTATGTGGAATATGAAAACGGCGCCACCGGCGTTTTTATCTCCACCACTGGAGAGTATCCCGGCACGAACCGCTTTGAAATCGTGCTCGACCGGGCGACGATCCTTTGCGAAAACGGGAAGCTTTCCGTCTATGAACTGGAGGATGCCCAGCAGCATTTCATCGATACCTGCCCGGAGGGCTTTGGCCGGATGGACGGTCATTTCATCCATATTGAGACGGATGGTGAAAACCCGCAGCACGACGGCGTCCTACGGGCCTTTGCTGCGGCGATCCTGCGCGGCGAGCCGCTCATCGCGCGCGGGGAGGAGGGCATCAACGGCCTGATGCTCTCTAACGCGATGTTCCTCTCCTCCTGGCTGAATGACACGGTTACCCTCCCGCTCGACGAGGATTTATTCGCCGCGGAGCTGAAAAAGCGCATCGCCTCCTCCAAGGCCAAAAAGGAGCCCGGCAAGGCCATTGTATTCAATGTGGAAGGGACCTTCGGTTCCTGACGGGAAGGACGTTTCTTATGCGAAAAGCTGCCATCATCGGCTGCGGCAATATCGCGCAGGTGCATGGCCTTGCGCTTAGCCGGCGGGAAGATGTGCTTCTGACCGCTGCTGCCGACTGCAGGATGGAGCGGGCAGAAGCATTCTGTGCGCGCTTCGGCGGCAAGCCCTTTCAAAGCTTCTTGGAACTGATGGACCGGGAGCGGCCGGACGTTATCCATCTTTGCACGCCGCATTCCCTGCATGTCCCGATGGCGATCGCATCGCTGCAAAGAGGAATCCACGTCCTCTCTGAAAAGCCCGCAGCGATCTCGCCGGATCAGCTCACAGCGCTGATCGATGCGGCTGAACAATCGTCCGCACAGTACGGTGTGTGCTTCCAAAACCGCTTTAATCCCTGCGTAACCGTGGCGAAGGAGCGGCTGCTCTCCGGCGTGGGCGGTAAGCTGATGGCCATACGCGCCTTTGTCACCTGGAGCCGGAAGGAAGCGTATTACACGCAGAGCGGCTGGCGCGGTACGCTGGCAAAAGAGGGCGGCGGCGTTTTGACCAATCAGGCGATTCACACGCTCGACTTAATGCGGCATCTCGGCGGAGAGATTGCGGCGATTCAGGGCCATATCGTAAATGACCATTTGCAGGGCATCATAGAGGTGGAGGATACTGCCTGCGCCCTGTTGCAGTATCAAAGCGGCGTTACCGGCGTCTTTTACGCCACAACTGCCTATGCGGACGACGCGCCCGTCCTGCTGGAGCTCGCCTGCGAACGGGAGACACTCCGTCTGGAAGGCGCAAGGCTCTACCGCCTTTCCGGCAATCAAATTGAGCTCTTATGCAGGGATGAGGAGAAAGCGCCGGGCAAGGCCTATTGGGGATCAAGCCACGCGCGGCTGATCGACGCCTTTTATCGCGCCCTTGCGCCGGGCGGAAAGCCGTTTCCCATCGGCGTATGGGAAGGGACCAGCGCAAGCAGGCTGCTCTTTTCGCTGTATGCGCAAAACGGGCTCGATTATGAAGCCATCCATCTGGATGAGGCCATTATGTAAAGATGAAAGAAAAAGGTGATTGCATGCAAATGACAATGCGCTGGTTCGGCGCGGAAAAAGACACCGTTACGCTCGAACAAATCCGGCAGGTGCCGGGCGTGACGGGCGTAGTGCCCGCCCTGCACGACCTGCCCGCGGGAGAGCCCTGGCCGCTCGACCGCATTTTGAAGATGAAAGCGGAAATCGAGGCCGCAGGGCTCACGATGGAATGCATCGAGAGTGTCAACGTCCATGAGGATATCAAATTGGGCGCGCCTTCCGCCGAGCAGTATATCGAAGCCTACAAAACCTCGATCCGCAACCTGGCAAAGGCCGGCGTGAAGGTGATCTGCTATAACTTCATGCCCATCTTCGACTGGACGCGCACCGATCTCGCCATGCTGATGGGAGACGGCGCTACCTGCCTGTCCTACGACGGCGCGCAGATCGAGGGCAAAAGTCCGGAGGATATGTTCCGCGAAATTGACGAGAATTCCAACGGCTACGCCATGCCCGGCTGGGAAACAGAGCGCATGGGCGAGATCAAAGAGCTGTTTCAGAAATACAGGGGCGTGACGGACGAAGACCTTTGGCGTAATCTCCAGCATTTTCTGGAGGAGATCATCCCCGTCTGCGAGGAATGCGGCGTCAAAATGGCGATCCACCCGGACGATCCGCCATGGGGCATCTTCGGCCTGCCGCGCATCATCACGGATATCAAGGCGCTGCGCCGCTTTTTAAAGCTCGTCGACAGCCCCTGCAACGGCCTGACCTTCTGCACGGGCTCGCTCGGCGCAAGTAAAGACAACGACCTGCCCGCCATGATCCGCGAGGTTGGGAACCGCATCTATTTTGCACACCTGCGCAATGTAAAGGTCGAGGGCAGGCGCTTTCACGAGACCTCCCACCTCTCGGCGGACGGCTCGCTCGATCTGTATGAGATCGTCAGGGCCCTGCAGGATGTGGGCTTTGACGGCTATATCCGCCCCGACCACGGGCGTATGCTCTGGAATGAAGTAGCCCGCCCGGGCTACGGCCTCTATGACCGTGCGCTGGGCGCGGCGTATTTAAACGGCCTTTGGGAGGCTGTTTCCAAAAGCAGATAATGTTCCGTAAAACCATTCAGAAAGGGTGTATCACATGATTCAGCATGAGAATTTGAAGGGCCGCGTGGCCGTCGTCACCGGTGGCGGCGGAGTATTGTGCAGCGGCTTTGCAAAGGATCTGGCCGCGTCCGGCGTAAAGGTTGCGGTGCTCGATATCCGCAAAGAGTCGGCGCAGACCGTCGCCGACGAGATCACAGCGGCGGGCGGCGAATCCATCGGCATCGCGTGCGATGTACTCAGCGCGGAGAGCCTCGAACAGGCGCGCCAGACGGTCAACGATACCTTCGGCGCCTGCGATATTCTCTTAAACGGCGCGGGCGGCAACTCCCCGCTCGGCACGACGACGAAGGAAACGCTCGAGCTCGAAGATCTAAAACAGAAGGCGGAGGGTGTGAAGACCTTCTTCGACCTCGATCCCAAGGGCATCGAATTCGTCTTCAACCTGAATTTTCTCGGCACGCTGCTGACGACACAGGCCTTTGCAAAGGACATGGTCGGCAGGGAGAATGCATGCATCGTCAACGTGTCCTCCATGAACGCCTACCGGCCCCTGACCAAAATCCCGGCCTATTCGGCGGCAAAGGCGGCTGTTTCGAACTTCACGCAGTTCATGGCCGTGCACTTTGCGGACGTGGGCATCCGCGTCAACGCCATCGCACCCGGCTTCTTCTCCACCAATCAGAATAAAACGCTGCTCTATAACGAGGATGGTTCCCTCACCCCCCGCAGCGAGAAAATCCTCTCCCATACGCCGCTCAGGCGCTTCGGCGTGCCGGAAGATCTGACGGGTACGCTGCTCTATCTCTGTGACGAAGCGTACGCAAGCTTCGTCACCGGCATCATCGTCCCGGTGGACGGCGGCTTCTCAGCCTATTCCGGCGTATAAACACAAACATTTTTTCGGCAAAGGATGGTTGACAATGGATTTGAATCTTCGCGCCAAGCAGGATTGCCTGTTTGACGAAATTTCCCTCGGCGAAGTCATGCTTCGCCTCGACCCGGGCGACGGGCGCATCAAAACCGCGCGCACCTTCCGCGCCTGGGAGGGCGGCGGCGAATACAACGTCGCGCGTGGGCTCCGGCGCTGCTTCGGCCTGCATACGGCGGTGGTGACCGCTCTTGCCGACAATGAAGTGGGCCGTCTCATAGAGGATTTCATTTTACAGGGCGGCGTTGACACCTCCCTGATCGAATGGAAGGCCTATGACGGCATCGGCCGCAATGTGCGCAACGGCCTGAATTTCACGGAGCGCGGCTTCGGCATCCGCGGCGCGGTCGGCGTATCGGACCGCGGGCATACCGCGGCTTCGCAGCTCAAGCCCGGCGACATTGACTGGGATTTCGTCTTCGGCCGCCTCGGCGCGCGCTGGCTGCACACGGGCGGTATTTTCGCGGCCCTTTCCGAAACCACGGCGCAGGTCGTGCTGGAGGCCGTGAAGGCCGCAAAAAAGTGGGGCACCGTCGTCTCCTACGACTTAAACTACCGCCCCTCCCTCTGGAAGGAGATCGGCGGACAGGAGAAGGCGCAGGAGGTCAACCGTGAGCTTGCAAAATATGTCGACGTGATGATCGGCAACGAGGAGGATTTTACCGCCTGCCTCGGCTTTGAGGTGCCGGGCAACGACGCGAGCCTGAAAACGCTGAGCATCGAAGGCTACGGTAGAATGATCGAAGAGGCCGTCAAGGTCTACCCGAATTTCAAGGTGGTCGCCACCACCCTGCGCGCCGTCAAAACCGCCACGGTTAACGACTGGAGCGCGATTTGCTGGGCGGATGGGCAGCTTTACCGCGGGCTCGACCTGCCGGGGCTTGAAATTTACGACCGCGTTGGCGGCGGCGACAGCTTCGCATCCGGCCTGATCTATGGGCTGATGACCACGGGCGACGCGCAGCAGGCGGTCAACTTTGGCGTTGCGCACGGCGCGCTCGCCATGACGACACCGGGCGACACCTCCATGGCGAGCCTCAAAGAGGTTCAAAACGTCATGAAAGGCGCGGGCGCGCGGGTGCAGAGATAACCCGTTTATTCTACGAATGAAAAAGGACTGATTGCAATGGATAAAGAAACCGTATTGACCCGCATCCAGGAAGCGGGTATCGTCGCCGTCGTCCGGGCGGAGACGAGCGAGCAGGCCGTCCGCATCGCGGATGCATGCATGGAGGGCGGTGTAGCGGCAATCGAGCTGACCTTCACCGTCCCGCAGGCCGACAGGGTCATCGCCGACCTTGCCAAGCGCTATGCGGATGGCGGCATCATCCTTGGCGCGGGTACCGTCATGGACGCGGCGACGGCGCGCATCGCCATTCTCAACGGCGCGCAGTATGTCGTCTCCCCCTATTTTGACCCGGAAACGGTCAAGCTCTGCAATCACTACCGCGTGCCCATCATGCCCGGCGTGATGACCGTGCGCGAGGCAGTCATGGCGATGGAGGCTGGCGCTGATATCCTCAAGGTTTTCCCCGGCGACGTATTCGGCCCGAAGATCATCAAAGCCATCCGCGGCCCGATCCCCTACGCGAAAATGATGCCGACCGGCGGCGTGGATGTAGATAACGTGGCCGATTGGATCAAGGCAGGCGCGGTCGCCGTCGGCGCGGGAAGCTCTCTGACCGCCGGGGCGAAAACAGGCGATTATCAGAAGATCACGGATATCGGCCGCCGTTTTGTGGAAAATATCCGCCAGGCGCGCGCACAAATGAACGGACCCTTCTGCGCCTAAAAAACCGTACCGTTTCGGAGCCTACTGCCCAAAGGATATCTACGGACCCCCGGCGGAGCAAGCTGAAAAACCCGCGTATGCCTCCTCTTGCGGAGATACGCGGGTTTTTTTCGCAATAATGCCTTTTGAAGAGAATGAGACAGCCTGCTTTGCCCTCGTTTCCCCTGTTGAGAACAAAGCCAGCTGTCGCTTCCTACCGTGGTAAACCAAGAGAGTTGTCTCTATACTGACCTTAGTATAGAATAACGTTTTATAAATTCAAGCTTTTTTATAAAAAATCATTCTATATTTTTTAAGCTAATTTTTATTGGACTTTTAAAGGTTATCTTCCCTATATATACTATATAAGGGAGGCATGGGAATGGCAATCGTTTATACAAAGTTCTTCTTTCTTTTAAAGGAACAGGGCATCAGCCTCTATCGCCTGAAAAAAATGACCGGATTAGCCGACGCAACCATCAAAAGCATGCGGAACAATTCCTCCGTCACGACGGACACGCTCTGCAAGGTATGCCGAGCGCTTTACTGCCAACCTGGAGATATCATGGAATATGTAGAGGAGCCAGACAATTCGCAATCGGATAACAGCCTTCCCTGACTATGGATCAAAAAGCAAAACCAAAAGGCACCTGCGGGCTTTCTTATGCTTCGCAGGTGCCGTTGCAGTCTGTTTCATTTCTCAAGCCTGACGAAAACGGCATTGCCTCCTCCTTTTAGCGGCCCCATTGTAAAAAGAGAAAAAGCCGCGCGTCCCCAAGTCTGGAACGCTGCGGCCCTCTTATAAAGCGCATGGCATATATCGTTAGGATTCAGTGAAAAACTGCTCGTAGTCAAAGCTTTCCGCCAGATTCTTCATTTTTTGAAGCTCCGAACGATAATTTTCTTTTGTTATCTGATGCGTACCATCCTTCATGCTTTGAACAATATACCGGTTCACATCCGACGAATAGTGCGAATAGTCTTTATAGTGATTTAAATCCGCTACAATCTCTTCCACATTCTGATAATAAAACAGCTTTACATTGGGGTAGTCCAAAAGCTGCTCTGCTGTATCTGCCAGCATGTAGAGCAACGCATCCGTTTCTCCCTTACGATGCTCCATATCCCAAAATAGGATACTGTAAGGCGGCACGAAGAGATAAAAGGTGGTATCCGGATGCTGCTGGATAAAGGGCAAAATATTTTGCTCCAGATTGGCACGGCTCGTGCGTAAAAGCGCGGTCTTTTCGATCGGCCCCTTTACCGTTTTCGGCCTCAGTTTCACATAGGCCTGCTTGCCGTGCAGCACCTCTTCTTCGGAAAACGTATAGTTTTTCTCCCACACATACATATCGTCGAAGCTGAAAGTATCCTGCCGCTGAAGGGTTTTGACCGTATCTCCGAACAGAATATCTTTATTCAGAAGATAATTGACGTCATTCAGGCCTATCCCGTCATACAGATATTCCGGCACTTCAAACTGTGTGAAATCGACTTCACTTGTCAGCATAGCGGTATCGAGCCCAAAAAATACGTTTTGAATACCGCCATGCGCAAAAACCTTCTCCATAATCGTCCGGGTATTGATGGAGCGTGCACCGGAATAGGAGAGCTTGAGCGTTTTGCAGCCAAAGGCACTGTCAAACCAAGAAGCCCGGAAATTCTCCGTCATGGAAGAGCCGATAATGACACTGTCATAATCAAACTGCTCCGCAAGCCCCGGGTTGCAGTACCTCTCCTGAAAGGGAGTCGCCCGCAGGCCAAACCAGGGCGCATGATAATGATAATACGGATCAATCAGAAACACGGCCGAACCGCATATGACCAACAGAGCGACGGCAAGGGCCAGCGTATTGCGTACAAATTTTTTATACATACCGCTTTCTCCTAAAAATTAATATACAGGAAGGTACTGACACCGCCAAAGGACAAAATGGACCATACAAGAAGTACAGCGGTCACCAGCGACATCGGCAGACTTGGTTTAAACCGGTTCATGCGCTCATTGGTATTTTTCATACCCAGAATGGCGAACATCGCAAAGGCAAGAAACACGAGCATCACCCAAAGCGGTTTGAAAGTTTGCAACAGTTGGAAAACAAAGTTGATTTCAGGCAACACAAATACATCCATCACCGCTTTTTTCACTGGTGCCAGATCCATCTGGAAAATCTGCCGGAAGAAAAGGTTCGCCTCCGAAACAGACGCCGCGCGGAAATAAACCCAAGTCACATTGATAAAAGCAAAGGTTGCCAGCCAGCTCAGCGCAGGGTGCAGCCTGTCTATCTGTTTCTTGAAAACCCGGTTGAGCACCATTGCAATCCCGTGCAGGGCACCCCAGAGAATAAAGGTCCAATTCGCACCGTGCCAGATGCCGCTGACAAAAAAGATTAGAAAAATATTAAAATAGGTGCGTAATGTTCCTTTTCGGCTACCGCCCAGCGGAAAGTAGATGTAAGTACGGAAGAAGCGGGTCAGCGTCATATGCCAGCGTTTCCAAAAGTCGTAAACGGTAAGCGCTTTATATGGAGAGTCGAAGTTGATCGGCAATTCGATATTCAACATACTGCAAATGCCGGACGCCGTATCACAATAACCGCTGAAATCAAAATAGATTTGCAGGGTATATGCAAGCATCACCAGCAGCGCGCTCACCGTATCAAGCGCCCCTACATCCGCATATCCCCAGTCTACCAGCTTGCCGAATGTATCCGCAAGCAACACCTTTTTGGCCAGGCCAAAAGCAATCGCCATCAGGCCCTTGGCAAAATTTTCATAGTTGAATGATTTTCTGGAGGTGTCCAAAAACTGAGGGATCATCTCTCCGTGGAGCGCAATTGGACCCTGCAAAATTTTTGGAAAAAAGGCGACAAACAGCGCATAATCCAAAAAGGGATACTTCGGCACATCCCTGCGGTAGCTGTCGATTAAAAACGCAAGCTGTTGGAAGGTAAAAAAGCTAATGCCCAGAGGCAGCGCCAGATGCAGCAGATTAAAATTTGTTTTAAGGGCAGCATTGAGATTCTCAAGGAAGAAATCAAAATATTTGAAATAAAACAGCACGCCAATATTGGACAGCAAGGAAATGATGAATACCAGCCTGCGTATGCCCTGTCTGCTTCCCTCGCGCAGCAGGAACAAGCTGACCAGATAATTCAGGCCAATGCTCAAAAGAATCACCGGCAGGTATTTTACATTGAAATAGCCGTAAAACCACAGCGACATACCCAGTAAAAACACCTTTGCCAAATCATATTTTTTAAAATGATTCAGCAAAAAGTAACCTGTCACGGCAATCGGAAGAAATAGTAAAATAAAAAGATACGAATTAAATAGCACTTTTTTCCCTCCAAACGCATGATGCTGTGGCATATTATAGCATGCTATGTTCCTATAAACAATAGCTTTACTCGCATTGCGAGAAGCCAATCTTCGACGATTTCTCTCCTCCAAAATGATTTTCCAACAATTTTTTTGTTACTTATTGCTAACACCGTAGATTTCCCATTCTGTTTCTGCTATAATTTATCGGTATAGATGCGCAGTCTTGTTAAAAATTTAACATCTCCGGCGCAGGGGAATGCGGCGATTGGGCGCAGCCAGATTGCACGGTGCGCCGTTCGGACCGGCACAGGCCGCATTCACAGGTACAGTCACATATCCGTAAGGAGGAATCAGTCAATGCTCAAAAAAGTCAGCAGTATCCCCTTTCACGGCACCGCTGAGCAGGAAGCGCAGCTCAAGGCCGTGATTGAGGAAAACAGGCATGACAAAAGCATGCTTATGCATGTCATGCAGCAGGCGCAGCAGATCTACGGCTACCTGCCCTTCGAAGTGCAGGTTATGATCGCAGACGGCATGAGCCTGCCGCTCGAAAAGGTGTACGGTGTGTCCACCTTCTATGCGCAGTTTGCGCTCTCCCCGAAGGGCACCTACCACATTTCCGTTTGCCTCGGCACGGCCTGCTATGTTAAGGGCGCGCAGGAAGTGCTCGATAAGGTGTGCGAAATGCTGAACTGCGGCCCTGAGGAGTGCACGGAAGACGGCCGTTTCTCCGTAACCGCCTGCCGCTGCATCGGCGCTTGCGGCCTTGCCCCCGTCATGATGATCAATGATGACGTATACGGCAAGCTCACCGCCGACGAAATCCCGGGCATCCTGCAGAAATATATGGATTAAGCGATGCGTGAACTGTCACTCAATGTTCTGGATATTGCGCAGAATTCCATCTCAGCCGGCGCAAAGCTCATTGAAATTGACATCCGGGAGGATACCGCCGAAAGGCTGCTGACCATCCGGATTGCAGACGACGGCTGCGGCATGACGCCGGAGAAGCTCAAAAGCGTGGCCGACCCGTTCTACACTACCCGTACGACCCGCAAGGTCGGCATGGGGGTGCCGCTGTTCCGCATGGCGGCGGAAATGACGGGCGGCAGCCTTGAGATCAGCTCTGAGCCCGGCAAGGGGACGACCGTCACGGCGCTGTTTCATACAGACCATGTGGATTTTATCCCTCTGGGGGATATCTGCTCCACCGTTACCATGCTCATCTGTATGAATACGGACCGCGATTTCTGCTATCGCCGGCAAAAAGACGGGAAGGAATTCACCATCGATACGCGCGAGCTGCGCCAAATCCTGGATGGCGTGCCGCTCGACACGCCTGAGGTACGCGCATGGATCCAGGACTATCTCACCGAACAGACCCAAATGATATGTGGAGGTGTTACTCAATGAAAACACTGGAAGAATTGATGGCAATAAAGGAAAAAACCAAGGAAAAGATGACCGTCCGTGAGGATCAGAGCGACGTCACCCGCGTCGTAGTCGGCATGGCCACCTGCGGCATTGCCGCGGGCGCGCGCCCCGTGCTGAACGCCTTTATGGATGAGGTAGAGAAGCGCCACCTGCAAAACGTCACTGTCGCCCAGACCGGCTGCATCGGCATGTGCCAGTATGAGCCGATCGTCGAGATTCTGGAGCCGGGCAGGGAGAAGGTCACCTATGTCAAGATGACGGCGGAAAAGGCCGCCCGCGTTGTGACAGACCATTTGGTCAACGGCAACGTCGTTACGGAATATACCGTTGGCGCTATCGCCAAATAAGTAAGGAGGAAAAGCAATGTATCGTTCCCATGTACTGGTTTGCGGCGGTACCGGCTGTACCTCCGCAAACGCACCCGCGATCATTGAGGCGCTGGAAGCGCAGATCGCGGAGAAGGGCCTTGCCGACGAGGTCAAGGTCGTCCAGACCGGCTGCCACGGCCTGTGCGCACTCGGCCCGATCATGATCGTCTATCCGGAGGGCTGCTTCTACAGCGAGATCAGGGTGGAGGACGTCCCCGAGATCGTCGAGGAGCACTTGCTCAAGGGCCGCATCGTCAAGCGCCTGCTGTATGATGATACCGTTCATCAGGATATTGTCAAGAGCATCGAATCGACGGATTTCTACAAAAAGCAGAAGCGCGTCGCGCTGCGCAACTGCGGCGTGATCGACCCGGAAAATATCGATGAATATATCGCCTACGACGGCTATCAGGCGCTTGCAAAATGCCTGACCGAATACACACCCGAGCAGGTCATCCAGATCATCAGGGATTCCGGCCTGCGCGGCCGCGGCGGCGGCGGATTCCCGACCGGCCGCAAGTGGGAGCTGGCCGCTATGAATAAGGCGGATCAGAAATATGTCGTCTGCAACGCAGACGAGGGCGACCCCGGCGCGTTTATGGACCGCTCCGTTTTGGAAGGCGATCCGCACTGCATCGTGGAAGCCATGGCCATCTGCGGCTACGCCGTCAGCGCGACGGAGGGCTACATCTATGTCCGCGCGGAGTATCCGATCGCGGTCAACCGGTTGGAGATCGCCATTCGCCAGGCCAAGGAATACGGCCTGCTGGGCAAGAATATCTTCGGCTCCGGCTTCGATTTTGACCTACACATCCGCCTCGGCGCTGGCGCGTTCGTCTGCGGCGAGGAGACCGCGCTGATGACCTCCATCGAGGGCAACCGCGGCGAGCCCCGCCCACGTCCCCCCTATCCGGCGGTCAAGGGCCTGTTTGGCAAGCCCACAACGGAGAATAACGTGGAAACCTTCGCCAACGTCCCGCAGATCATTCTCAAAGGCGCCGAATGGTTCGCCTCCATGGGCACAGAGCGCTCCAAGGGCACAAAGGTCTTCGCCCTGGGCGGCAAGATCAAAAATACCGGCCTTGTGGAAATCCCGATGGGCACCACGCTGCGCGAAATCGTCGAGGAGATCGGCGGCGGCATCCCCAACGGCAAAAAGTTCAAGGCCGCGCAGACCGGCGGCCCCTCCGGCGGCTGCATTCCCGCCTCCCTGATGGATACAGAGATCGACTACGATAACCTCACTGCCATTGGCTGCATGATGGGCTCCGGCGGGCTGATCGTCATGGATGAGGACAACTGCATGGTCGACATCGCGAAATTCTTCCTGGAATTTACGGTCGACGAATCCTGTGGCAAGTGCTCCCCCTGCCGGATCGGCACGAAGCGCATGATGGAGATCCTTGAAAAGATCACCTCCGGCAAGGGCACGCTTGAGGATATCGACAAGCTCGAGGAGCTCGCCTACTACATCAAGCAGAATTCCCTCTGCGGCCTGGGCCAGACGGCCCCGAACCCCGTGCTTGCAACACTGAAATTCTTCCGCGAAGAATACATCGCGCACGTGGTGGATAAAAAGTGCCCCGCCGGCGTCTGCAAGGCACTGCTCAATTACTACATAGACGCTGACAAGTGCATCGGCTGCGGCCTGTGCGCGCGCACCTGCCCGGTGGGCGCGATTTCGGGCGAGATCCGCAAGCCGCACACGATTGATACGAGCAAGTGCATCAAGTGCGGCGCCTGCGTTGAGAAGTGCAAGAAGATGCAGGCCATCAAGAAGAAATAACGAAAGGAGTGTGCCTGTCAATGGAAATGGTCAATATCAAAATCAACGGCATGCCCTTGAGTGTGCCCAACGGCATTTCTATCCTCGAAGCGGCGCGCTACGCCGGGATCGAGATCCCGACGCTGTGCTACCTCAAGGATATCAATGAAATCGGCGCGTGCCGCATCTGCATGGTGGAGGTCAAGGGTGCGAGAAGCCTTGTCACTGCCTGCGTCTATCCGGTCAATGAGGGCATGGAGGTCTTTACGAATACGGAGAAGGTGCGTTCTTCCCGCAAGATCACTCTCGAACTGATCCTCTCCACGCACGATCGCAAGTGCCTGTCCTGCGTGCGCAGCGGCAACTGCGAGCTGCAGCAGCTCTGCAAGGAGTTCGGCGTGGATAACGAAACGCGTTACGAGGGTGCAAACCCGCACTATGAGTTCGACGACTCCGCCGCGCATATGATCCGCGATAACAACAAGTGCATCCTCTGCCGCCGCTGCGTCGCCGCCTGCGATATGCAGAAAATTTCCGTCATCGGCGCGAATGCCCGCGGCTTTGATACGCACATCAGCTCCGCCTTCGATAAGGACCTGGCGGACGTCTCCTGCATCTCCTGCGGGCAGTGCATCGTCAATTGCCCGACCGGCGCGCTAGTGGAAAAGGACGATACCGACAAGGTGCTCGCCGCCATCAACGATCCGGAGAAATATGTGATCGTCCAGACGGCCCCCTCCATCCGCGCCACCCTCGGCGAGTGCTTCGGCATGAGCATCGGCACCAACGTACAGGGCAAGATGGTGGCGGCGCTCAGGCGCCTCGGCTTCGATAAGGTATTCGATACGGATTTTGCCGCGGACCTGACGATCATGGAGGAAGCGCACGAGTTCATCGAGCGCGTGCAGAAGAGCGGCGTGCTGCCGATGATCACCTCCTGCTCCCCCGGCTGGGTCAAATACTGCGAGCATTACTATCCGGATCAGATTCCACACCTCTCCACCTGCAAATCACCGCAGCAGATGTTTGGCGCGACGATCAAAACCTGGTACGCCAAGAAGATGGGAATCGATCCGGAGAAGATCGTCGTCGTCGGCATCATGCCCTGCACGGCGAAAAAGTTCGAGACCAAGCGCGACGATCAGGCGGCCTCCGGCTACCCAGATGTGGATATCGCGCTGACCACCCGCGAGCTTGCGCGCATGATCGAGAGCGCGGGTATCTACTTCAAGCATCTGCCGGATGAGGAGTTTGACAACCCGCTCGGCGAGGGCACCGGCGCGGCCGTCATCTTCGGCACAACGGGCGGCGTGATGGAAGCGGCTCTTCGCACGGCCGTTGAAACGCTCACGGGAAAGCCCCTCGACAATGTCGATTTTACCGATGTGCGCGGCATGGACGGCGTCAAGGAAGCGGAATATGAGGTAGCGGGCATGAAACTGAAGGTTGCCGTTGCCAGCGGCACGGCCAACGCCCACACCCTCATGGAGCAGATCAAGGCCGGCACGTCCCCCTATCAGTTCATCGAGATCATGGGCTGCCCCGGCGGCTGCATCAACGGCGGCGGCCAGCCGATCCAGCACGCTGTGGTGCGCAATTTCGTCGACCTGAAGAACCGCCGCGCCGCTGCGCTGTACGATGCGGACCGCAAGCTTCCCGTGCGCAAATCGCATGAGAGTGACGCGATCAAAACGGTTTACACCGAATTTTTCGGCGAGCCGGGCAGCCACCTTGCGCATGAGGTGCTGCATACCTCCTATCAGGCCAGGCCAAAATATAAATAAAAACGGTTTTCGCAATGCCGCCTCTCTTGAAAGAGAGGCGGCATTTTTCACCTATGCTTCCCACGGTTTCACAGGACGCTTCCGATTGTGATTGAAGCGGTTTCATTTCAGGGTGACGATTCCCACTAGGGCCTGCATCCCACAGCGCAGGGATATGCGGTCATCACAGAAAAAATCCTGCCGCTCTCAAAATGGCTACAGTTTCAGGATTGCCAGCACGATCAGCAGCGCCCCGCCGAGCCAGGAAAGGTCGCAGGGCAGCTTCTGCGCAGCCTTATTGCCGATCCTGCCGCCCAGCCGGACCGCCAGCATTCCAATGACGAGGGAAAGCACCATGACCAAAAGGAAATTCACCTTCATCAGCGCCGCACCAAAGCCGACCGCCAACCCGTCGAGGGAGAGCGCAACCGCCAGGGACGCCGCCTCAGCAGGCGAAAGCACGCGCGAGCCGTCCCGATCCGCTTTTTCCGGGTCTGCATAAACGTCTAAGATAAATTTCAGGCTGAACATGGAAAAGGAAACCTGCCGGTGCATCCGCTTATGCCTGCGGATCAGGGTTTTGATCGCGCTGTCGCACAGCTTGGTAAGCCCCAACAAAAAGAGAATCGCAAAGCACAGCCCTTTGGTCAGGCCCTGCGGCAGAAATGGCCGCAGCAACGCACCGAGCAGCAGGGAAACTGCCAGCATCGCCGTGCAGACTACGCTGATGACCGCCACGGAGGAAAACGGAATTTTGATCCGCTGCGCGCCATAGGCGAAGCTCGCGACGAACGCGTCCATGGAAAGGGCCACGACCAGCAGCAGCGCCTCCAGCGCCGGATAAAGCAGGCTGTTCAAGCCATCCACCCCCTGTTTGATGCAGGGAAATTCTTCAGCGGCATTGCCCGAATATGTAAAAAAAGCTTTCCCCGCTCTCCCATCCTATGCGAAAGGACGGGAGGCGGTGAAAGCGTTTGCAGTTTGTCCCATTGAAATGGCTCTACCGCCAGGCCGTGAAAAACAGCCGAGGGAATCGGAAAATGAAATCTCCGTTTTGCCGCACCGGATAGGCGCGCTTGATTCCTGCTAGAATTTTCTGCTCAAATTCCCTGATTCACCTCGTCATCGCACGCAGTAAGGAAGAGTACGGGCGTATCCTCCTGCTCCCGGAGCGTGCGGCAGATATCGTACCCGCTTCCGTCCGGCAGCATCAGGTCGAGGATGGCGAGGTCGAACGCTTCCCTTTCCGCCGCCGCTTTTCCCTGCGCAGCGTCCGGCACGTGGCGCACGGCGTAGCCCTCCTGCTCGAGCGCATAGACGAGCCCCACGGCGATCGTGCGGTCGTCTTCCACCCGCAAAATGCGCATCACATCACACACCCCCGCTCGCTTTGATTTGCATTCAGTATAGCACATATTCCGATTCGTTGCATGACAATCCTGTCATTTCATCAACAACGCCCACGGTATCAATACCGCGGGCGCTGGCATATCTGAAATCTGATGTCTGGGGTCTGAACTCTGTCAATACGCCTTTCCCCAGTAGAGCATATGCTGCGCGGGCTTGCCGCAGCAGACGCAGGTATCGGCAAGCTGCTCCTGCTCAAAGGGGATGCAGCGGGAGGTAACGCCCGCCTCCTCCTTGAGCCGTTCCTCACAGGCAAGGTCGCCGCACCACATGGCCCTGATGAAGCCGGGCTTGTGCTCTGCAATGTCGATGAGTTCTTCGAGCGTTTTTGCGCTGTAGGTCATCTCCTCGCGGCGAGCGAGCGCCTTTTCACAGAGCCCGGCGCGCACCGCCTCAAGCTGCTCTTTGATGGCCGCCTCGAGATGGTCAAGGGAGACGAACGTCTTCTCGCGGTTGTCGCGCCGCACAAGCACGCACTGGTTGTTGGCGATATCCTTCGGGCCAATCTCCAGCCGCAGCGGCACGCCCTTCATCTCGTACTCCGCGAACTTCCAGCCCGCGGAATTGTCGCTGTCGTCCACCTTGACGCGGAAAGTCTTTGCAAGGCGGTTTTTCAGCTCCATCGCCTTGTCGAGCACGCCCTCCTTATGCATCGCAATCGGCAGGATGACAACCTGGATGGGCGCGACGGCGGGCGGCAAAACAAGGCCGTTATTATCCCCGTGCGTCATGATGATTGCGCCGATGATACGGCTGGACATGCCCCAGGAGGTCTGATGCGGATACTGGAGCGTATTGTCCCGCCCCGTGAACTGGATATGGAACGCGCGCGCGAAGCCGTCGCCGAAATAATGGCTCGTGCCGCTCTGGAGGGCCTTGCCGTCGTGCATGAGGGCTTCGATCGTATAGGTTGCCTCCGCGCCCGCAAATTTTTCTTTATCCGTCTTGCGGCCCTTGACGACAGGGATCGCCAGATCATGCTCGCAGAAATCGGCATAGACGTTGAGCATGCGCTCCGTTTCCTCCACCGCCTCTTCTGCGGTTTCGTGCATCGTGTGCCCCTCCTGCCAGAAGAATTCCATCGTGCGCAGAAACGGGCGCGTCGTCTTCTCCCACCGCACCACGGAGCACCACTGGTTATAAAGCTTCGGCAGGTCACGGTAGGAGTGGATGACCTGCGCATAGTGGTCGCAGAAGAGCGTTTCGCTTGTCGGCCGCACGCAGAGCCGCTCCTGCAGCTTTTCCGTGCCGCCGTGGGTGACCCACGCCACCTCCGGCGCGAAGCCCTCCACATGGTCCTTCTCCTTCTGGAGCAGGTCCTCCGGGATAAACAGGGGCATCATCACATTCTCGTGCCCCAGCGCTTTGAAGCGTGCGTCGAGATCGTCGCGGATATTTTCCCACAGCGCCGTGCCGTAGGGGCGCACCACCATGCAGCCGCGCACGCAGGAGTAGGAGGCAAGCTCCGCCTTTTTCACCACGTCGGTATACCACTTGGCGAAATCTTCCTCCATGGAGGTGATTTCCTCCACCATTTTCTTTTGCTCTGCCATCTTCCAACAACCGCCTTTCCGGGGATTCCGATAGGAAATTACTCGTAAATTTTATTATAGTAATCCCCGGGGGATTTTTCAAGTTTTTTCGGTGTGCACAACGGGAGCGCTTTCGGCCTTTTACGCCGGGAGAGGCTGCTCCATCGCGGCGAGGCAGGCTTCACAGCCTTCGCGGGCCTCTGCATAGGCGTCCAACGGAATTGGAGGCGTTCGCGCCCTTCGGGCGTAATCTGGTAATAAAGGCGAAGCCTCCTCCCCTCCTCTTCGGATGCATAGCCTGCGATATATCCTTGATCCATCAGGCGGCAGAGCGTGGGATACATTGTGCCCTCCGGGAGCCTGAAGCGGCCGCCGCTCCCCTTTTTGACGGATTGGGCGATCTCGTAGCCGTAGCTGTCGCCCTGGCTGAGGCGGGAGTGGATGAGGGGCTCGACGAGGGGGTTCAGGAAGTTGGATTTGGCTTTCAGTTCTTCTTCCTCTTTCGTGAGGGATTTGGGCGATTGGAAACGGGCGATGAATTTTTGCACTTTTTCTTGGAACAAAGCGGACATCTCCTTTTCATATTTTTGTTTTTATTTTTTGCGGTGGGAGTTGCGGCCGGAAGGTCTGATCTTGCAGAAAGTGCTTGCCAGATTTCGCTATACGCGCCGTCATTCTCTTTTCTTCTGAAAAGAGAACGAAGCAAGAGAAACAGCCGCGGGGAGTACCCCGCGACCCCCGCGAACGGCACTGCGGCAGCTTTTTTTAAATCAGCCACACCATAATGCATTCGGCGAACCTTCCCAAACTCAACGCCTCACGGCGTTTCAAACACATGGAAAGGTTCGTTTTTGCCCTCCGGGCAAAAATTCCCTCACGCGCACGCAGACAGATTTTGGAGCCTGCTACCTTGGCCTGCCACAGTGTTTCTGCGATACAGGAAGATGCAGGTCACGCAGCGTCTTGAAAACCTTATGCAAGCTGTAACCAACGATGAGGTTGCAACCTTTCTGAAGGCCCAGGCAGCGAGTTCCACACCCTCACTGCGTGCACGTGAGGGGAGCCGGCGGGCAAACGAGCGCCCAAATTGTCTGAGCGCCAGTGAGCATCGCCTTTGCGATGTAAACGCGAGCGGGTTTTTGGGTTGCCCGCCGAACGCGTTGTGCTGTGACTGCCCCATCAAAAGCTGCCGCAGTGCCGTTCGACAGAGGGTCACGGGAGATGTGCTCCCGTGGCTCCTTTTGCTTCCTTTTCCAACTGCTAAAAGCATGGGAAACAGACGTGGCCCCGCGCGGCACGAGCGCGAACAATCAAACTACCTCACAGCAAACTTGGATATAGACACCTTTCCTGCAACTACAGGACGCTTTTCCCCTGACAGATTGATCACTGGGATCCCCTTCCGCTGTGCATATTTCACCGTATACGCCGTACCCCCTTCCCCGTTTGTGCAATAGCAGACGCAGAAATCACTATGATCGACCATATAGCGGTTTCGCTCGAACATACAGCCCCTCGTATAGTGCTCGGATACGTATACCACTTCATCCGCTCGCTGTTTGACCGATTCATAGAGAAGCCTGTCCCTTTCCCTCCACCGTTCGGCCTGATTGCGGCACGGCAAAGCAAGAATCAGCTTCACCTGCGGGTGATACCGCCGCGCGTTCAATACGGCCTGCGCCGCAAGCGTATCGAAGCCCAAGGCGCCGCCAGTGTAAAATATGGTCCGCCCTGCTTCAACAAGCCTTTAACAGCCTTCTACAAACGCTTTTGCAGGTTGGGAAGATCATTTTCTGGAATTTTTCGATGGCCGGTAAAACAGCAAGTTTCCATTTATGAATTATCTCCCCTTCTCTCTACGTAACCTGTTTCAGGTTAATAATGAGCAAAAATAAAAAGCTTATTTATGATTTATGGAGGTGGTGATAATAATGTACCCAAGAATTAGAGATCTTCGTGAAGACACAGATATGAACCAAACAGCCTTCGCAGAAAAAGTTTTACAGATGTCACAAACGGGTTATTCCAAATATGAAACGGGAGAGAACGATATTCCTACTCATGTGTTAATCCGCTTGGCAAAATACTATGAAACAAGTGTGGACTACCTACTGGAAATAACGGATGAAAAGAAACCATATCCACGTAATAGGTAGCGTATTTAATCACTATTATTATAGCAACTATCATTATGCGAATTGTCAAGTGTTGCTAGCAATATTATTATATAATCATCGCAAGGAGGGAGAGGAAATCTTATGGATCAGATAATTCCAACTCCAGAAGGTTCTCTCGTTACCTGAAAAGAACATGGCAGAATTGAAGTAAAATGAAAAGAAATCCTCGACTTGCACGGTATGAAACGGAACACGCTGGCCAGAGCGATCGGCTGCCGGTTTGAAGTGATTAATCGTTGGTGTCATCGCGATTTGCAGGAAATCGATACGGATACGCTTGCAAAGCTGTTTTGCTATTTTAACTGTTCCGTTGGAGATATTTTAGAATACCATGCACCCAAGGAATCGACAGATTCATGAAAAGTCCTGGATGCAGACAGTCAGGGCTTTTTCATATACTTTTAGAAATTAAAATCCGCCCGGTTTCATCAAAAACCGGGCGGATTTTTAGGTGAATATTGACTTACTAGTTCTTATTTATTATATTAAACTTGTCTCCTTTTACAATACGAGTGTAGATTATCTTTTAAATTTAACGGATAAACGCAAGCCGTATCCCAGAAAAAATTAATAAATCCATAAATCGCTATATTACTCCTCCTTATTATAGCCAATACATTGGTTATAGTCAAGTATCCATTCGCAAAAGATAATTACTATAAGGAGGCAGTATAGTATGATAACGTATGAACGATTTTGGAACACTCTTAAAGAACACAAAATCAGTACTTATGTACTTATTCATCATTATGATTTCAGCAGCGGTAAAATAGATCGATTAAGAAAAAATTTACCCATATCCACCGTTACAATAAATGATCTATGCCGTATTTTGGATTGCAAAATCGAAGATATCGCTGAATACATTCCATCTGATAAAGATCAAAAGTTATAAAAGCAAAAACCGCTCGATTTCCCCTGAAATCAAGCGGTTTCTATGGATAATATTGACTGAATAGTATTTATCAAATATAATTGACATGTGGCGCTGCCCAAGCGGCAGGCGGTTCACTCTTCGCCTCCAAAAGGAGGTGATGCTGTGCAGTATGTTACATATGAAAGCCTTTTTAGCTTTTCTCTTGTAATCATCAGCGTGATCGGAATCCTCCTCACCGCTCTCAGCATAAAAAAGAAGTAACCGCCCATCCCTCACAAAGATAGCGATTACTTTGTAATACGATCTGGAGGCGAACCGTCTCTGCGGCAGCGCCACCATTCATCTTTATTCTAAATCATTTTTTCTGATTTGTCAACGGGTTCAGTATGCAAAATGGAAAATCTCCGTCGCTCCCAAAATCCCTCTCTGTCACTCGGGCAGAGAGGGATTTTTTCCTTTATTTCTGCGGCTTCACCACAAGGTTCACCAGCTTGCCCTTGACATAGATCTCCTTGACAATCTGCATACCCTCGATCGCCGCCTTAATCTTCTCATCCTGTTTCGCGAGCGCGATCGCGGCCGCCGCCTCGATCTCCGCCGGGACGGAGAGCTTCGCGCGCACCTTGCCGTTGATCTGCGCAACGATCTCGACGGTTTCATCCTTGCACTTCGCCTCGTCGTAGGCAGGCCACTGCTGATCCGTCACCGTGCCGCCGAAGCCCATCTGCTCCCACAGCTCCTCTGTCATATGCGGAGCAAATGGGTTGAGCAGAAGTGCCAGTGTGCGCAGCTCGCCCTTCGTCACAGCACCCGTGTCGCAGATGGCGTTGAGCAGGCTCATCATCGCGGCAATCGCCGTGTTCGCCTTGAGGTTGTCGATATCCTCCGTCACCTTCTTGACCGTGCGGTGCATGAGAGCTTCCAGCTCCGGGCGGTAGCCGTCGCCGTCAACGGCGATCTCCTGCAGATTCCACACACGGTCGAGGAACCGCTTGCAGCCCTTGATGGAGGCGGAGTTCCACGGCGCCGCCTTCTCGAAATCGCCGATGAACATTTCATACAACCGCATGGTATCCGCGCCATACTCATTGACGATATCGTCGGGGTTAACGACATTGCCGCGGGATTTGCTCATCTTCTCGCCGTTCTCGCCGAGGATCATGCCGTGGCTCGTGCGCTTCTGATACGGCTCCTTGGTGGGCACCACACCGATATCATAGAGGAATTTATGCCAGAAGCGGCTGTAGAGCAGGTGGAGCGTGGTGTGCTCCATGCCGCCGTTGTACCAGTCGACCGGCATCCAGTATTCAAGCGCTTCCTTGGAGGCGAGCTCCCTGTCATTATGCGGGTCACAATAGCGCAGGAAATACCAGGAGGAACCCGCCCACTGGGGCATGGTGTCCGTTTCACGTTTGGCAGGTCCGCCGCAGTGCGGGCAGGTGGTGTTCACCCAGTCCGTCATCTTGGCAAGCGGGGATTCGCCCGTTTCTGTCGGCTCGTAGGAATCCACCAGCGGCAGCTTCAGCGGGAGCTGATCCTCCGGCAGCGGCACATAACCGCACTTCTCACAGCAGACGATCGGAATCGGTTCGCCCCAATAGCGCTGGCGGGAGAAGACCCAGTCGCGCAGCTTAAAGTTTACCTTGGAACGGCCCTTACCATTCTCCGTGAGCCATTCGGTAATTTTCACCTTGGCCTCGTCGACCGTAAGACCCGTCAGGAAGCCGGAGTTGACCATTACGCCGGTCGCGCAGTCCGTGAACGCTTCCTTTTCCACGTCGCCACCCTTGACGACTTCGATGATCGGCAGATCGAATTTCTTCGCGAATTCCCAGTCGCGCGTGTCATGCGCGGGAACTGCCATGATCGCACCCGTTCCGTACGAAACGAGGACATAGTCAGAGATGAAGATCGGGATTTCCGTGTTGTTGACCGGGTTCACTGCGCGCACGCCTTTGATGCATATGCCGGTCTTATCCTTATTGACCTCCGTGCGCTCAAAGTCGGATTTGCGGGCCGCCTCCGCCTGATAGGCGCGTACCTCGACGAGATTCTCAATTTTATCCGCCCACTTTTCGATCAGCGGGTGCTCCGGGGAGAGCACCATGTATGTTGCGCCGAAGAGCGTATCCGGCCGGGTGGTATAAACGGTCATCTGATCGCCCGTGGTCGCGGTGAAATCGACCTCCGCGCCCGTAGAACGGCCAATCCAATTGCGCTGCTGCACCTTGACGCGGTCGATAAAATCGAGATCATCCAGATCGTCGAGCAGCCGCTGGGCGTAGGCTGTGATTTTCAGCATCCACTGGCTTTTCACCCGGCGCACCACCTCGCTTCCGCAGCGCTCGCACACACCGCCTGCGGCCTCTTCATTGGCAAGCACACACTTGCAGGAGGGGCACCAGTTGACGGCCATCTCTTTCTTATACGCAAGGCCCTTCTTGAAAAGCTGGAGGAAAATCCACTGCGTCCATTTGTAATAGGATGGGTCTGTCGTATTCACCTCTCGGCTCCAGTCGAACGAAAAGCCGAGGGACTGCAGCTGCTGCTTGAAATGCGCCACGTTATCGCGCGTCACGATCTCCGGGTGGATATGGTTTTTGATGGCATAGTTCTCCGTGGGCAGGCCAAAAGCATCCCACCCCATCGGATAGAGCACATTATAGCCTTGCAGCCGCTTTTTGCGCGCCACGATGTCCAGCGCTGTATAGGAGCGCGGATGGCCGACATGCAGCCCCTGCCCGGAGGGATACGGGAATTCCACCAGGCAGTAGAATTTCGGGCGGTCGTATTCGTTCTTTGCATGGAATACGCCCGTTTCCTCCCAGCGGTCCTGCCATTTCTTTTCCACCTGTTTAAAATCGTAGTTCATCTACAGTCCATCCTTTCTATGATTTTTAAGAAAGGCCGCGCCTTTCCTAAAAATTCCTCAGCCGTCAATCATAGCTTGAATATCGATCGTCTTACCATCCGCCCAGAGGCGCTCAAGATTATAATACTCCCTGCTCTCCTTATGGAAAACGTGTACGACCACGCTGCCGTAATCGAGGAGAATCCAGCCTGTGGCACGGCCCTCAATGTGACCTGCCTCCACGCCGAGCTTGGAGAGCTGATCCTCCACCTCGCCCGCCAGCGCGCGCACGTGCGTATTGGACGTACCGTTTGCGATCACGAAATAATCAGCCACCACAGATAATTCCGTAATCTGAATCACTTCAATATCCTCCGCCTTTTTTTCATCCAGCGCACGGACCGCTGCTTTTACCAAATCGATTCCTGTCATCCAATCCCTCCGAATTCTTGTATCTTGCTATATCATTTGCAGAATTGTTTTTGATTATCGTAAACTACCCAAGATCCTTTGCGCGGAAGAGCGCAAATTTCAATTGGAGATAATTGTCGACTGTTTCCACCTGCTGCGCCACAAAGTCATAGTTGCGCTGCAGCTCCGGCAGATGCAGGCTCTCGGCATCCTGCTCCGGATTGAGCATGATCACCACAAAATCCACACCCCGTTCCCGCACGATCTGATTCTGCTCGGCCCGCATTTCCGGCAGCTTTTCATCCTCAATATTGAGCAGACAGAAATACCGATTGTCCGGCAGGATATCTGCGGCATAGTAAAAGCCAAAATCGAGAAAACCATAGTTGAGCAATGTAGCATTCTTTTTTTGATGAATGATCTCCGCAAAGCGGTATTGAACGCACTGCTCCTTCGGCGTTCCCAGCAGATAGGTGTTCTCGCAGACAAAATAGGAGAGGCCCGTGAGCGCGAGCGTCAGCGCAGCGGACAGTGCCATCAGCCGGCGGTTTGGCATGGAAACGCGCAGTTTGAAAAGTTTCTCTCCCAGCGTAACAATCAGATATGTAACTACAACCGCCGCCAGGGAGGTAAAGCCGGCAAAGATGAAAAAGTAATAGGTAAAACGCCGCCCGCCCCAATAGAGGCCGAGTGCAAGGCAAAGGGCGCACACTAACGGTGCGACAGCCCCCAGCCAGTTCTGATGCAGCCTGCGCAAAATCAGCAGGCCGATCACGCCGATGCACAATGCGCCGAACAGCCATGGCGTACGGTACAGCATGCGGGAAAAAGCTTCCCCTACGCCGATGAGCCGCTCACCCACCGTCATCTGAGCCGAATAGCTGAAGATATTGTGATAAAAATAGACCTTGATCAAATCCTCGAGCGCGTCCCTCGCGCCGAAATAAGCAAGCCATGGCAGCGCCGTGGCGGCCATTCCGCCGAGGAATACCGCACAGCTGCCCACTGCACGGGCGAATTGCCGGGTAATGAGGAGCGCAATTACGACGATCGCCATAAATCCAATCCAGAAGCCCAGAAGCGTAAATTTCATCCACAGCACGCAGCCCGCGCACAGCCCCGAAAGAAGCAGCCAACTAAACGGCATCGGGCCGGGGTATTCCTCCCTGCAATAGCGCAGCAGCAGATAGAGCGAAAAGGCGAGCAGCGGCAGGACCAGCTCTTCGGTTTCTCCTCCGTGAAAAAAGCTGGGGGAGGTGAAGGTGACCGCCGCCATCAGCGGAGCCGCAATATAATAATATTTTGCCAACTGGGGCTTGAAAAAGAGCGCGAATATCTGATAGGAGCAGTAAAGAAAGGCGGTATAGCAGAGGAGCTCCAGCAGGAAAACGCCCACAAACGAGCGCTCGGAAATGAGAGAGGCAAGGCCGTATAAAAAATAGAGCAGCGGCCCCTTCTGCTCCACCAGATCGCGGTAAGGGATAAGGCCGTGCATCATCCCCTTGCCCACAGTAAAAAAACACTGGATATCGCTCCCGTTATTGAGCGGATATAAAAAAGAGCTCTTCGAACAGATCGTCAGGAAGCAAAAAGACACAAACAGGCAGTAAAGCAGCATGCGCCCCTGAAAGCGCCTCTCCGTTTTACGCATTTGACATCCTTTCCCGGGCAGCTGCGCTTATGATTATTTCATTATAGGCCTCCACGCTGTCCGTATGAATCACCTGCCCGGTCTGCACCAAATCGACAATGCAGAAGCGCATTCCCTCGAGCATGGCAGACTCCAGGCTCACTCCAGCCGCCTTACGCATATCCTCCACGCCGTCATAATCGCGGTCTGCGGAGATAAAATCGGCGATATAGAGCACCTTTTCAAGCACGCTCATGCCCGCGCGGGCCGTGGTATGATAGCGGATCGCCCGTAGGATTTCCTCGTCCTGTACGTGTAGAGCCGCGCGCGCATAGGCCTCGCCGGCCATCGCGTGCCAGAGCTTCGGGTTTGCGCGCTCGTCCGCCGTGAGGGTAACGCCAGCCTGCTCCATGATGGAAAGCTGCTCCTCCGGAGGGCTGTTTTTCATTATATCATGCAGAATGCCCGCTGTATATGCCTTTTCCGGGTCCGCCCCATATTTTTGGGCGAGGCGCCTTGCCTCTTCTGCCACATTGAGCGAATGCGCAAAGCGCTCCGGACGGAGCTTCTCCTGTATGGCAGAAATAAATTCCCCGTTGCGTTGCGTATCCAGCATCCGATAAAGCCCCTTTTTCTGAATATAACAAATTACATCATGCGGCAGAAGCCCTTCTGCAGCACGCCCCAGCGCGAGCATCTTGCGAAGCTCGGTGGAGCTCACGGGAAACGGCTGCGTCACACAGAGCGTAACGCGGTCCCGGATGTCTCCCAGCGGGCCGCTGCGGATATATGCCTCGAGCGATTCATACTCTCCCATATCTCCACGCGCCGCTACACACAGCCTGCACATGCGCAGAATTTCACGGGGCGCGCGCCACTGGTGAAAGGTGAGCAGCATATCTGTGCCCATGAATAAATAGAGGGAAGCGTCCGCATATTTTTCGCGAAGCGCCGCCAGTGTATCGCAGGTATAGCTCTTTCCCCCGCGGGAAAGTTCAATGTCGCTCACCTCAAACAGTGTGTCTGGAAATGCGAGCCGGCACATCTGCATCCTGTCCGCTCCGCTTGCAAGCATTTGCGCCTGCTTGTGCGGCGGCAAATTTGCCGGGATGACGAGCACCCGGTCGAGCCGAAGCGCCGCTGCAAGAGAGCGCGCCAGATGAACATGGCCGCTGTGCGGCGGGTTGAAGGTGCCGCCGAATATGCCGATACGTTGCCTGCACGCATCCTGCACGTTCTCCTCTTCCATCGCGGTCCCCTCCCATCGGTCAAGCCTTATTTGCCGCGCCCCCGGCTCTGCCGCGCGGGGAAACGGCCATCCTCCCGCCTCTGGCGCAGCCGGGCCGCGCTCTTGCGGCTATTCGGCCGGTTTCCGGTGCCGGATTTCGGCTTTTCCTTCTTCACCGGCTCGTGCAGAGTGGGGCTGTAGCGGTATAAAACGATGCTGCCGCCGATTACCTGCACGATCTCGGCCCCCGTGGCTTCGGCCAGCTTCTGTGCAATGGCCTTCGGCGGCTCCGGGGTCGTCTCCAAGAGGACCTTCAGCTTGATCAGCTCCCTTGCGCGCAGCGCGTCGTCCGTCTGCGCGATGAGCGCGTCATTTACGCCGCCCTTGCCCGCTTGAAACAGAGCCTCCAATGCATTGGCCTGCGCGCGCAGCGCAGCCCTTTCCTTACTTGTCATATGGTTTTCCTTTCCCTTTCAAGATACTTGGGAAGCTCCTGCGCCAGCTTTCGCAGCGCATTTCCGCGATGGCTGACACGGTCCTTTTCCTCGGCGGTCAGCTCGCCGAAGGTCTGGCCCCCGACGAGAAACAGCGGATCATATCCAAACCCTCCGCTCCCCTTCGGTGCAAAGGCGATCATCCCCTCGCAGGTACCGCGCACTGTAAAATGCCTTCCATCCGGAAACACACAGCAGACGCTGCTGACAAAGCGCGCCGTGCGCCTCTCCGCTGGGACATTTTTGAGGTTTTCCAGCAATAGCCGGTTGTTTTTCTGATCATTTCCGTGCTCGCCCGCGTAACGCGCGGAATATACGCCGGGTGCGCCATTCAATGCGTCAACCTCGAGCCCTGAGTCATCCGCGATACACGGCATTCCGCTCTCTTTGCAGCCGGACGCCGCTTTGAGGAAGGCATTCTCCTCGAAGGTCTTTCCCGTCTCCTCCACTTCGGTCAGCGTAATCCCCGCTTCCTCCGCCGTGAGGACCCGGACGCCCAAAGGGGATAGAATCCGAGCGAGCTCGGCGCGTTTTTTTCTATTATGTGTTGCAATCAAAAAATCCATACGGTATTTCTGCCTTTCCTGCCCTATTTTGAAATGCTCAGGCGGGCTCTCCAGCGCTGCCTGCGCAGATACCGCCGCTCCCTGCGGAGCAGTCTGTTCTGCCTGCGCCGCTCCAGGCGCCGCTGATGGCGCACCGTACGCTTGTTCGAGCGCTGGTCTCGTTTTGGATCTCCAAGATAATCCCAGAGGCCGGGATGCTTTTTGTGGGCCAGCTCCAGCGGATGGTAGCGCTCGCCGCCTCGATCGTACCAGCGGTGGTAAATTTGCTTCCACAGCCGCCAGGAAAAGCGGCCGATTGCCCGAATCGCCTTCGTCAATTTTCCCATCGTGATAACCATCCTTTCCGTAGAGACGCACTTTGCCGTCCAACATATCCTACTCCGCCTGCGGCCCGTCCTCCCGGCTGATATTTTCAAACAAGCCTTCCGTAAAAGCTTCCGCGTCAAATGGCTGCAGGTCGTCGACCTGCTCGCCCACGCCGACAAATTTGACCGGAATCTTCAAATCGTCCATAATGCTCAGCACCACGCCGCCGCGGGCCGTACCGTCCAGCTTTGTCAGCACGATGCCCGTGATCTCCGCCGCATTCATGAATTCGCGCGCCTGATTAACGGCATTTTGCCCTGTGGTCGCATCGAGCACAAGGAGCACCTCGCGGTCGGAATAGGGGAGCTCCCGGTCGATGACGCGGTAAATTTTGGACAGCTCCTCCATCAGATTCTTCTTATTGTGCAGCCGCCCCGCCGTATCGCAGATGATCAGATCGGCGTTTCTCGCCTTGCCGGCCGCAATCGTATCGAAAATCACCGCCGCCGGGTCCGCCCCCTCGCGGTGCTTGACAATCTCGACCCCGGCGCGGTCCGCCCAGATTTCGAGCTGCTCGATTGCAGCCGCACGGAAGGTGTCCGCCGCTGCAAGGATGACCTTTTTGCCCTGCGCCTTATAATAGGCCGCCATCTTGCCGATGGTGGTCGTCTTGCCCACACCATTGACCCCGATGACCAGGATCACGGAAGGAATCGTTTCCAGCTCCATCCCCTCCTTGCCGGAGAGCATGTCGGCTACCACCTCTTTTATGACGCGCCTTAGCTTGTCCGGCTTTTTCAGATCGCGCTTTTTTACGCGCTCGCGCACCTCGTCCATGATATGCTGCGCCGTCGTCACGCCCACGTCGCCCATGATGAGGATTTCTTCCAGCTCTTCAAACAGTGCGTCGTCGATCGCCGCGCTCGCCTCCAGCACGGAATCGATTGCGCCGGACATCTGGTCGCGCGTCTTTTTCAGCCCAAAATTGAATTTTTTAAAAATCCCCATCGAATCGGCCCCCTGCGTTTTATCATCTTCCGACCAGTCGGAAGCGGTTGATTGCATGCTCAAAGAAATTTGTTGCATCAAATAGGTTCCCGTTTATCATACCATATCGCGGCTGAGAAATCCATCAGTCCACTACAGAAAGTCTATCGCGTTTTCAGCCGATCCCCAGCTTTTTCGCCATCTCCGCCGTCTTAAGCTCCAGCATCTTGGACACGCCCTCTTCCTGCATCGTAATGCCGTATAGGACGTCCGCCTCCTCCATCGTACCGCGGCGGTGGGTGATCAGGATGAACTGGGTGCTGCGCGTCATGCGGCGGCAGTATTGCGCATATCGCGTAACGTTGACGTCGTCGAGCGCGGCCTCCACCTCGTCGAAGATGCAGAAGGGCGACGGCGTCACCTTCAGGATTGCAAACAGGAGCGCGATGGCCGAAAGGCCCTTCTCCCCGCCGGATAAGAGGTCGATATTCTGCACGTTTTTGCCCGGTGGCTGAACCTTGATGTCGATGCCGCATTCGAGCACGTCTTGCGGGTCCTCCAGCAGGAGCTCCGCTTTGCCGCCGCCGAATAGTTCGGTAAACGTCTCCCCGAAGTGGGAGTTGATCTTATAGAACTGCTCACGGAACTGATCCGACATCTTCTTCGTCAGCTCCTCGATCAGCCGGAGCAGCTCGTCGCGGGAGGCTTCCACATCGCCGATCTGCTCCTTCAGGAAGGTATAGCGCTCGCTGACCTCCTTATATTCTTCAATGGCGCTGACGTTGACGCTCCCCAGCGCGCGGATTTGCGCCTTGAGTTCGGAAAGCCGCCGCTGCGCCTTTGCGGGCTCCTTCAGCTCCGGGCAGAGCTGCTCCGCCTCCCGGCGGGTGAGCTGGTATTCGTCATAGAGCTTATTGACCGTTTCGTCATACTCCTTGCGCATGGCTGCCTTGCGCTCCTCCAGGCGGGCGAGCTCGCCGCTCAATTTCTCCCGCTCGGCGGATTTCGCCCGCTCCATCAGCCTCAGCTTTGAAGAACGCGCTTCCAGCTCGCTGCGCTGAGCGATATAGCCCTCGATCTCCTCTTTCGAGCCGCCGCTCTGCCCGCGCAGGGATTGCGCCTGTTCTTCCAGGCCGGCTTTTTCCTCGGCGAGGGCCCGGTTTTTCTCCTCCACGCCCGCAATCTCCGCGCAAAGCTCCTCCACACGCACCAGATGCCCGGCCCGGCGGCGGTCCAGGGATTCGATCGTCTCCGCATGGGCCTGGCGATCCTTCTCCGCCGCAAGCAGGGCAAGCTGCAGCTCATTCTCCTGCCCGCTCAACGCCTGGCGTTTCGCGGCAAGCGCTTCCCGCTCCCCGGTTATGGCGGCCAGCCTTTGCTCTGCTTCTTCCATCCGGGCGGAGAGCTCTGCCTCCCGGGCAAGCGCCGCCTCCCGGTCCTTTTTCAGGCCGTCCAGCCGTTCCAGCGCTGACGCGCGCTCCTTTACCAATTCGTCCGCTGTCGCATTCGCCGTCTCCAGCTGGCCTGCTGCCAGACGGAGCGCGCTTTCACTGCGCACGCGCTCCTCCTGCGCGCGCGTCAAATCCGCCTGCGCGCCCTCAAATTCTGCCTGTGCCGCGGCGAATTCCTCCCGCGCCGTTTTATAGGCCGCTGCACTCTCATGGAGCTTCGCCTGCGCGGCCTGCATCTCGGCGCGCAGCTTTTCGATTTCATTCGAGCGGCTCAAAAAGCCCGCATTCTGCATCCGGGAGCCGCCTGTCATTGAGCCGCCGGCATTGATGACCTGGCCGTCGAGGGTGACGATGCGGAAGCGGTAGCTGAATTTGCGCGCAATGGCAATGGCACAGTCCATATCCTCTGCCACCGCCGTGCGGCCCACCTGCGCTTTCACGACCGCCTCATATTTCGCGTCGCACGATACCAAATCGGACGCGACGGCGACAAAGCCCTCGCACTGGGCAAGGCCCCTTTCCTCCAGCGTACGGCCGCGCACGGCGCTCAGGGGCAGGAAGGTCGCCCGGCCGCCCTTGGTCTCCTTGAGGAATTGGATCGCCCGCTTCGCATCATTTTCACGATCCGTCACGATATTCTGGAGCGCCGCGCCGAAGGCCGTTTCAATTGCAGTGGCGTACTGCTCCGGCACGGAGATCAGCTGCGAGAGCGCGCCATGAATGCCGCGCAGATTGCCGCGTTTCGCCTCCCGCATGACCGCACGCACACTGCCCGTATAGCCCTCCATATTTTTTTCCATATCCTCGAGCATATTGACGCGTGAGGTCTTCTGCCTGAGATCAATCTCAAGGGACTCATGCTCTTTTTTGCGCTTTTCCGCCTTTGCGCGGCGGGAATCGAGCCGCATGGAGTAGCCCTTCATCGCATTGGAGAGCTCCTCCACCGTTTCCCCGCATTTTGCAAAGGCAGCCTCTGCCGCCTGCTTTTCACGGCTCAATCGCTCGATAAGCTCGCTGCGGGCGGCAAACGTTTCGTCGATCGTCTCTAGGCGCGACGTGATCTCCGCCATGGTGCTCTCCACATGCGACGATTGCACGCGGCAGTCGGCCACCTGCCCGCCGAGCTCTGCGATCTCTGCCGCCATTTCGGCAGAGCGGCCTGCAAGAGCCTCCCCCTGCGCGTTGAATTGAGCCGCCTGGCGGGATAAGCTCTCCAGCGCAGCATGCTTTTCCTCCGCCTGCCGGACCAGCTCCTCGATCGCGCTGCGTTCCTGCGCGATGCGCTCTTCCAGATGGCGGCAGGTCTCCTGCGCCTGCTCCCTGTCGCGCTGGATACGGGCAATCGCTTCGTTGTTATGTAGAATCGAGTTATCCGCCACAGCCGCCTGCGCCTCCAGCCGGGCGGCCTCCTCCTCCAGCCGGGCGGCCCCGTGGCGCACTTCATCGATGCGCACCGTAACCTCCTGCGACTGGGCGATGATCGATTCGATCTCCTCTTCGATTTCAGCAAGCTCCCGCTGCGCGTTCTCATGCTGGGCGTTGGCAAGCGTGATCTTGTGCTCCTGATCGCGCAGGCGCTCATTGGACTGCCGGATTGTATGCAGCCAAAGCCCGATCTCCAGCTCCTTTTTCTCCTGCGCCAGCACCAGGAACTGCTCCGCCTTTTCGCTCTGCTCGCGCAGGGGCTCCACGCGCGCTTCGAGCTCCGACAGAATATCCTTTAGGCGCACCAGGTTCTCCTGCGCCTGCTCGAGTCTCCGGTTGGCGTCCGCCCGCCGGTAGCGATAGTGGGAGATCCCCGCCGCCTCCTCGAACATCTCACGCCGCTCGCCGGATTTTGTGGAGATCATATCCGCGATCTTGCCCTGGCTGACGATCGAATAGCCATCCCGCCCGAGGCCCGTATCCATAAACAGCTCGTGGATATCCTTGAGCCGCACGGCGTTCCCGTTGATGCGGTATTCGCCCTCGCCAGAACGGTAGTAGCGGCGGGTTACAGCCACCTCGTCCTCGTCGAGGGGGAGGGCGCGGTCGCGGTTGTCGAGCCGCAGCGTCACTTCCGCAAAGCCCTGCGCCCTGCGCACGCCGGTGCCGCTGAATACCACATCCTCCATCTTCGAGCCGCGCAGGCTTTTGGTGGATTGCTCGCCGAGCACCCAGCGCACCGCGTCGGAGACGTTGCTCTTTCCGCTGCCGTTGGGGCCCACGACGCAGGTGATCCCCTTGTCAAAGGTGAGCGCGGTCTTGTCCGGGAAGGACTTAAAGCCCTGCATTTCAAGCGATTTTAAAATCATCCGGTATGGAACCTCCATGTTCAGACGACAGCCATCAGATCTCAGACATCAGCGCGGAAGGGCCGCCTCCGCTCACGTCTGACATCTCATCTCTGGCGCTCTGCCTTTACTTCATATTTTTGACACCCTGCGTCCGCTTTGACCCGGCAGTCGAAGCCCTGCTCCTTCAGCCTTTTCAGATTCCCGCGGCGCTGGCCCGTCATCTGGGAAACAAAGCGCGGCGCAACCCGTAAAACGGCTTTTCCGCCCTGCGGGAGAATACGCTGCAAAGCGGAGCATGCATTTTGATAATAGAGTTCACTCTCACACAATTCCCGGAACGCCGGGTGCCACGGCCCTGCAAGATATCCCTCCTGCACCTCTCCGCCCGCATGCAGCCCAAGGCGGATCACGGGCACGCCCGCTTCCTCGCACAGCAGCAAAAGCGCTGCGCACAGCTGCACCGTCTCTTCCAGCGGCTGCGGTATGTAGGTGCCCGCCCGGTAAAGCCGCGCCAGGGGCGTACCTTCCAGCACGATGGTGGGATAGATCCGCATGGTATCGGGCCTGAGTGAAAGGAGCCTGCGCGCCGAGTCCGCCGACCCTTCCGGCGTATCGCCCGGAAGGCCTGTCATCATCTGGAGCCCGAGTTCGAAGCCCATCTCCTGGATGCGCCGGGAGGCATCCGCCACATCCTGCGCCGTATGGCCGCGACCGTTCTGAAACAGGACGCGGTCATCCATGCTCTGTGCGCCGAGCTCAATGGCGGTCACGCCGTATTGCTTCAAAAGCGCGAGCACATCAATATCCACTGCGTCGGGCCGGGTGGAAACGCGGATGCCCGCGATTTGGCCGCTTTTCAGATACGGCTGCGCGGCATCCAGCAATTCCAGCATATCATCCCTGCGAATCGCCGTAAAGCTGCCGCCGAAAAAGGCAAGCTGCGCGCCCGTACAATCCCGCGATCGCAGGGCCGTCTCCACGGCCGCCTCCACATCACGCGCGCGTGGCTTTTTTGCCGCACCGGAGATGCTGCGCTGATTGCAGAAGCTGCACTGGTGCGGGCACCCCTCGTGCGGGATGAATAGGGCGATGTTGATATGCTTCCCGCTCACAGGCCCATCAGCGCGAGCGCCTCGCGCGCCGCCGCCTGCTCGGCGAGCTTTTTGCTCCGGCCCGTACCGCGGCCAATGACGTTGCTGTTGAGGTGCACTTCCACGGTGAAGGACTTGTCGTGATCCGGCCCGCTTTCATCCGTAAGCACATATTCCAGCTCCTCCTCCGGGTTCTGCTGGATGATCTCCTGCAGCGTCGTCTTATAATCCTTGAAGGGCAGGCTGTGCTGAACAGCGTCCTTGATAAAGCGCAGCACGAAGGTGCGCGCGCTTTTGATTCCCCCGTCGAGATAGATGGAAGCGATTACCGCTTCAAAAGCGTCCGCAAGGATCGAGGGGCGCTCGCGGCCGCCTGTGTTTTCCTCACCGTGGCCCAAGCGCAGGTATTCCCCCAAAGAAATCTCCAATGCAAAGCCGTGCAGAGATTTCTCGCACACCGTCGCCGCGCGCAGCTTCGTCAGCTTGCCCTCCGGCAGATGGGAAAAATGGCGGTAAAAATAATCCGCCGTGATAAAGCCAAGCACGGAATCGCCTAAGAATTCCAGGCGCTCGTTGCTGCCATAAGGAACCTGCCGCTCGTTGGCATAGGAAGAGTGCGTCAGCGCGCGCTCCAGCAGGTTGATGTCCTGATAGGTATATCCCAGCTTTTTTTCCAGCTCCCTGAGCTGATTCTGATCATTCATCCGTATGACCGTCCTTTCCACGCCCGGTATAAAAACGCTTTTTGCAAGCCTGTTATGCCTCTGGTTCGCGTTTGGATTTGGATACCGCGTTGGCAATTTCACGGATCACGCCCGTCTCGCTGAACTGCTTCGCCTGACGGATCGCGCTGCAAAACGCCTTCGCATTGGAGGAGCCGTGCGCCTTGATCACCGGCTTTGAAATGCCCAGAAGCGGCGCTCCGCCAAACTCGGTGTAATCCATCCGCTTTTTAAAATCCATCAGCCCGTTTTTGATCATCAGGGCGCTGAGCTTTGTCAGCAGACTTTTTTTGAAAATCGCTTTGATATTGACCATCATCGCGCCGGCCACGCCCTCATACATTTTCAGGAGCATATTGCCCGTGAAGCCATCGGCCACCAGCACGTCGCACGCGCCGAAGGGCACGTCCCGCGCCTCGACATTGCCGATGAAGTGATAATCCGACGTTTCCATCAGCTGATAAGCTTCCAGCTGGAGCGGCCCGCCCTTGGTTTTTTCCGTGCCGATGTTGGCAAGGCCCACGCGGGGCCGCTCCACGCCGAGCACCTTCTGCATGTAAAAGCTGCCCATCGCGCCGAACTGATCGAGCATCTGCGCGGTACATTCCACGTTCGCGCCGCAGTCCATGAGCAAAAACGGCGCCTCATTCGACGGCAGGACGCTTGCAATCGCCGCGCGGCGCACGCCGCGGATACGCTTGACAATGAGCGTCGCACCCACGACCAGCGCTCCCGTGCTGCCCGCGGAGACGAAGGCGTCGCCTCTGCCCGCTGCGAGGGCCTTGAGCCCTGCCGCCATGGAGGTATTCCCCTTCTCCTTTGCAATGCTCGTCGGCGCATCTTCCATACCCATGACGTCCGGCGCATGGAGGATTTCCATGCGGTCGAGGGAAATCCCGTTTTCCTGCGCGCAGGCCCTGATTTTCGCCTCATCGCCTGTGAGGAGGATAGTAACCCCCATCTCGCGCACTGCCGTTTCGCAGCCTTTGAGAATTTCAAGCGGCGCGTTGTCCCCGCCGAATGCGTCTGCAATGATTTTCATTCGTCCGACCTTCTCTCTCTATGTTGTGCATGTTCATGCCGTTTTATTGATCGAAGCCTTCCTCCCGCAGCCGGGCGGAAAGCGCTTCCAGCGCACGGTTGGAAAGCGCCTCATAGCGCGCCTTTTTCTCGCGGATCGGATGCTCCAGCGGCGGCAGCACGCCGAAATTCGCGCCCATTGGCTGAAAATTTTCAACCGACGGGTCGCTGATATAGGCCGCCAGCGCGCCGAGCATGGTCTCCCGCGGCAGGAGGAGGGGTGCTTGCCCGCGCAGCCTGCGCGATGCGTTGATCCCGGCAAGGATGCCGGAGCCTGCCGACTCCATATAGCCTTCAACGCCTGTGATCTGCCCGGCAAAGAACAAATCCGGCCTCCCCCGCATCGAATAATCCGCATTTAACAGTCGCGGCGAATCGAGGAAGGTATTGCGGTGCATCACGCCGTAGCGCAGGAATTCCGCGTTTTTCAGCGCCGGAATCATCGAAAAAACGCGCTTCTGCTCGCCGAATTTCAGGTTGGTCTGGAAGCCGACGAGGTTGTACATCGTCCCCTGCGCATTCTCCTTACGCAGCTGCAGCACTGCCCACGGCCTGTGCCCGGTGCGCGGATCGCGCAGGCCAACTGGCTTGAGCGGGCCGAACCGCATCGTATCCGCCCCGCGGGAAGCCATCACCTCGATGGGCATGCAGCCCTCGTAAACGCCACGCTTTTTGTCAAACGAATGAAGCTCTGCGCGCTCTGCGTGGAGCAGCGCCTCATAAAACGCTTCATATGCCGCTTTGTCCATCGGGCAGTTGATATAGTCATCCTCCCCGCCCCGGTCATAGCGGGATTGGGTAAAAGCATGGTCCAGATCGATACTGTCCGCGCTGACAATTGGCGCGGCCGCGTCATAAAAACTCAGGCCCTCCCCGCACAGGGCAAAGATATCCCGTGCGAGCGCATCGGAGGCAAGCGGCCCGGCCGCCACAACCGTAACGCCCTCCGCCGGGATCGCCGTCACTTCCCGATGTTCGACCTTGATGCGCTCATGGGCGCAGATTTTTTCCGTGACCAAGCGGGAAAACTGCTCCCGGTCCACAGCAAGCGCCCCGCCCGCCGGAACGCGGCTCTCATAAGCGCAGGAGACGCTCAGCGAGCCGAGCGCCTTCATCTCCGTCTTCAAAAGGCCGGCGGCGGACGCAAGCCGCTCCGCTTTGAGGGAGTTCGAGCACACCAGCTCCGCAAAACCGGCGCTGTGATGGGCGGGCGAGAATTGAACCGGCTTCATTTCGGCGAGTGTTACCTGTACGCCCGCCTGCGCCAGCTGCCAGGCCGCCTCGCAGCCCGCGAGCCCCGCTCCGATCACCGTTGCCTTGTATTCCATCCATCGGGTTCCTTTCTGAATTTACGATTCTGTTTCGGGCTTTTCTTCCGTTTCGGCGGCGCCCTTCTTCTTGCGCTCCACCTTGCGTTCATAGCCGCAGCCTTCATTCAGGCAGACGATTAGCCCGCCGCGCCGCTTAAAGAGGGATTTGCCGCACTTCGGGCAGGTTTCCGCCGTCGGTTGGTCCCAGGTCATGAAATTGCAGTCCGGGTAATTGCTGCAGCCGTAAAACGGATAGCCGCGCTTCGATTTTTTCATAATCACTTTGCCGCCGCAGCGCGGGCAGAAGGCGCCCGTCTCCTGCACAAGGGGCTTGGTATTCTTACATTCCGGGTAGCCGGGGCAGGCGAGGAATTTGCCGTAGCGCCCTACCTTGACCACCATCATCCGCCCGCATTTCTCGCAGGGGATATCCGTTTCATCCTCGGCGAGCTTGATTTTGACATCCTTCATCTCCTCCTTGACCTTTTGGAGCGTTACGTCGAAGTCGTCGTAAAACTCATGGAGCATCTTGATATAATCCTCCTGCCCCTCACCGACCTTATCGAGCGAGGATTCCATGGAAGCGGTAAATTTCGTGTTGACGATTTTGGGGAATTTTTCCCGCAGCAGCTTCGTCATCGCCTCCCCCAGCTCTGTGGGGTGCAGCTGCTTCGACTCGCGCTTGACATAATCCCGGCTGGTAATGGTGGAGATGATGGAAGCATAGGTGCTCGGGCGGCCGATGCCGTTTTCTTCCAGCGTTTTGATCAGCGATGCCTCCGTATAGCGAGGCGGCGGCTGGGTAAAGTGCTGGTTGCCGCCGATCTCCTTGAGCTTTAATTTGTCGCCCTCCTTGATCTCCGGCAGCCTGCCGTCCGCCTCCGCATTCTCCGTGCTCTCCTCATAGAGGACAGTAAAGCCGTCGAATTTGATGGAATAGCCGCTCGCGGTAAAGAGATAGTGCCCGCCCTCCTGCGGCTCCTGCGCCGGGATCGCCTCGATCTCAGCCCGGACGGTATTCTGAATGCAGTTGGCCATCAGGCTCGCCATAAAGCGCTTCCAGATCAGGTTATACAGCTTATACTGATCGGAGGTCAGGCTCTTCTTCGCCTGCTCCGGGGTGAGCGCCGGCATGGTGGGACGGATCGCCTCGTGGCCATCCTGCGCGTTGGCGCGGGATTTGAAATAGCGCGGTTTATCCGGCAGGTATTTCTCGCCCCAATGCTCCCTGATATAGTCGTTTCCCTGCGCGCGCGCCTCCTCGGAGATGCGCAGGGAGTCCGTTCTCATATAGGTGATCAGACCCACAGAGCCGATGCCCTCTACCTCAACGCCCTCATAGAGCTCCTGCGCGGCTTTCATCGTCCGGCGGGCCTGAAAGCCCATGCGGCGGGATGCCTCCTGCTGCAGGGTGGAGGTGATAAACGGCGGAGCCGGGCTTTTGCGGCGCGTGCCCTTTTTGACGGTTTTCACGCGGTACTGCGCACCTTCGAGCTGTGCAAGGATTGCGTCGGCCTGCTCCTGATTTTCAATCTTGATCTTGCCCTGCTCATTGCCGTAAAACGCGGCGGCGAAGACGCGGCGCGTGCCCGGCGTGAGGAATTTCGCATCGAGCGACCAATATTCCTCGGGCTTGAAGGCGCGTATCTCCTCCTCGCGGTCGACAATCATCCGCAGCGCCACGCTCTGCACGCGCCCTGCGGACAGCCCGCGGTGGATTTTCTGTGAGACAAAGGGACTCAGCTTATAGCCCACCAGCCGGTCGAGAATGCGGCGCGCCTGCTGCGCGTTGACCAGGTCCATATCCACGGCATGGGGATGCTCCATGCCGTTTTTCACGCCCGTTTTCGTGATCTCATTAAAGGTCACACGGTTGGGCTCGTTTAAATCCAAATTCAGAATCGTGGCAAGGTGCCACGAGATCGCCTCGCCCTCGCGATCGGGGTCTGTCGCCAGAAAGACCTGATCGCTCTCGGCGGCGGTCTTTTTCAGATCCTTTACAAATTGCTCTTTCCCCTTGATGATCGCATACTTCGGCACGAAATCCTTCTTCACATCCACGCTCAGCCGGGCTGGCGGCAGATCCCGCACATGGCCCATCGAGGCGGTCACCTCATAGCCCTTTCCCAGATATTTCTGGATCGTCTTGGCTTTTGCCGGAGACTCCACAATTACAAGCTTTGACATATCATCATCCTAAACCATTATAGTAATGTATAACGCCTGCCGGATTCCAGACGGACCAGGCCATACAGCTCCAGCTCCGTCAGGGCCTCCAGGATTTTCTGCGCCGGCATCTGCAGCCGGTCGGCCGCCTCGTCCACATGCAGCGCCCCCGCGCTGAGCAGCGTCAGCAGCCGTTTTGCCGGTGCGCTCAGATGCTCCGGTAGCGGCTTTGCCCTGTTTTTGATCTTCGCCGGCACAGCCTGTGTTTCCCTTATATTATGCATCTGTACGCAATTATGCGTGCTTCGGGGCGTTTGAGCCCTAATTTTTTGCGTTTCAAAAAAGGGCCCGTCAGCCCCGGTCAGATCCAGCGTATCCGGATACAGATACCGGTATTCCTCCAACACGTCCATCGCTGTGAGGACGGGCTTCGCCCCGTCCCGGATCAACCGGTTCGCCCCGGTGTAAGCGGAGCTGACGATGTCACCGGGGACGGCGAACACATCCCGCCCCTGCTCCAGCGCACACCGCGCCGTGATCAGCGAGCCGCTTTTTTCCCCCGCCTCGATCACGACCGTCCCGCAACTCACGCCGGACAGAAGCCGGTTTCGAACCGGAAAGGTCGCACGGCCCGGCTGCGTACCGGGAGGGAACTCGCTGGCAACCGCTCCGTGTGCGGCGATGGACTCGCGCAGATGCTGATTTTCCATCAGATAACGCACACCGAGCCCGCAGCCGAGAAACGCCACTGTCTCCCCGCCGCCCTCCAGCGCGCCCATATGGGCGGCCGAATCGATGCCAAGCGCGCCGCCGCTGACCACCACGGCTCCCGCTTTGGCAAACGCTTCACACAGGCCCTGTGCGACCTGCCTTCCCTGGAGCGATGCCTCCCGCGCGCCGACAACGGCCAGCGTTACTCTCCCGTCGAGGGCGGGCATCCGCCCCCACACATATAAAACAGCCGGAAAATTGGGAAGTGCCCGCAGCCGCGCCGGATAAAGCGGGTCCTGCGGCGTGAGGATCGCCCAGCCATTGTCCGCGCACTGTGTGAGAACCGCTCCGGCTTCCTCCGGGCGGCGGGTGCGCAGCTTTTCCAGCTGCCTTGCCGTAAACAGGCCGGAGAGCTTCCATTCCCGCTCCCCCGCCTCAGCCAGGCGGCGTGGCGTGCCAAACCAGGCAATGATCTCATCCAGCCGCGCCTGCACGCCCAGTGCGGATTGCAGCCAGATCCAGTAGCTACGGTCGTCCATGCACATGCTCCTTTTGATCCATTCGAAAGCGTTTTTCGGCTTATCGCCCGCGCATCATTTCCCACATCAGAATTGCGGCGGCGGCGGAAGCGTTCAGCGATTCTGCGCGCCCCAGCATCGGGATCGTCACGAGCGCATCGCACAGCGCCATCGTCTCCCGGGTCACGCCCGCGCCCTCATTGCCGACGACGCAAACCGTCCGCCGGCCGAGGCCGGCCTCTGTAACAGGCAGCGCTTCCAAACGGGGCGTGGAGGCGAACAATCGCATTCCCTGCGTCCGGCAGGCATAAAGCGGCTCCTTCATCGAATCTGTTCGCAGCACGGGCAGCCGCAGAAGAGAGCCCATGGCAGCGCGCTGTGCTTTGGGGCTGTAAAGATCGCACCCGCCCGAGACGATCAGGCCGCTCAATCCCAACGCCTCCGCCGTGCGGGCGATCGCGCCAAGGTTGGATGGATCCTGAATATTCTCAAGGGCGATATAGCTGCCATTCTTTTCTATTGTATCGTCGCCCGGGCGTTTGTCAAGTACCTCGCAGACGCAAAAAATGCCCTGTGGGGACTGCGTATCCCCCAAACGGCGGCTGATTTCCTCTGGAATCAAAAAAACAGAAGCGGCCTTTTCCTGTAAAAACGCTGTCTCTTTTGGATATCGGCCGATCGCCTGCTGCGTCAGAAAAAGCTGCCGGATGGGCACGCCCGTTTTCCCTGCATCCGTGCACAGCCGGGCGCCCTCCAGCACGAAAAGGCCCTCCCTGCACCGCGCCGAAGCGGAAGAGAGCAGCTCGGCCACGGCTTTCACGCGCCCGTTCGACCGGCTGGTGATTTCCTCCATAAATTCATCCCCCTATGTAGAACCGCATCCAAAAAGAAAAAACACGCCCGAGTCACCCCGGGCGCGGCTTTGCATGTCTTTATTTCAGCGCTGCTTTCGCCTGCTCGGTCAGGGCGGTAAAGGCAGCCGGGTCCGCAATGGAGATCTCGGAGAGCATCTTGCGGTTAAGCGTAATGTTTGCCTTTTTCAGGCCATTCATGAAGGTGGAATAGTTCATGCCGTTTTGCTTGCAGGCGGCGGAAATACGGGTGATCCACAGCCGGCGGAAATCGCGTTTTTTCTGCTTGCGGCCGATGTAGGCATACTGGCCGGATTTCATAACGGCCTGTTTTGCGGTCTTGAAAAGCTTGCTTTTGGAGCCGTAATAGCCCTTTGCAAGCTTGAGCGTTTTATTTCTTCTCTTGCGCGTCATCATCGCGCCTTTGATACGAGCCATGGTAGGTTACCTCCGTTCATGTAAATGTTTCTGGCTTTTCTCTCTTATTTATAAGGGATCAGGCGCTTGATCTGCCTCTGGTTCGTGGTGTCCGCCACGCTCGTTTTGCGCAGATTCCTCTTACGCTTGGTGTTCTTCTTGGTCAGGATATGGGACTTGTAGGCATGGGCGCGGATCGGCTTGCCGTTCTTCGACATTTTAAAGCGTTTTTTCGCACCGCTGTGCGTTTTGATTTTCGGCATAATGAATACCCTCCTTATTACTTCACTGGTTTTGCTGCTAAGAACATAATCATGGAGCGGCCCTCCAGCTTGGCAGGCTTTTCTACATTGCCCTCCTCCTGGAGCTCTTCCGCAAAGCGCTTCATGATCTCCAGGCCGTTCTGCGGATGCGCCATCTCGCGGCCACGGAAACGGATGGAAACCTTCACCTTGTTTCCTTCCTTGAGAAACCTTCTGGCATGGCCGGCTTTGGTTTCAAAGTCGTGCTTGTCAATGTTCAATGACAGGCGGATTTCCTTGATCTCCACAATATGCTGATTTTTCCTCGCTTCCTTCTCCCGCTTGGCCTGTTCAAAACGATATTTCCCGTAGTCCATAATTTTACATACGGGCGGCGCGGCCTGGGGAGCAATTTTCACAAGGTCAAGGTCCTTCTCCTCGGCGATACGCAGCGCTTCCCGCGCAGACATGATGCCAAGCTGCTCGCCTGCATCCGTGATGACCCGGATTTCACGGTCACGGATCTGTTCATTGATCTGCATGTCTTTGTTGCTAATGTTCAAGCACCTCCAAAACCTGTTAGGCGCCGCCGGGGCCTCCGGCGGCACCGCATTTAAAAAGCGCGGACAATCCTTCGTCCGCGCTCAACACACAAAAATACGAGCCGTTTAGCCCTGCTTTCCGGTATTGACCTAGCGCGGGCATTCCCGGCAGGTGAGAACGAAAGGCGTCCTTCTTTCTTGTACCAGAGTATTATAGCAGACGCAAAGGAGTTCGTCAAGCCCCTGTTTCATTTTTTAAGCACTTCAAGCATTCCCCTCTGCCACACGAAACGGCCCCGCACACTTGACATCGTGAACGGGGCCGCTTCTGTTCAGTTTTATAATAATGCTTGACGAATATAGTATACCTTACCTGATTCGTTCTGTCAACTGTTTTGAATAAAAATTCTGCTCTTCCTTCTGAAAAAATTTGCATTTCCACGGGAAAACGATTGTAAATCGCGCCCAGGGCTGATAAAATGGTAGCATATTTCAGCAGAGAGAGGTTCGTTGCTATGGATATTTTCTGGAAAGCCCTGTTCGTTGCAATTCTCGTATTGCTCGTCCTTTTCCTTCTGGCAGCCGCAGTCGGCGCCGTGTTTTTCAAAATGGTCCTTGTGCGGGAAAAGCATCCCGACGACCCGATGAACAAAGGCCATGTAACGCCCGACGAGCTGGAGCGCTGGCGCAAGGCCGTCCGGGAGGGGAACGATTGGGTTGCTTCGCACCAGACGCAGGACGTGGAAATCACTTCGTTCGACGGGCTCAGGCTCCACGGCCTCTTTGTGCCTGCCGAGGGAGGCGTGCAGAATAACCGCAAATTTCTTCTCGCCATTCACGGCTACCGCAGCGGCCCCATGCGTGAGTACTACTATATGCTGCCCTTTTACCACTCGCTGGGGTATCATGTGCTCATGCCGGATGACCGCGCGCATGGAAGAAGCGAGGGCAAATATATCGGCTTCGGCTGGCTGGATCGGCTCGACTGTATCGCATGGGCAAATGATATCGTCGAAACCTATGGTTCAGACTGTGAAATCGTAATGCAGGGCATCTCCATGGGCGCGGCAACGGTGATGAACGCCTCCGGTGAAACGCTCCCGTCCCAGGTGAAGGGTATTATCGAGGACTGCGGCTTCTCCACCGCAAAGGGAGTCTTTGCGCACGAGGCAAAGCTGCGCTACAAGCTGCCCCCTTGGCCGCTGATTCCGGCAGCCAGCATGATTTGCAGGCTGATAGCGGGTTATAGCTTTGCACAGGATGAGCCTGCACGCCAGATTCAAAAGGCGAAGGTGCCCTTCCTCTTCATCCACGGCAGCCGGGACGACTTTGTTCCGACGCCTATGGTGCATGAGGTATACGACGCCTGCCCGACGCACAAGACAAAGCTCGTTGTGGAGGGTGCGGCTCATGCAATGGCGTATCTTGAAGACCGGGAAGAATACGAGAAAGCAGTGAAGGCTTTTCTGGAAAGCGTTACAACGCCGTCGGCACTGCCGGTTGAATAACTGCGATTATCTTATATCGCTTTTTTACATCCATATAAACAGCGCGGCAACGCGGGAGAAGCCCGCATCTGCCGCGCTTTATTTCCTCCTCCATTGCTTTTAAAAGAACTTCAGCTGTGTCCCCTCATAGCCCATTCGGCTCGCCCGCACGATATCCGGCATCCGGTAAAGGATCCCCGCCTTGTCGCATGCCCTGGAAAACAGTCCCCAAAGCTCCTTTGCCCGGCGGCTCACACAGCGGTAATCGCTCCGGTACTGCCGCTCGTATCGCTCGTGCAGACCCTCGCCCGGAAAAAGTGCATCGAGCTTTGTAAAATACCACTCCCGCTGATTCTGCCGCAGGGTCATGCCGAAGGCAGGGTAGATAAATTTCGCGCCGCACTGCGCGGCTTGCTCCACGATTCCCAGCACATTTTCCGGCGTATCCTCCAGAAACGGCAGCACAGGCATTAAAAGAATTCCAGAGAACAGGCCCGCCTCCGAAAGCTCCCGCAACGCCTGAAAGCGCTTGGACGACGGCGGCGCACCCGGCTCGATTTTGCGGCTGAGCGCATCGTCGCAGGTGGTGATGGTCAGCTTGCACAGCACGGGCATCGTCTCCCGGATCTCCTGCAGAATATCAATATCGCGGGTGATGAGCGTGCTCTTCGTAGCAATTGCCGCACCGAATCCGAAGGCGGAAAGCAGCTCGAGCGCGTGCCGGGTCGCCTTCAGCTCATGCTCATAAGGGTTGTACGGGTCGCTCATCGCGCCCGTCCCCACCACGCCGGGCTTTACCTTCCGGCGCAAATCGTCCCGCACGATCTGGAGCGCATTTTCTTTGATACGCACCGTGTCGAAATCGTCGATCCGGTAGCATTCGGACCGGCTGTCGCAGTAAATGCAGCCATGGCAGCAGCCGCGGTAAAGGTTCATATTGTAATCCGTGCCGAACCATTCGCTGCTTTTCGTGCGCGTCACGATGGTTTTGGCGGGCACAGTTTCAATGGGAGGGAGCATTTGATCGCCTGCCTTCGATAGGATACGGTATTGCATCGGCCGCCGATTTCAGCGGCTGCATCTGCCTGCGGAACTCTGCCGCATTCTCCTCCGGGGTTCTGGTGGGATCCTCCTGCTCATACCGGGCGCAGGCAGTTCTCCGCACATTCCACAGTGCGGCGGCTTTCTGCGGTCGACGCAACAGCCGTAAATCAGGCAAAGCTCTCCCCCGGCATATTCCAGCCAGAAAACCTTTCCCCCGATCTCCGGGCAGCCTCCGCATTTTTCAGGGTAATCAGTTGCATGCAGAGCAAACCACGCCGCAGCAGCTGATCATCTGATCCATTCAGGGCCCTCTCAGGCTTCCCCCTGATTTTCTTTCCAGCGTTTGAGTGTGGGGAACCAGGCAAGCATCTGCCCGCGCGCCTCTTCCCGATCCGTATACATGCCAGAATCCTTTCCGACCTCCAGGCAGAAATCGATCATTTCCTCCATCGTGCAATCCTGCTGAAACGCGCCGTTTTTAAAGCAGTAGCAGCAATAGTCCTCACTCCGGCTTCCATCTGCATGTGTGCCGAAGTGCGCGTCCTCCGTCATCGGCATACCGCAGCTTTGGCAATACAAATCTGTTTTCATTTTGACCATCCTTTCCATTTTGGTATTGCAGTTAGGATAGCACAAATAAGTTGACACCTGCGTGTCATATAATAATCACTCATTTTCGTCATAGAACGAAATGATTTTTTGCGCGCGGTCAAGCAGCTGCTTTCGCACCTGAGGCGGATCAAGGACCTGGACGTGCTCTCCATACTGAAGGAGCATGCCGTATATCCAATCATCGTCCGGCACACGAATGCGCACGATCAGGCTCCCGTCCGCCTCCGTTTGAATTGAATCATGGCAAAACGTATCGTACACCTGATAGGCCATCTGCGGCACAAACCGCAGCGTGATCATAAGCGGGGGATGCCAGCCTTCGCATTCCGGATTTTGCCGTGCCTGCGTCTCCGGAGCGGCGTTGAAAAGGGCAGCTTCAAACCGCTCCTGCGTGAGAGACACCTCCTCCATCCGGCAGATTTTAAAGGTGCGCATGGCCCCGCGCGTTTCGCACCAGGCCCGCAAATACCAGCCGCCCCCCCGGAACAGCAGCTTGAGCGGAGCGGCGGTGCGCTCGCTTTTCTCGCCGGAAGCGCTGTAATAGGTAAAGCGAAGCTTCCTGCGACCCAGGATTGCCTCCTTCAGAAGGTTGAATTTTCGCTTTTCCCCTTCATCGCTGCCCCAATCCCATCCCCAGTGGGAAAAATCGACCTCGATCCAGTCGGCTCCCTGGCGGCGGAAGAGCGTATTGACCCGCCCGAGCACCTCCTCCCCGCCCGCATGCGTAGCGGCAATGCTCTGGAGCGCAAATAAAATCTCATCCTGCTCCCGCTCGGAGAGCAGGGACTTATCCAGCACAAAATCCGGCAGAAGGCTCACTCCGCCGCCGCGCCCGCGATTGCAGTAAACTGGGATGCCCGCTCCGGAGAGCAGGTCGATATCGCGGTAGATCGTACGCACCGACACTTCAAAATGTTCCGCGAGTGCAGCCGCCGTAACACTGCCCTTCTCCAGCAGCAAATAGATGATTTCAAATAAACGGTTGATCTGCATAGGCTCCCCCCCTATCAGATTTCAGACGACAGATAACAGACGCCAGACGTGACAAAGGCAGGCGGAATGTTTCCTGAAAACAGTATTGTCCATCACACATCTAAAAAGCCTCATCTGACATCTGCTTTATTCCGGAATCAGTGCAAATCGCAGCGCATAGGGCCTGCCGCTGAACAATCTGTGCTCCTCCTGCGGCAGGGCGCCCCAGCTGTCGTCCCCGCCGACCCCCATCTGCCGCGCGAGCACGCGCACAAACAGCCTGCCGCTCTCCGGCAGATCCTTGGCATGGTCCGCCGCTTCCAGCTCTTCGGGCGACCAGCGGCAAATGGAGAGCGTAAAGGGCTCCTCCCCCGCGCTTTCAATCCGCAGCGTGCGTTTTTCCCCTTCCAGCGCGGCGAAGCGCACCTCCGTACGCGCGCCGTTTTCCTGCGGGCGCAGATAGGGGACGTAAAGCGATTCCACCGGGATGCGGTAAAGGCCGAGCTCCGCCGCTGCTTTCCGATCGCTGTAATTCTCCAGCGGGCCGCGCCCCAAAAAGGACAGCGTTTCATACACGGCGCCCGTCTCAAAGCACACGCCGGCCTCTGGCAATTCGGGAAGCCTTCCGTCCGGCAGAAACTGCATCTCCACCTGAATACCTGCCTGTGTGACCGTATAGGTCAGCGTTCCATGGCTCTCCGGCTCCGAGGGGACGGTAAAACGGCTCGTCACCCGCACTGCGCCGCGCGGCGCGTCCTGCGCGTCCACGGTGTAGGGCGCATAGGCGCAATTCTGCCCCGCAAACCGCCAGACCGCGCAGCGCACCGGCGTCCGATTCCCGCGGTCATTATCCGTCGAGGCGCGCCAGAAGGAAGGGCGCAGCGGAGCAGTCAGATATTCCTGCCCGCCACGGCGGATCGATACCAGCTGCCCTGTCCGGCGGGAAAAGCGCACGCAGAGCGATTCTCCCTGAATGCTGAGCGTACCGTAGCTCTCCAAAATCGTCAGCGGCGCATCAGGGCGTTTCAACATTCTTTCAAACACCATTGGATTGCTCACAAACTGCGCGCGCGCGATTTCCGTCCCCGCTTTCGCCCAAGGGGTATCCTTTCGCAGGAAAACGGAAAGATTCAGATAGCACTCGCGGCGGCAGATACGATTAAGCTCGAGCTCAAGCAGACGCACTTTGCCCGGCGCAAGCGCAAAATAAAAAGTCGCGCCGCGCAAAAATTCCCCGCCGCAAACCTGCTCCCATCGAAACTCAAATTCCGACAGATCCGTAAAAAGAAAATGGTTGCCGATCTCAATCGTCCCGCGTTCCGCATCAAGTGCGCGGAATGAGATATTCTGATAGAGCCTTCTTATTTCCGCAAGCTTCGGGCTGGGCGTGCGGTCAGCAAACAACAGGCCGTCGCCGCAGAAATTGCCGTCGTTCGGCTCGTCCCCAAAATCACCGCCATAGGCCAGATATTCTCTGCCCTGACTGTCTTTCGTCAAAATCGCCTGATCGACAAAATCCCAGACGAATGCGCCCTGCATATGCGGCTCTTCGTCGAACAGCCGCGTATACTGCCCCACGCCGCCGCAGGAGTTGCCCATCGCGTGAGCGTATTCGCATAGAAGAAACGGCCGGTCCGGATGCACATGGAGAAATTCCTCCACCTGCTCCGGAGAGGCGTACATCATGCTGTAAACATCTGTGACGGCTAAATCCTTTTCCGGATTGCCCCAGACAGATTCATAATGGACATAACGGGACGGGTCTCTTCCCCGCAGCCAGTCGTGCATTTTCTGAAAGTTTGCCCCTCCGCCCGATTCATTGCCGAGCGACCAGAGGATCACGCAGGCGTGATTTTTATCCCGTTCGTAAAGCGACCGGATACGGCTCAAGCAGGCGTTTTCCCATTCCGGCAGGCTCCCCGGCACCGCCGGGCAGCCTGAAATCGTGCTCCCCTGCGTCCCGTGGGATTCCAGATTATTTTCATCAATGACATAGAGGCCGTATTCATCGCAGATATCATACCAGTCCGGATGATTTGGATAGTGCGAGGTGCGCACGGCGTTGATGTTGTTCGCCTTCATCAGGAGGGCATCCTGCACCATCTCCTCCCGCGTGAGCGTTCTGCCGTTCAGGCAGGAGAACTCATGCCGGTTGACCCCTTTCAGCACCAGACGGCGGCCGTTGAGCAGCAGAATCCCGCCGCGGATTTCAATGCGGCGGAAGCCCGCCTTCAGGGGTACGTATTCCAGCACGCCCCCGTCCCCGCTGAGGGCAAACCACACCGTATAAAGATGCGGCTTTTCCGCGCTCCAGAGCTTTGCCTGCGCAATCGTCGCATGCAGGGAAACTGCGCCGTCTTCCGGAACGTCCGCGCTGTCATATCCCACGATTTTGCCGCCGTCGAGCACCGTCATCTCAAGCCTCTGGCCGGGCCTCGGCGTATCGACGCACAACCGGGCCGCCAGCTCGCCGTTTTGATAGGCCGCGTCCGGCAGAGCGGAAAGGGAAACATCTGCCAGAAAGCTTTCATTTGTTGCGTAAAGGTACACATCCCGAAAGATGCCCGCAAGCCGCCAGAAATCCTGATCCTCCAGCCAGCTGCCAGTACACCAGCGGTAAACCTCCATGCCGAGCAGGTTTTTCCCCGGCTGCAGGTACTTTGTCAGCTCAAATTCCGAAGGGCTGAAGGAGTTCTCCGCATAGCCGATGCGCTTGCCGTTGATATAAAGATAAAAGGCGGACTCCACGCCCTCAAAGCGGAGAAAAACCCGTTTTTCCTCCCAAGCCAGGGGAAGCTGGAAGCGCTTAAGATAGCAGCCCACCGGATTCGTCTCCACCGGCGCATAGGGCGGCACGACGTCCTCATGCCCCTCCCACGGATACTGCACATTGCAATATTGCGGCGCACCGTAGCCCTGCAGCTCCCAGGAGCCGGGAACCTCGATCGTATTGAAGCCGGAAGCGCGGAAAGCCGGATCCGCAAAGCCCTCCGGCCGTTTAAAATGATTCGGGTATAAACGGAACCGCCATTTCCCATTGAGCGACATGCAGCGCGCCGAGCAAAGCCCCGCCCCGGAAAGCGCTTCCTGCTCCTCGGCATAACGAATAAACGACGCACGGTCTGGCATCCGCCCGATCCCCGTGATATCCGGGCGGTTTTGCCATTCGGCATAGCCGTCGATGAATTCCTCCATGAAACGAACACTCCCGACAAAAATTCGAAGTCTTTTGCTCCCCAGCGGCAGATGACCACAGAATAAAAAGAAAGCCCACGGCAAAAAGCCTTGGGCAAGTACCGATCTAAAAATCCCATTACTCCGTATCCGCTTCGTCCTCTCCCTGCTCGCCGTGATGCCGCAGTTCTCCGCCCTCGGCAAAACCCTTGCCCGTCAGGACAGCGGCAACGGTTTGGAGCAAAATGCGGATGTCCATCACGAGCGTATGGTGCTCCACATAATAAGCATCATAAGCTACCTTCTGCTCTGCTGTCAGCAAATCGCGCCCATTGACCTGGGCAAGGCCTGTCACGCCGGGGCGCATTTGGTAAACGCCTGATTTTTCCCGCAGGGAGCGGATTTCTGCCTCCTCCGGGATCAGCGGACGCGGGCCCACAAAGCTCATCTCCCCTCGCAGGATGTTGAAAAGCTGAGGCAGCTCATCAAGGCTCGTCTTACGCAAAAAACGCCCGCACCGGGTAACACAATGCTCAAACTCTTTCAGCTCAGACGTCGGCGCATTGCGCGTGCCCTGCTTCATTGTGCGGAATTTGCAGATATCAAACAGCTGATTGTTGAGCCCCACGCGCTTTTGTTTGAAAATCACGGGACGCCCGCTATCGATCAGAATGACAATACTGAGGCTCAGCAAAACCGGAGACAGGAGGATGATCGCCAGCAGACTGCAGATCAAATCGAAGAATCGTTTCATTCCCACACCTCTGTACAGATTTCTCTCCCCTGAAAAATACTGCGATGTTCAGTATAGCAGATTCAACGAGTTTTTTCAATTGTTTTGTCGAAGAATCACAACATATGAAACAATTCCCTTTATTAATCGCGAAAGAAAAAATGAGAAACCGATTTTCCCACATCATACCATGCTGTAATTGATCCGTACAGATTTACACGCCGCCCCAGAAAATATAGTCCGCCGCAAGCACCGCGCGCACAGGCGCCCCGTCCCGCCCCGCGATTTTCACCGGCGGTGCGATCAGAAAATAGTTTCCCGGGGCCGCTTCCTCCAGATTCAGGCCTTCCAGCACGGCAATATTCTCCCGCAGGAGGGCACGGTGCGGGCAGACCTGATCGCCCGGGCAACCGACCGACTGCGCGTCCGTCCCCACAAGGCGCACGCCGAGCGCAGCCAATTCATCGCCCGCGCTTTCCAGAAAATAGGCTCCGCCGTTGCTTTTAAACAGCACGCGTTCGCAGCCAGGCTTTACCAATGCGTCAATCTGCTCCCCGGTCACCGGCCCCGGGCCGATCTCCAATACGGTGCAGGGGCCAATATAGTAATCCAGCGGCATTTCGGAGATACTCAATCCCCCCTCGACAAAATGCATCGGCGCATCCGCATGCGTCCCAGTATGCAGGCAGGCATAGAGCGCGGAAAGATTGCATTCATCCCCGTTGGCAATCCGGCTAATCACATGCAGGCGCGGCTCCGGGTCGCCCGGATAGACTGGCGCTGTGAGCAGATCCGCGGAAATATCGATCAGCTTCATGAAGATGCCTCCTCCTTTCTCTGCAAAAAGGCGGAGCGGCGCCCGGAAACGCCCTCCGCCCTGCAGATTTTATTTGATATTGACCTTTGTTTTCATCAGCGCATTCGTGCCCGCAAACAGCCCGGCAGCAATCAGGATTTCAATAACGAAGCCCGCAATGCCGATGACCATTCCCTCCTGTGCGCCCTTGGCCATCATACTCGTGGAGAAGGAGACGACGATCTTCCCCGCGGCATTGATCACAACCGTGAGCGGGATATAGGAGGTCGCCACATACAGAAGAATCTGCATCACAATATAGATCAGGAAAAAGACCGCCAGCGCCGTAAAAATCCCAAACCGCTGGAAGGGGCGGATATTGGACACCGTCACGGCAAAAAACACGGCGGACACGAATACCGCAATCTGGATAAACAGGCCGATTGCCGTTACAGCGAGCGCCTTGCCGATCGCCTTTATGGACGGCAGGCCCACCGTGGCCATGAGCAGATCCATCATGCTGCCGACCTCCTCGCCGATGGAGGATTGGATATAGGCAAATACGATGAAAAAGGTGGCGATCATAAAGATATAGCTGAGCAGCACCCATATGAAGGAAACGATCGCCTTGGAAGCGAGCAGCGCGCTGCTCTTGACCGGCAGCGTATAGCTGAGGTAGCCTTCCGCCCCATAAAGCGTCCGGTTAAAATTTGTAACGACCGCCACCAGGGTGACGACCACGCAGATCAGCCCGATGATGATCAGTGCAATCGAGCCGATCACGCCGACCCATGTCACCTTGACCGCGTAGGAAAGCAGCATCGCGGCAAGCGCGACTGCAGCGGCGATGTAAATATTCACGACGGAATGGGCGCTCGACTGGAACTCATGCTTCATTAATTTCCCAAGCATAAGCGAACACCTCCTTAAATGTCTCCTCCAGCGTTTTGCCGGTGGCGTGGATTTCCTCAACGGCGGTGTTGACCAGCACCTTTCCGTTGCCGATCATCAGCGCACGGTCAAAAATGCGCTCAAGATCGTTAATCAGGTGTGTAGAGAGAATGATCGATGCATTCTCCGCATAGTTTTTCATAATAAAATCCAGGATAAACGCGCGGGCCGCGGGATCGACGCCGCCCAGCGGCTCGTCGAGCAGGTAGAGCCTCGCTTTGCGGCACATTACCAGGACGAGCTGCAGCTTTTCCTGCATGCCCTTGGACATGGATTTGATCTTCTGTTTCATCGGCAGATGGAAGCTGTTGATCATGCCCACCGCCTTCGCCTTGTCGAAATCCTGGTAAAAGTCCGCAAAATAATTGACCGCGTCCACGGGGCGCATCCACTCCGCAAGATAGGTTTTCTCCGGCAGATAGGCGACGATGCTCTTCGTATACGGATCCGGGCGATGCCCGTCGATCTTGACGCTGCCCTCGTAATCATTGATCAGGCCGGTCATAATTTTAATCAGCGAGGTCTTCCCGCTGCCGTTTGGGCCGAGCAGCCCGATGATATTGCCCGCTCCAAACGAAACGGAAATATCCTCCAGCACCCTATTTTTCCCATAGGATTTCGACAGGTGCTCTATGTCGATCAGGTTCGCCATGGTGCAGCCTCCTTCAGATGTCAATCTGTTTGCTTTTATGATAAAGCTTTGGAGAATAAAGTCAATAGACAATTTGTAAATTATGAACAGATAAAAATGTAAAGCAGTGCGCTTCTTATAAAAAATATGTAATTTGATACGCATCGATTTGGTCAGTTTATACTTAACTTGGATTAATTGCTCCTTTTTTCATAATATTGTTGACTAATATTGTTATTTATGATATATTTAAATAGGGAAAATTATAGAATTTTTTATATAATTTTTCCATCTCGCTTTGCGTGCATATCCCTTTTTATGAAATCGGGAATTGTAAGAGAATCTTGTTATAAAACCCAGAAAGGTTGGGTGAGCCCAATGTGGAAGTAACGGCAAGCCCTGAGACTTAATCACTTCGATAACGCTCTATTAAGATGAAAAAACATGAACGGAAGTTCTAGAAAGGAGAAACATCATGAAAACGATAATGAAACGCTTATTTGCGTCTATCCTGGCAATATGCTCGATCTCCAGCCTTGCTTTCTCCGTCAGCGCGTCGAATCATACAGACGCAATGAACGGCGCCATGAAAGGCGACGCAGCAACCGTGGGGCCCGCCGAATCGCTTGCCGAACAGGTTGAAAAGCTATTACCCGGCAGTTCACCGGAACAACGCCTTCTAATTCTTGAGAAAGCCGCTGCAGGGGGCATGGTTTCTTCCGATCTTTCAAACGTTACCCTCTCCAAAGCTGAATTAGCAATCCTGAATGGTAGCGCATCCGTTGAAAAGCCAGCTCTCGCAAAGAACAAAGCGATCTTGACAGCCCCCGGCGTAGGAACTAAGGCGTTCACTTTCGTTGCAGGCATTGCAATGCCCGATTATGCGTTGTGGCCGAAGATTTACAAGCAAGAGAGATCTGACTGGTGCAGCGCCGCAACCATTCAAACGGTGTTGAAATACATCGGAGCGGACTCTCCCGCTCAATCGACGATCATGAATTATTGGAAAAGCATCGGATATACTTATCCGGACTTGCCGCTAGTAAGGAACTATTTGAATGCCCGTCACCCATCGGGCTACGCCTCCTACTATCAAGAAATCTATGCCGGAAGCCAAACAGCATTTAATAGGTGTCTCAAATGGGATGTTGAAAATTATCAGCCCATGGTGATATTAATGAGAAACAATACCACTTCAACAACGAACTGGCCATATAAAACAACCGGACACTTCTGCATCTGCAGTGGATTGCTGACATGGGAAAGCAATCAATATTTCATGGGGGATCCCTATTACTTCTCTGGATACGTCAATGGCGCAGGATCAACTGGCGAACATAAAAAAACCTGGGTAAAACTTAATAAGGTTATCAACAACAGGTTTGGTACTGGACAGGAGCGTTTCCTATGGTAGCATAATTTAGGAAATAAGAACACTCTTTTTACCAGGACACTCTCCATGATACCCTTTGAGACAACGATCAAGTATAGCTGACACCTTTACAATGGCCCCAACTGATAGGAATAGCACCTCGTCTAGTCCATTGAAAGCAACGATACCATAATACCGACGAGGTGCTAATGAATGGAAGGGTTCGTTATGAGAAAAACATTATGTGTATTCCTTATATTTTTAATGCTATTATTATGTGGTTGTTCTGATGAACAAAAACCGCTGGGAAACGAACAATCCACACTGGCTGCAACGAATGAAGATGTTCAGAAACAAAGTGTTATATTCCCAAGCATCAACATATTCAACTCAAATTGGGATTCAATCTTTCAAGATGCGCTCAAAAAAAGCAACACCAGCTTTGTCATTATGGATAAGATTGGGAAACAGTATTGGGGGATAAAATCAAAATATAATGCAGAAAGGCAAGAAATAGATGACAAAGAATTATTGGTTGAAGTTGATTCAAATAAGGATACATCTTTAACATACCCTAAAAATTTTCCATATTGGCAGGTTGGTTCAGGTTCCTATGTCATACTCAAAGACCGATATTTATATGAATGGAGAAGCTATACCTCCCAATTTGAAGAAGAAGACGGGCACGATATGAAGCTGACACGAATCGACTGCAACACAGGCAAGGTAGAAATAGTCGATGAATTCAAGTTGAATTCACCTCTCATCTATCTATGCAAAATTGATGAAGAGCATTTTCTTTCTTACTATGTCGTGAAAGCGCCATCGGAAAAAATCGAATATGCGACATTAACAGTCGCTACAATTTATAACCTGGATGGAACAAAAAAAGAGATCGTTCGTGAAGAATATGAAAACGACGTGGATTGGACGGATAGTGAAGGCACGTTGATCGAACGGTTCGCCGTGAAAGACGGAGAAATTTACGGCTTTGGCCGCCGCCGGATTTCCGGCGCATACAAGTTTTTTTTCTATCACTATGATAAAAATGGTAAACTGCTGGAAACAGAAGCGGTACCGGGCTTTGAAAACATTATTGGCGAGGAGCAGCCTCTGGAATTTTGGCTTGTCGGCGATTATATCGTTTTTCGTACCTACGAAAGCCTGACGGCCTACATTTGCAAAAGAACGGAAGACGGAATTGAATTGATCATGAAAGGCGCGGACGGAAATGTTTCCTACGCGATTTCCACAGCCGATTCAGAATCACAAAACAGCACTTATATTTTTTTTATAGAAAGTAATGTGAATGACGACGACACATTAAAAGAAAAAGAGTGCCCACTCTATGCCATTGAAGTAGATAGCGGCAAAATAAAAGCGGCCAATTTCCCCATCCCCCTTGAAAACCCCTATTTTGTTGGATTGCAGGCATTGTCGAACGGTGACCTGCTGGCCACCTATTGCGAGAGCAAATATGATGTATTAAAACAGAAGCAATTCCTGCTGCCAAAAGAAAAACTGCATCAGCTTTTTAATCAAATTTCGTAAGCCGGTATCAATATGCAAGAGGTAAAAAGGGCAGGCCCGTGCACGGCTTGCCCTTTGCCTTTTCCTGCGCTCACGGAATTGCGAATGGATCCCCTAAAAACAAACGACGCAGCCAAAACGCCCGCGCCGTTTGCCCCTGAATCAATCCGTTTCTCTCGATTATCCGTTCCCAATCGCATCGCGGATCAGCTGCGGGATCAGGACGCAGTAGTCAAAAACAGCCCGGATCAGCAGCGTGACGAGATTGCTCAGATCCTGCCGCCACAGGGAGGCGTAATCTGTCGAATCCGGCTCAAACGGCGCAGGAGGCTCATCGCTCAGGGTCTTTTTGATCGCATAGCTGTCGATACGCTCGATTTCCTTCGTCCCGTCGATGTCGTAGGCATAGGCGTTGTAAATCAGCTTATCCCCATCGACAGTGATCCCTGCAAACACGGGGCGGCCCGGCTGCATGACAACCTCTCCGGCATCAAGGATCTTCTGGAAGGTCTCTGTGTGCACGGGGTAGCGCTTGGTCCCGGCCGTATTGGGTAATACGTAGGTCGTCCCCTGCGGGTTATCGGCGAAGGTGACCGTCTCGCCGTTGTAGACCTCCTGGATATAGGTCGCTTCCTGCGCCTGGTCGCCCAGCATCTGCTTGGTGCGGAAATACATATGGTCGTGCCCCGCCAGCACAAGGTCGATCCCCAACTCATCCATGACCGGTACAAGACGGTTGTGCATGATCATTGTATCCGGCTTATTGTAATTCTTTCCCGCCGAATACAGTGAGCGGTGCATCATGACGATCTTCCAGTCCGCGCCGGAGGCCCGCATATCATTGCGCAGCCAGTTGACCTGCGCGCTCGTCATGGGGAACATATCGTTGGTATTGAGCACGGCGAAATGCGCATTGCCGTAATCGAAGGAATAATAGTCGCCTGTCAGGCCCAAAGACGGCTCCGCCGCGGACACAGGGAACTGATACCGGAACCAGCTCGGCACGCCGTCATGGTTGCCGGATACCGGCGCGAGCGTCGCGCGCAGATGGTGGCGCTCAAAATTGCGGAAGTACATATCCCACTGTTCATTGTTGCAGTCGTTGATAAAATCACCCATATTGGCGACGAATTGTGCATCCGGTACCGTTTCAAAGCCCTTGTCGAGCAGCTCGCCCGCCTTCTGGAAATTCTCCTCACTGCCCGCCTGCACGTCCGCGATGGCGAGGAACGAGAAGGCGGAATCCTGGCCCGCGTCGGTTACAAAGGTCCCCGTTTCGCTCCAGAGCCCAAGGTCCCTGTCTCCCGCGCGGTAAACATATTCGGTGCCCGGCTCCAGCCCGTCCAGAACGGCGCGGTGCGCATATTTCCCCCGGTAATAGCTGGTGGCGCCCTCATAGGCTGTGGAGTTCAGGAATGTGCCGTCAAACTCCGATGCTTTTATCACCTGCACGTCGGCACGCGTCTTCTCCACGGTAAACCAGCTGATCCCCCTCTGTGTCTGCGCATCGCCGTTAAACGTGACGACGACCCGCTCTGCGATGCCGCCGCCCGCCGCATAAGCGGCTGGCGCGGCAGGAGTGACCAGCAGGATTGCCGCGAGCAAGAGGCTCAGGGCAGCCTTTCTGAACGATCGCTTCTTCATGGATACCTGCTCCTTTCCACACATCCCTGTTTATAAACCAATTTTACTTGCATTTCTTTTCGTTTGTCAAGCGTTCCCATGCAGAAACACAAATTTAATCCGGCGCCCGGCATTCTCGCTTGCATTCTGCCTGGTTCCCCGGTATAATAATTTATCTGTACGGCAATGATATCGCAGGCTCCTGCGGAGAGAGAAGTGTTCCATATGACTGCTAAAACCAAAGAAAACCTTGCTGTCGCGGCGCGCGTCTGCGTTGCACTGCTCATCCTCCTTATCATCATCTTCAATTACGAAAGGCTGACGCACATTGATATGCGCGCGCTCGTCGAGCTGGCGCCAAATTTCGCCGCGGCTGTTTTGATGCTTTTCGGCGTCTATTTGGTCAAGTCCGTTTTGTTTGTTATCCCCGCGTCGCTGATCTATGTGTCCATCGGCATGGCATTCAATTGGCCCACGGCCTGCCTGATCAATATGGGCGGCATCCTGCTGGAGGTCTGCACCACTTACCTGCTGGGGCGCTTCCTCGGCGGGCCCCGGGTGGAACAGCTCCTGCGCAAAAACAAGGGTGGAGAGAAGCTTTTAAGCCTCGATCTGCAGGATAAGCCGGGCTTTATCTTCCTCGTCCGGTTCGTGCCCGCCTTTCCGATCGACTTTACCAGCCTCTTTTTCGGCGCATTCACAAAGCCGCGGCATTTTCCGCTCTATGTCCTGATGTCGCTTTTGGGGCTTGCCCCCCGCGTGATCGTCTTTACGATTTTGGGGGATCAAATCTACGATCTGATCCCTATGCGCTTTGTAGTGACCGCATGTGTGGTGGCAATCCCCATCGGGGTCGTAGTTTATCTTGTCCGGCGCTGGATCCGGAAAAGGAAACCGCACAGTGATAACAAATAAAAAAGCTGGCAGCTGGCGCGTAAAAGGACCGTTCCGGCTGCCTGCCTTTTTTGTACCGTTTTGTCTTGCGGACGGTATGGACATGCAGTATAATAGAGGCGATCAGGATTGATAAAAAATAGACAATTAAAAGCCGAAGCTCCGGCTTTTTCAGAAAGGATGGTTTTTTATGGCAAACATCATTGCAAGTCCCACCAGATATATCCAAGGCAAGGGCGAGCTGCGGAACCTTCGCCAGCATGTTGAAATGCTCGGCAAAAAGATGTTTATCCTCACCACATCCTCCGGGCAAAAACGCGTTGCGCCCTCGATTGGCGAAAGCATCTCCGGGTCGGACTGCACCGCATTTTATGAGGCGTTTCACGGCGAATGCTGCCAAAGCGAGATCGACCGCGTGGTGGCCGATTTCCAGAAATCCGGCTGCGACCTGATTGTCGGCATCGGCGGCGGAAAAGCGCATGATACCGCCAAAGCAGCCGCCCACTACGCGGACTGCCCCGTGGTGATCGTCCCGACGATCGCCTCCACGGACGCGCCCTGCAGCGCCCTTTCCGTCATTTACACGGATGACGGCGTTTTCGACCGGTATCTCTTCCTTCCGGCGAGCCCAAACATCGTCCTGGTGGACACCGAAATCGTCAGTAAAGCCCCCGCCCGCCTGCTCGTCTCCGGCATGGGCGATGCGCTTGCGACCTATTTTGAGGCGCGCGCCTGCCAGCGCTCCAACGCGACAAACTGCGTCGGCGGAAAAACAACGCTGGCTGCCATGGCGCTCGCGCGGCTCTGCTATGATACCCTGATGGCCGACGGGCGCAAGGCCGCCGTTGCCGCGAAGGCGGGCGCCTGTACCAAGGCGTTGGAAAATATCGTGGAGGCCAATACATATCTGTCCGGCATCGGCTTTGAAAGCGGTGGCCTTGCCGGCGCGCACGCGATCCACAATGGCTTTACCGTCATTTCGGAAACCCATTCATTCTATCACGGCGAGAAGGTTGCCTTCGGCACGCTCGTCCAGCTTGTGCTCGAGGATGAAGCCAATACGCAGATTCAGGAGGTCGTCCGTTTCTGCACAGACGTCGGCCTGCCCACGACGCTTGCCGATCTCGGCATCACAGAAATCAGGCCAGAGCAGATCCGCGCCGTCGCAGAGCTTGCCTGCGCGCCCGGGGATACGCTGGGCAACATGCCTTTTGCCGTGACGCCCGACGCGGTCTATGATGCGATTCTCGGCGCAGACGCGATCGGCAGAAAATACAAGGAGATTCATTCTTAAGCGGAAAAACAGCCAATGCAATAATCAAAAGGGGCATGCTGATATGGCAGAGGAGCATAAAGAAGTATTGCAAAAATACTGACTATGCCAAGTAAACGGGAAACAAGGAAACTCTATGTGAATGGGCTTAACCATTTACATAGAGTTTTTCTTTTGCTTATTTCAAATTTTTCAGTGTCCGCAGGACGCGTAGCCGTCACCGAAGGTGGCGATTTTGGGGGCTTTGGGGGTATCCCTCAACAAGTATTTTGGCAGGATTTTACCTGCCAAAATCGCAAAGCATGTACATGTTTGCATTGCTTGCCAATTTGCGTAGAAACAAGAAAAAAGCAAGGTTTGAGTTGGGCCGGAGTATATCTTTCTATGGTATAATAAATAATATTTGGAGGTGAAACGGATGAAAGATGGCAGTTCAATCCACCAACGAGTTCTTCACTATGCGCATACTGGAACGGATGCATTGTATCGTGATTTCCACATTTCTGAGGATGGGTATGACAACGCGCAGGTTGAAGAAAGCCGCCAGCAATACGGCAGTAATCTATTGACTGGACGAGCCAAAGATACCGTACTGCATCGCCTGCGCAGAGCCTTTATAAATCCATTCACAATTATTCTATTTTTTCTGGCGATCATTTCCTTTGTTACGGACGTGTTGCTTGCTTCGAATTTGGGCCGGGATATGACCACAGTGCTGATCATTCTGTGCATGTTGCTTATCAGTGGAATTGTGCGTTTTATCCAGGAAATGCGGTCAAAGCGTGTGGCAGACCATCTGACAAGTTTACTTCATTCCAGTGTAACGGTACACCGGGACAGCAAATGGGTTGAAATTTCTTCTTCAGAGCTGGTAGTTGGTGATACAGTCCGTCTCTCCGCAGGAGACCGTATCCCAGCTGATGTTCGTTTGACAGCGACAAATGATTTGTTTGTATCACAGTCAGTTATTTCTGGTGAAAGCGCCATACTGGAAAAAAAGGTTGAAATCTTGTCCATTGAAAAACCGCAGTCTTATGGAGAATATAGTAATATTGCGTTCATGGGTTCTGCTGTAATTGGCGGAGCCGGAGAAGGTGTGGTTCTAGCGGTAGGCCGGGATACGGTTTACGGAGGGTTTTCTGGGGCGAAGACAAACCGAAAAAACCGATTTGATCAAGGCGCAAACTCCATCGCATGGGTGCTGATCCGTTTCATGGCGGTATTGGTTCCGGTGGTCTTTATCGCCTGCGGGCTGACCAAGGGAAATTGGGTTTCCGCGTTTCTATTTGCACTGTCGGTTGCTGTCGGGCTGACTCCGGAAATGCTACCTATGGTCGTCAACGCCTGTCTTGCGAAAGGCAGCGCCGCCATGGGGCAAAAACAGACCGTGGTGAAAAATATCAATGCCATGCAGGGCTTTGGCAGCATGGATGTGCTCTGTGTGGACAAAACCGGCACCTTGACCGGAGATGCAATTCTGCTGGAATACTATATGGATATTTTGGGGAACGAAAGCGGCAAGGTTTTGGATTTGGCCTATCTGAACAGTCTGTACCATACCGGTGTTGCAAACCATCTGGATACAGCGATTCTGAAATATCAGGCGATGCCGGAACGAGAATCTCATTTTACACAACTTGCCGCCCGGCATTCTAAACTGGACGAGCATCCCTTTGACTATGAGAGAAAATTTGTCAGTGTTCTTATAAAAAACGACAGTGGCAATCTGCTGATAGTCAAGGGCAGCGTAGATGAGGTGTGTCGCCGCTGCCGCTATATCGAATACAAGGGGAAACGCAGCTGCATGGAGGCCGACGGGGTTTCCAATGTCCACGCCGTTGTGGATGAAATGCTCGAAGACGGCATGAAAGTACTGGCCGTGGCTTATAAGCCAATCGACCGAGAACAGCTAAATGCCGAGGACGAACAGGACTTGACCCTCTTGGGGTATCTGGCATTTTTTGATGCGCCCAAAAAGACCGCCACTGATGCCATTCAGAAGCTGAAAAATCTGCATGTGCACATCAAAGTGCTGACCGGCGACCAGCGGGATGGCGCCGTTTCCATCTGTCGCCGTTTAGGGATTGACACGGGGCAGGTATTGACCGGCAGAGAAGTGGATGCTTTGACGGGCGACGAACAGCCGATGCGCATTGAAAACACAATGGTTTTTGCTGAACTGTCCCCAAAACAAAAAGTAACCATTGTTCAGACTTTACAGGCAAACGGGCATACAGTAGGTTTTCTGGGAGATGGAATGAACGACCTGCCTGCCATTGTGGAATCCGATGTGGGGATTTCCGTGGATACAGCGGCAGAAGCAGTCAAGGAAAGTGTAGATGTCGTCCTGCTGAAAAAAGACTTAAATGTATTGGAAGAAGGGATTTTAGAGGGCCGGAAAGCGTTTTCCAATATGTCCAAATATATCCGGATTACCGCTTCCTCCAACTTTGGCAATATTTTATCTATTGTGATTGCCAGTGTGTTTCTCCCGTTTTTTCCTATAACTTCTGTACAGCTCCTGTTGCTGAATCTGCTCTATGATACGCTTTGCCTCGTTCTCCCCTGGGATCACGTGGATGAGGATACCTGTTCCCGGCCACTGGAATGGTCTGGCCGGACATTGGGGCGCTTTATGCGGTCCTTCGGCCCGATCAGTTCGCTCTTTGATATTCTAACCTTTATTTTTCTGTTTTTTGTTTTTTGCCCTTTGGTTTGCGGCGGCAGTTTTTCATCTTTGTCCGGCACAGATGCGCAGACAAGGTTTATCGCCTTATTCCAGACAGGGTGGTTCTTGGAATCCATGTGGACACAGGTATTGATTCTGCATTTGCTCCGCACGAAAAAGATCCCGCTTTTCCAAAGCCGGCCATCGGTTCCGGTTTTGGTTGTAACAACACTTGGAATTCTATTTTTTACTGTTCTGACATTTACCCCGATTGGTCAGTTAATCGGCTTGACCGCTTTACCGGTTATTTACTTTGGCTTCCTAATCATTGTCGTCTTGCTATACTTGCTGTTGATGACCCTGGTAAAAAGGTGGTATGTAAAGAAATATCATGAATTGCTTTAAGGAAGGGGGAATCTGTCTTGAAAAAAAGTATTGGTCTGGTCAGTTTGGATTCCTCTCTCGTACAATGGCTTCATGATAAGCTCCGAATCTCCGCACCGGATCTGCAAGGAAAAATGGAATTGATAGAGGAAGTTGAGCACTTAATGCAGGGAGAGATCCGTTCACTTATGCTGGAGATTGAAGATGAAACGGCGCCAACTTTCCTAAATCATGTGATCCAATGTGGGGCACTGATGATTGATGTAAAGTCCAGAAAAGTGACTCGTGACGGAATAGAAATTTCGTTAACACCAAAAGAGTTCGATATTTTGTATTTTTTGGCCCGTAATCGTGGTGAGGTATTTACAAAGGAACAAATTTATCAGGCCGTGTGGGAAAACGACTATCTACTGGATGACAGCAATATCATGGCCTTCATCCGAAAGCTGCGCAAAAAGATTGAACCAAATCCAGATGCGCCGGAATATATTTTAACAATATGGGGTATTGGGTATAAATTCAACGACAAACTCTGAGACTTCATTCTTGCCAAGTCGCAAGGAAATCGCAAGGTTTTAACCATGTGATCTTCCTTGCGATTTTTTTATACTTATTTGGGATGAAGGGAGGCGATGCCTGTGAATTATACCAATTTTTTCTTACGAATCGCCCTCTCACAGGTACTTGGTTTCCTGATTGGATTAGAGCGGCAGTTAACCGGCCATTCCGCAGGAATCCGGATCAATGTGCTGATTTGCATGGGAACCAGCTTTTTTACACTGTTTCCGATGCTTTATGGTTCCGACCAGATGTTCCGTGTTGGAAGCAGTATCATTTCAGGCATCGGTTTTCTATGCAGCGGTGTAATCTTCAAAGACAGCGGCTCTGTCCGTGGAATCAATACAGCAGCTACGCTCTGGTGTACGGCTGCTGTGGGCATCCTAGCAAGTACGGGAATGTATGTACTTGCCATCACTGCGGCAGGTGTTTTGATCTGTTCCAATCTGATTCTGCGGCCGCTTGTGCGAAAAATCAATCCAATTACAACTGGGGATGAAACGGAAGAACGATATCGTATTTCCGTTACCTGCCAGGAGGATGCGGAACAGGAAATCCGATTGCTGCTGATTAACAGCAACCCCAGCAAAACGCTGTATTTGAATCATTTGGATAGCGGTGATGTTGTCGGCGACAAGGTTGAAATTATTGCAGAATACTGTTCCGTGGGAAAACCTAAAAATCATGTTTTAGAGGGAATCGTGAGCCAGATATTGACGATTGCAGAAGTTATAAGTGCTGGTTGGGAGGTGCTGTAATGAAAGCGAAAAAAGAAAATAACAGGATCAGGACTGGCGTTTTCCTCATACTTTATTGCCTGTTTACAATGGTGTGCGGCAGTTTAAGTTGGGTGCTTCCAGAACAGCGGATCACATTGTTTCAGCTTTGGTATATGGTGACCACGATAATCTGGCTGATCCTTGTTGTTATAGCGGTTATTCTGACGATCAAGCTTCTGAAACTAAACAAATTAAGGAATAAACTCAATCATTGGAGGGATTGAGAATGATGGATTTTACTTGCATTTTCTTTGGAGCCCTTTTTACAATCGCCGGTTTTTGGTTTGCCTGTGGGAAAGGTCATATCCATTTATCTGCATGGAAAAATATGCCGCAGGAAGAAAAGGAGAAAATTAAAATCAAGCCCCTTTGCCGAAATATCGGAGAGGTAATTGCTCTCAATGGCATTATTTTTCTGGCAAAGGGATTGTGGTCAGGGTTTGCAAACCACTGGTTTGTTATTGCCATGATTGCATGGCTGATTGTTGCGGGCTTTGATGTCTGGTACATTACAAAAAGCAACCGTTACCATAATAAATAATCCGCATTGCGGTTTTACATAGATAGTTCATCAAGAAGTGAGGTGAATGACATGGACTCTGATAGTAGTCCGCGAAGGTATAGAGCAATTCATGAGGGAAGGAGTTCCATGTCTCTCATTTGATTGCGCTTGCCTCTACTAAAATTAAGGAGGTAAGAACCGATGAACAAGAAAGCAAAAAATCGTCTGGTCATCCAAAAGACTGCGGAAAAAGCAGTCATTCGAGATGAGGAAAACCGCCGTATTCAATTGTCGGCGATGAACCCCATCAAAGAGGTTCTGAAAAATCTACACACCACATTGCGTGGGCTGGACGAGGAAGCGGTCTCTTCCAGCCGTAGCAAATATGGGACAAATAAGGTAACCCACGAAAAGAAAAAGTCGCTGCCCAAGCGTTTGGCGAGCGCGTTTGTCAATCCATTTACTGCTATCCTATTTTGCTTGGCGGTGGTATCCACCATTACGGATATGATGCTGCCCTATTTTTCCCTGTTTGGCAACACCCCGGAGGATTTCGACTGTCTGACCGTTGTTATTATTCTGACAATGGTCTTTATCTCTGGTACGCTTCGATTCGTGCAGGAATCCCGCAGCGGTAATGCCACGGAAAAACTGCTGGCTATGATTACCACCACCTGTACGGTTACGCGTAAAGAACAGGAAAAAGCAGAAATCCCAATGGATGATTTAGTTGTTGGTGATATCGTGCATTTGTCTGTGGGTGATATGATCCCGGCGGATGTGCGGATTCTGGACGCAAAGGATTTATTTGTCAGCCAGGCGAGCCTGACTGGTGAAAGCGAGCCGGTGGAGAAAACACCCAACATGGTGAAAGAAGAGCCGTTCACTATTACCGATTACAGCAATATTGCCTTTATGGGAAGCAATGTCATTTCCGGAAGCGCAACGGCGGTTGTCGTCCGCGTGGGTGATCACACCGTATTTGGCTCGATGGCGTCTGCTGTGGCCGGAGAAGCGATTGAAACCAGCTTTACCAAAGGGGTCAATGCTGTTTCCTGGGTACTAATTCGCTTTATGCTTGTGATGGTGCCGTTGGTATTCTTTATCAATGGAATCACAAAAGGCGACTGGCTGGAAGCATTTTTGTTCGGCATTTCCATTGCCGTCGGCTTGACACCGGAAATGCTCCCCATGATCGTGACGACCTGTTTGGCCAAAGGCGCTGTTTCCATGAGCAAGAAGCAGACCATCGTGAAAAATCTCAATTCCATACAGAACTTCGGCGCAATCGATATTCTTTGTACGGATAAGACGGGAACGTTGACTCAGGATAAGGTCGTGCTGGAATATCATTGGAATGTAAACGGCGAGGATGACCTCAGAGTATTGCGCCATGCCTATTTGAACAGCTATTTCCAGACGGGGTACAAAAACCTAATGGATCTGGCCATCATTCATAAGACCGAGGAAGAAGAAGCAGAAAATCCACAGTTGACCGATCTGTCCGAAAACTATGTGAAGGTGGACGAAATTCCCTTTGATTTCAACCGCCGCCGCCTGACTACCGTGGTACAGGATAAAAGCGGAAAAACACAAATGGTTACAAAGGGAGCAGTGGAAGAAATGCTCTCCATCTGCACATTCGCAGAATGTGACGGAAAAGTGCAGCCCTTGACCGAAGAGATTCGCAAACGGATTCTGGAGACGGTAGATGAACTAAATGACAAGGGGTTCCGCGTTTTGGCGATTGCACAGAAAAGCAATCCCTCCCCGGTTGGTATTTTCGGCGTCAAGGATGAGTGCGATATGGTGTTGTTGGGGTATCTGGCCTTCCTGGACCCGCCGAAAGAATCCGCTGCGGATGCGATTAAGGCTCTGAAAGAGCATGGCGTCACGACTAAAATCCTGACGGGCGACAACGACAAAGTAACCCGCACCATCTGCAAGTCGGTTGGCTTGAAAGTCCGTAATATGCTTCTCGGAACGGATTTAGACAACATGACCGATGCCGAACTTGCAAAGGCAGCGGAGTCTACCGATGTATTTGCAAAACTCACCCCTGACCAGAAAGCCCGTGTCGTTACGGTTCTCCGGGATAACGGTCATACTGTCGGCTTTATGGGGGATGGCGTGAACGATGCTGCTGCCATGAAGTCCGCCGACATCGGTATTTCGGTTGACACCGCCGTAGATGTGGCAAAAGAGTCTGCCGATATTATTCTGTTGGAAAAAGATTTGATGGTTTTGGAGCAAGGGATCATTGAAGGGCGCAAGACCTACGCCAACATGATCAAATATATCAAGATGACAGCATCATCTAATTTTGGCAACATGTTCTCGGTGCTTGCCGCGTCGGCCCTACTGCCCTTCCTGCCGATGATGAGTGTACATCTGATTTTCCTCAATCTGATCTACGATCTGTCCTGTACTGCTATCCCGTGGGATAATGTAGATGAGGAATTCCTTCGCATACCTCGCAGGTGGGATGCCTCCTCTGTGGGAAGTTTTATGATCTGGATTGGTCCCACCAGCTCCATTTTCGACTTTACCACTTACATTTTCATGTATTTTGTTTTCTGCCCACTGTTTGTGTCCGGTGGGGTACTGTATAACGACTTGGCAAACCATTTCAGCGGCGCGGAATTGGAACAGATGCAGTTTACCTATATGGCCATGTTCCAAGCTGGCTGGTTTGTAGAATCCATGTGGAGTCAGACTCTTGTTATTCACATGATCCGCACACCGAAGATTCCGTTTATCCAGAGCCGCGCGTCCGCTCCTTTGACGTTGCTGACCTGTACGGGAATTGCAGTGCTTACAATTATTCCATTTACGGCTTTTGGTACAATGCTGGGATTTGTTGCCCTTCCGCTGAGCTATTTTGCTTACCTGATTCCGTGCATCCTGCTTTATATGGTGCTGGCAACCAGCTTGAAAAAAGCGTATGTGCGGCATTATGGCGAGCTGTTGTAAGGAAAGGAGAATTTAAAGATGAATTGGGCAAAAATTTGGATGGACTTATTCGGAACAACAACCCTGTGGGGGCTTGATATGGGGTTTTGGGTATCGATGGGTGTTGTTGCTCTGATTGTCATCTTGATGAATGTGATATTCTGGTGCTTAAAACCGAAGAAACAAAATCCAAATGCTGATAAAAATAAGAACTTGTTCAAAGAGAAAAACGGTTATTGAAGAGGTGGTGACAATATGGGAAATTAGCCGTACTGGACTTGGGGGAATCCGGCAGGCAGATTGGTGAAAAGCTGTTTGCCCTTCTTTCCCCCAATCAAAAGAAGGAGCTGGCTCAATTTGTCCGTGATTATGAGGCTGGCGATATTCCGGCGGATGTCCCATTCGCCACCGTTTTCCAAAGACAGTATTCCTTGCTGGACCAGCCCCTAACAGAAATCCGGGAAGGGGATTTGTATTTTGTCTGGAGTGGCGCTTAGTGACAGTGCGAGGCCAGATAATCCCACTGACAGTCAAAAAATTTGACATCTTCTCTTTGCTCATCCAGCACCCCAGGCGTGTGTACTCCTATGAAAACCTGCGGCGGAAAATGAAGGTAGCGCCGGATGTGCCGGACTATGTGAAAAGCGTCTACGGCATCGGCTATCAATTTGAAACTTGAGAAATACCATCATGGCTTTGAAGTGACCATGATGGTATTTTTTTATTTTTTTCGCAAAAGCCCCTTAAAAACACCCCCGAAAATGTCACTACTATTAGAGGGGTAATTTTTGACAGCCCGAAAGGAGGTGACGAAAATTAAAGAAAAAATCCCTGTAATGACCTATTCCCAGTATCGCCGGGCAAGAAAGCTGGTACATCAGTGCTGCAACTATGACAGCGGTAACTGCCTCGCTCTCGATGATGGAGAAGAATGTATCTGTGTGCAAAGCATTTCCTACCTCTGCTGTGCAACTGGACCCCGCTGTGGGGGAACGGATGGAGCGGCATTTCAAGGACGGAGCGTTTTACTTTGATCTCGGCGGGAACAGCTATCCTTTCTTTGAGGGGAATACCGTCTACACGGTAGTTCCCCACTTTGCGGAACAAGGTTCGGAAGGGATCGTGAAGAAACGGAAACGGCTGATGGAAAAGGATTTGAAAGAAAAAGAATCGGAAACATAGCTGCAAAAACTAAGCCGGAGCGCTATAATAAGGGCAACCGTTTACTTGGCTGCCTGAACAGAAAGGAGAAGCAAATGAACCAGCAGCCAGACAAGATCACCGCTTTATACTGCCGTTTGAGCCAGGACGATGCCCTGGACGGGGAAAGCAATTCCATTACCAACCAGAAGACCCTATTGAGCAAATACGCCGCCGACCATGGATTCCGGAACACCCGGTTCTTTGTGGACGACGGATTCTCAGGGACCAGCTTTCAAAGGCCGGGATTCCAGGAGATGATGAAATATGTGGAGGATTACAGCGTATCCGCCGTGATCGTCAAAGACCTGTCCCGGCTGGGCAGGGAGTATTCCTACATGGGGCGGTTACGACGATCTAACCTGTTATAAAAAACAGGGCCGCCGCGAATCGATCGCAGCGGCCAATTCCTGTATTCTATATGATCGCGCTGTGCGCGCGTAATGCACTCACCCGGCCGATCCTGGATGGGAGACGCTTTCGCCTCCTCCATCCGTTCGACATACTGTCATGTCAGGATGTTATCGCAAATCCAGGATTCAACCGATGAAACCCTTGCCGCTCTCCGCCCGCACCAGTGCAGCCAGCTCCAGCGTTTTGCGCAGCCTCTTCCAGCCGCCCATGTGCTTGCTGTTGATCAGCTCGTTGAGCGTCCTCTGCTCACTCATGTGCAGATCAGAAGCTCTTTCCATCATGTCAATCCCTCCTTTCCTCTGATCTGGCTTTAGTCTACCACAGTATATCCGCCTTGTCAAGAAATGTTGCACAACTTATCATTTCGATATTTGTGCATATTGACTATCCGAAGCTTTTTCCCTTTCTTTTTCATTTCTTCTATTTGTCCGTTCCCAATTCACTTTGAATTGGGCAATCTATACAATCCATCCGATAATATTCTGTAACAATCGACACTTTATAGAGTTTACGTTAAAATTCGCATCAAAAAGTTTGTGAAAAATTTACCAAAAAAAGCCGTTCTCCGAATAGTCGGAGAGCGGCTCAGCCTGTCGAAAAAGCAACCAACGTTCGCCAACAAGCACAAAGGCTTTGAACGGCTCATGCAAAGCGGATTTTTTTGAAGCCTGAAACGACCCGGGTCATCCTTTTCGTATCCAGAGGAACCGAATCAGAGGCTTTCCATTTGCCTTGCGCGGCCTGAGCGCTTACCGCATCTCGTTTTTGGTGCTCTTTTTGCTTCCTGCTGGCTTTTTCGGTTCCCTTCTCAATCCGGCAGGGCTTCACACAGGGCGGAAAGCTGCTCCATCGAGAGCTTCTCCGCCCGGACATTCGCTTCCAGCCCCGCCCGCTCAAGCGCGGCGGCAACATCGGCCTTCTGCAGCGCCATCCCTGCGCTGATCGCATTGAGCGCCGTTTTGCGCCGCTGCCCAAAGGCTGCTTTTACCATGCGGAAAAACTTTTTTTCATCCGCCACCGCGACCGCCGGGGTCTCCCGGATTTGGAGGCGGATGACCGCGCTGTCCACATTCGGCGCCGGCAGGAATGATCCGCGCGACACGGAGAAAAGCTTCTCTGCCTCTGCATAATACTGTACCGCCACGGTCACCGCGCCCGCCTCCCGGCTTCCGACTGGGGCGCACAGGCGGTCGGCCGCTTCTTTCTGCACCATTACTGTAATGGAGCGGAAGGGAAGGCGCTCTTCCAGCAGCCGCATGATCACAGGCGAGGTGATATAATAGGGAAGGTTTGCACAAACGCATACCTCCATTCCAGCAAAATGCTCCGCCAAAAGCGTGCGCAAATCCGCTTTCAGTGCGTCATCATTGACGATTTTTACATTATCAAAATCCGCAAGTGTCTCCTCCAGCACTGGCAGCAGCCGCTTGTCCAATTCCAGAGAGACGACCCTGCCCGCCCGTTTGGCAAGCTCCGCCGTCAGCACGCCGACGCCCGGCCCAATCTCCAGCACGCCCTGCCCATCCGCGCCGCAACACGCCGCCATCTGCGGGCAGACGGATGGATTGATCAGAAAATTCTGCCCCAGCGCTTTGGAAAAGGTAAAGCCGTACCGGGAAAGCAAATCCCGCACAACGCTGATATCCGTTAAATTCTGCATAAAAGCATCCTTCCCGCCCGCATCAAAGAAGCCTGGAATTGTTGATCAGCAGCTCGAATTTTAAGCCGAGGTAATCCGCTGACTTCTTGCACAGCATCATGCGATCAAGAAAGATTTCAAAATAATCCATCACCGCGCAGATTTCCGTATCGATCTTGATCTTCAGAATGATCGTCTTTTCTTCCGTGTCGATCTTCAGCTCCGCTTTCTGCACGGCGAAATTCACGCGGTCGTGGATATCGGAGCTCACCGTCTCCTTGCTGCGCACGCGCGAACGGCGCACGTCGCTCTTGTCCGCCAGGATCAGCGCCGCCGCAATCGGACTGACCGCCGCCGCCGTCTTCTCATCGTGATGCCCGATGGCGGAAACGATCTGTGCGGTCTCGTCCGGCGAAAAGCCCAAACGCGTCAAAATATTGAAAGCGAGGCACGCGCCGTTCTGCGCGTGGTAATGGCGGTTGACAAGATTTCCGATATCGTGCATATAGCCCGCGATCTGCGCAAGCTCGCAGGTACGCGCATCATAGCCAAGCTCCCGCAGGATGCGTGAGGCGATATCCGAGGTGCGCAGCGCATGAGGGAAGCCGTGCTCTGTGAAGCCCACCGCTCCCAGCACCTCGTTGCTGCGCTCGATATACGTTTTGATTTCAGGATTTTTCCTAATTTCTTCAAAAGTCAGCATGCTTTTTCCTCTCATGATTTGATAAACTCCCTATTGGTTTTCCCGTATTCCTGCGCTATAATGAATACAGGGAAAGCGGGAATCGCGCCCTATTTTCTAACATCAGGGAGGAGTTTATCATGACGATTCTGGTCACCGGCGGCGCCGGATATATCGGCAGCCATACCTGCATCGAGCTGCTCAAGGCAGGCTATGAAGTTATTATACTCGATAACTTTTACAACAGCAAGAGGGAAGTCCTGCGCCGGATTGGCGAGCTCAGCGGCAAGGAATTCGGCTTTTATGAGTGCGATATCCGCGACCGCGCGGGCCTTGACCACATCTTCCAGAAGGAAACTATCGACGCGGTCATCCACTTTGCCGGCCTGAAAGCAGTCGGCGAGTCCTGCGTCAAGCCGCTGGAATACTATGAAAACAATGTCGGCGGTACGGTCACGCTGTGCGAAGCGATGCGCGACGCAGGCGTCAAAAAAATAGTATTCAGCTCCTCCGCCACTGTCTACGGCATGAATAATCCCTCCCCTCTGCGTGAAGACATGCCCGCGGGCGGCACGACGAACCCCTACGGCACCACGAAGCTCATAATCGAGCAAATTCTGCAGGACCTCTACAAGGCCGATCATGATTGGGGCATCACTCTGCTGCGCTACTTCAACCCCATCGGGGCGCATAAGAGCGGCCGCATCGGCGAGGACCCCAATGGGATCCCAAACAACCTCATGCCTTATATCACACAGGTCGCCATCGGCAAGCGGCCGCAGCTTCAGGTTTATGGCGACGACTACGACACGCCGGACGGAACGGGCGTGCGCGATTACATCCATGTCGTCGACCTGGCGCTCGGCCATGTCAAAGCGGTCGAAAAGTGCGCGGAAAAGAGCGGCGTCGACATCTACAATCTTGGCACCGGCGTCGGTTACAGCGTGCTCGATGTGGTGCATGCCTTTGAAAAGGCCTCCGGCGTCAAGATCAACTATCAGGTGGTAGACCGCCGCCCGGGCGACATTGCCACCTGCTATTCCGATCCTTCGAAGGCGGCGAAGGAGCTCGGCTGGACAGCGGCGCGCGGCATTGAAGAGATGTGCGAGGACAGCTGGCGCTGGCAGAAGCAGAACCCAAACGGATATCCGGACGAGGACTAAAACGAGAAGGGCACATAAAAATGGAGATGCTAAAAACGCATCTCCATTTTTTCATTTTTCCTCTTGACTCTCACACTGTGATATCGTTTATTCTAATCCTGAGCTCAAAAACACATATGTGGAGATGACAAAATGGTAAAAATCGGCGATTTCTCAAAGCTGGCGCAAATCAGCATCCGGATGCTGCGCCATTACGACGAACTCGGCCTGCTGACCCCGGAGCATGTGGACGCCTTCACCGGCTACCGGTATTACAGCGAAGCGCAGCTTCCGGTAGCCGTGCGGATCATGGCGCTCAAGGATATGGGCTTCCGCTTGGCGGCGATTCCGGAAATCCTGCGCCGCTACGACGACCCGGAGGCGCTCTCCGCCTTCCTGACGCAAAGGCAAACGGAGCTGAAGGCCGAGGCTGAAGAGACAGTCTACCGACTTAAACTGCTGGAGACCGCGATAGAGCGGCTCGGAAAGGATGATGGAACGATGAACTATGATGTCACTTTAAAACAAATGCCCGAACGACAGGTCGCAAGCGTGCGGCAGGTGATCCCCGCTTACGATCAGGAGCAGATCCTCTGGAACACATTGCAGCGGGAAACCGCGCACCTGCATCTCCAGGTGGCGGACCCGTGCTACAGCCTCGCCGTCTATCATGACGAAGGCTATAAGGAGAGCGACGTGGATGTGGAAATCCAGATCGCAGTAACGGGCAGTTATCCGGATACGGAGCATGTCCGGTTTAAAACAGTCCCCGCGATCCAGATTGCTTCAGCAACCTATCAGGGCAGCTATGAAAAAATCACGGAGGCGAACGAAGCGGTAGCCTGCTGGGTGCGGGATAACGGATACGAATTTGACGGTGCGGCATTCAGCATCTATCATGTCAGCCCCGCGCAGACGCAGAATCCGGAGGAACTGGTCACAGAAGTATGCTATCCTGTGAAACAGAAAACCTCCTGAAAAACACTATCAAACAATCGGAATGAGGGGTTCCCCAAAAAGATCGCCTGCCGATCCCGGACCGGGATCGGCAGGCGTTTGATAGCAGGCACATCGTTTAGTAACCATTGTCGAATGGCGGATTTTCTCTCTTACACCTTCACCAGATAGCCATCCTTGCGCTTTGCCGCCTGCGGCGTCTCCCCGGCCGGATAGCCCAGCGCAATGGCGCCAACGCCGATCAAATGCTCAGAAAGGCCCCATTGCTTCATCAGCGCCTTGCCCTGCTCCATTTCAAACATCTGACGTTCCCGGTGAACCCAGCAGGAGCCGAGCCCGAGCGCATGGGCGGCGAGCATCATATTTTCCAATACGCAGCTCCCATCCTCTACGCAGGTGTTACGGGAAGCGTCCGCAAAGACGAGCACGACGGTGGGCGCGCCGTAATACGGGTCGGAATCCGTCCCCATCACGCGCGCGTTCATCGCGGAGAGCGTCCGGAGCGTCTCCGGGTTCTGAACGGATACAATCACAGGGGACTGCGCGCCCCGGCCCGTCGGAGCATAAGTTCCCGCCTCCAGCACAAGGTCAAGCTTTTCATCCTCTATCTGTTTCGCCAAATAGGTTCGGATACTGCGGCGGCTCCTGATATTGGCCAACACGTCATTTGAAAGCATTCAGATCACCCTTTCCAGTTCTTTCTCTATCCTTATGATACCACGCCCGTCAAGCTATGGAAAAGAGGCCCGCCCCGGCGAAACAAAAATTCCGCGCGGGGAAGGCCCCCTTTCCTCTATATTGTTCTCTCCCTTTTTGCGTTATACGCTCGTCAGCAGTGATTGCAGGGTGGCCTGCGCATCGCCAAGCAGTAAGGTCACGCCCGGCTTATGATACAGCGGATTGTCCACGCCGGCATAGCCGGGCTTCAGATCATAATTGCAGATGATCACATGCTTTGCCTGATCGACGCTTAAAACCGGCATCCCGTAGATCGGCGTGCCTTCCGCCGTATTCGCCGCCGGGTTGACCACGTCGTTCGCGCCAATGACCATCGCCACATCGCATTCCTTGAATTCGCTGTCGATCGCGTCCATCTCATAAAGCTGTTCATACGGAACGTCCGCCTCGCACAGCAGCACGTTCATGTGCCCCGGCATTCTGCCGGCCACCGGATGGATCGCAAATTTCACCTGCGTCCCCTGCCGCTCCAGCTTATCCGCAAGCTGTTTCACGAGCTTTTGCGCCTGCGCGAGCGCCATGCCGTATCCGGGGACGATAATCACCTCTTTGGCTTCGTGCAACAACTCGCCCGCATTTTCTTCCGGGGCCTCCGCCTGCTCCTCTGCCGCAGGCTCCGCCTCCGGTGCGCTGAGGCCGTCGCAAAGGGTACGAAGGGTATCCTTTGCATCGCCCAACAGCAGGCTCACGCCCTCTTTTTTATGGTACAACGGATTTTCCACTCCGGCATAGCCAGGCTTCAGGTCATAATTGCAGATGATCACATGCTTTGCGTCCGCTACATTGAGCACCGGCATGCCATAAATCGGCGTCCCCTCCGCCGTATTCGCCGCAGGATTGACCACGTCGTTTGCACCGATGACGAGGGATACGTCGCAGTCCCTGAAATCGCCGTTGATCGCTTCCATCTCATAGAGCTGCTCGTACGGAACGTCCGCTTCGCACAGCAATACATTCATGTGCCCGGGCATTCGCCCCGCCACCGGGTGGATGGCAAAGCGCACCTGTGCGCCGCGGGATTCCAGTAAGTCCGCAAGCTGCTTGACGGTCTGCTGCGCCTGGGCCAGCGCCATACCATAACCGGGGACGATGATCACATTCTTCGCCTGCCGGAGAATCTCTGCGGGAGAAGTCTCCGCACAGGCCGTTTCCCGTACCGGCTGCGCAGCTGATTCCTCTGCAGTTACAGCCGCCGGCGCCGCCTGTTCCTTTTTCGCGGGCGTGGACGTTTTGCCCAGCAGGATATCGCCCAAATGGCGGTTCATCGCGCGGCACATGATCTGTGTGAGCAGGAGCCCCGAAGCGCCCACCACGCCGCCGATGGCGACCAGCAGCGGGTCTCCGATCGCCATGCCAGCAATTGCGCCTGCCACACCGGAGAGCGAATTGAGCAGGGAGATCGTAATCGGCATATCGGCTCCGCCGACCCGGATGGCAAACGCCACGCCGAAGAAACCGCTGCATACCGCACACAGCAGGATTGATACGAACACAGGCACCGCCGGGACAGCCGTCAGGATCACAGTTGCCAATGTAAGCACAATGGAGCTCCCCACAATCACAGAGTGACCCTTCCAAACGACCGGGCGCTGAGCAATCAGCTTCTGGAGCTTTCCGGCGGCAATGAGACTGCCGGTCAGTGTAATCATGCCGACAGCGAGCGCAAGCCCCGCCGTGACCAGCGAAAAAATCCCCCTGAGCCCTTCCATCAGGGAAACCGCGGCCACCAGCGCGGAGGCCGCGCCGCCGAAGCCGTTGAGCAGGGCAACTGTCTGCGGCATCTGGATCATCTTGACGCGATAAGCGCCAACCAGGCCCACCGCAAGGCCCAGCGCAAGGCAGATCCAGAGCCCTGCCTGTGTGAGCAGATGATATTTATAAAGTGTTACGAAGATGGCGGCAGCCGTACAGACGGCGCTGAGCGCATTGCCCGCCACAGCGGTTTTCACCCGGCTCATCATGGCAATGCCGCCTAATACGCCAGCCACAAGCACACCGCAGACGATGTAATAGGCGAGGTTACTCATTGCGTATGCCCTCCTTTTCTCCCTTATGGTGGAACATGCGCAGCATCCGGTGCGTCACCCCGAAGCCGCCTGCCACATTGAGCATCGCCAGAAAGATTGCGAGAAAGCCAAGGGCCTTACTACCGGTGGATACGGCGGCCCCCGTCGCCGCCAGCGCGCCGAGCACCGTAATGCCGGACAGGGCGTTCATGCCGGACATCAGCGGCGTGTGCAGAAGGCTCGGGACATTCTTGATCAGCAAATATCCCACAATGGTGGCCACAATAAAGATCAGCACCAATAAAATCGGATGCATTCTGAATCCTCCTTTTCAAAAAGGCGATAACGTTTTTACGCGCCATCGCCCCTTTCGATCTTCTCCATAAACTCCGGTCAGATTCCCATGGCCTCCCTGGCGCCGGCGTGGACGATCTCGCCGTCGATCGTCGTCAGCGTCTTCGCAACGATCTCGTCGCCGCGCTGCAGGGCAATCTGCCCATCCTTGGTCAGGTATTTCACCAGATGATAAATATTGTTCGCAAACATCCAGGTGGAGCTCGTCGGCAGCATCCCGGGGATATTCTTGATGCCTTCGATCGTCACATGGTGTTTGACCGCCGTCTCACCGGGCGTGGTGATCGCGCAGTTGCCGCCCTGGTCGATGGAGATATCCACGATCACAGCGCCGGGCTGCATGGAGGCAACCATTTCCTCCGTCAACAGCACAGGCGCAATGCGGCTGGGCACCAGCGCGCTGCAGAAGACGATATCCATATCCGGCACAACGCCTGCCAGCACCTCACGCTCATGGAGCAGCCATTCCTCCGGCAGCTCATTGGCGTATCCGCCCTCGCCCACCGCGATTTCTGCGGGAACACCTGTGTCCACAATTTTCGCGCCGAGGCTCTTTGCCTGCTCTACCGCGTCGGGCCGGATATCCGCCGCATACACGACGGCGCCCAGCCGCTTGGCCGTGGCGATGGCCTGCAGGCCGCCGACGCCTGTACCAATGACCAGCGCGTTGATCGGCTTGATCATGCCAACCGCGCAGAAAATCTGCGGGACAAATTTGGCGAGGTCATTCGCCGCAATCAGCATTCCCTTATAGCCGGCGCAAGTGCTCATAGAGGTCAGGGCGTCCATATTCTGTGCGCGGGAAATCCGCGGAACGCCGTCGAGCGTCAGGCTGATGACGCCCTTTGCCGCCATCGACTTCACCATTTCGTGGTTGACAGGGGAAGCCGGATGGATAAAGGTAATTAAATACTGCCCTTTGTGCATCATATCAATTTCAGAGCAATTTTTTTCCTCGTTAAACAGCGGCTCCTTGACCTTCAGGATCAATTCCGCCCGCTCATACAGCTTCGCCACATCGTCCACGATCTGGGCACCCGCCGCGACATACTGGTCGTCATGGAAAAAGGAGCCTTCCCCTGCGCCCTTTTCCACCAGAATGGTATGCCCGTCGTTTTTCAGCTTCAGAACCGTTTCCGGGATGGCCGACACACGGCGCTCCCCATGCATGATCTCCTTTGGAATACCGATGATCATAAAAAAACCTTCCTCTCTCTCATTCTCTGTCAGAATTTATTTGCAAAGCCCATACCATCTTCGTCCCCTCTGGGCTTTTCGCACTTATTTGATTGGATTGGGCAACACGGAATACTCGTTCTTCATCGTCGAAAGCACCACCAGTGTCTTGGTCAGGGACACACCGTGAATGCACTTGATCTCATTGAGCACCGCCTCCAGCTCCTGCGTGGAGCCGGTGATCACCTTGAGCAGAAAGTCAAAATCGCCGGTGATATAGTGGCATTCTGTGATCTGCGGGTTTTGCTTGACATTCTCGATAAAGCCCTCGTTATATTTCGGATGCTCCAGGCTGACGGAGATAAACGCTGAAATATCCTTGCCAATCTTTTTGGTATCCAGCAGCAGGGTGTACTGCTGGATGATCCCGCTGTTTTCCAGCTTCTTGATCCGTTCGATCACCGCGGATACAGACATGTTGACATATTCTCCGATGGCCGAAGCGTTCTGCCGGGCATTCTCTCTCAGGCAGCTCAAAATCTTCACATCAATACTGTCCAAACCTGTTCCCTCCGGTCTTCTTTTTATTCATCATAACCCGATTGCAGGAAATAGTAAATATGAATAGAATTTTTACCTAAAAATTTTTATAAGTGTACTATATTACAAAAAATAATCAGCTTTTTAAATTTATCAACGAAACAATTCCAAAAATATTTTGCCGATAAATCTATCGTAGAAAAGAATCTATTCTATTTATAGATAATATCCAAAAAAATTACTGTGTCAACCTCGTTTCCGAGTCTTCCATACGCAATATCTACGCGCGCAATTCCAAAAAAGAACAAACGATAAAAATATCGCCAAATTTTTTCGGTTTGCAGGAAAACACAATAAAAATTTCATTTTGCAGTTTTTCCATTTTGCAATAAAAGCTGCCGCAAAATAAATTTGCAGCAGCCTTCACAAGTATCCTGAAAAACGTGTGTGGCCATTTTGTGTGGCCATTTTAAAATCTCTGCGTTATGCTCTCTCCGATTCAAACAGAACGTTGTGAGACACAGCCTCTGCTTCTTCCCACTTCCAAAGGTTCTTTCCCCGCAGCAGCATATTGACGCTGTCGGAAGCGGATTGATTGGAGCCCAACAGGCAATCCGTCTGAAACGATTTCATGCCACAAAGTGCACATATCGATGCGAAATTACGGTAAGAGGAACGGAGCACATCAAGACCATACAGAGTGTACAGCGCATCGGCTGTTTCATCAATTTGCCGACGCACCAATCGGCGGCAGGATATGAGGATAGCAAAGCGCCTTCCATTGCAGATGCTGCTCTGCAACGGAAGGCGCTTTTATCATATGAGCATTCATTCTTTACAGCCCGTCCCGGCCCAAGCGGACTGGTAACGAAGCCCTGCCTTTCTCATGCAGTGCAGGCCACTGGTTGCCGCCGTGCAATCCGGAAGCCCTGTCCGCCCGGAACCAGGCATTGCGACGCCGCTCCTGTTATTCACCAAAGCCGCTGTCAACCAGTGCGATCAGAGAATCAACCGCCTCCTGTTCGTCCTCGCCAACGGCAAAAATTTCGATCTGGCTGCCCTGCCCCATTCCGAGCGCAAGAACGGAAATAATCGATTTGGCATTGCCGATAGTATCCTCATCATCCAAACTCAAATTCGATATCTGGATCCGGCTGCTGAATCTTTTGGCCATCTCAGTGAATTGTGACGCGGGCCTCGCATGAAGACCGGTTCGATTGATAACAGTCGTTTTTTTAGAATACATTTGTGTACACTCCTTTTATTTTTCCAGGGATTCTGAGCAGATCTGCAGATATTCCCTTGCCTGACCGTCCGTCATGTTTTCAACGGCGCGCGCCATTTCCTCCATTTGCTTGACTGTAAAGCCTGCCAGGGCGCGTTTTACGGCAGCAACACTGGACAGACTCATTGAGAGCTTGCGCATTCCGAGCCCAACCAGCACCGGAGCGGCAAGCGGGTCTCCGCCCAGCTCCCCGCAGATGCAAATCGGCTTCCCGGCCTGCTTGAACCTCTCCACCACATAGCCGATCATGCGAAACAGCGCCGGATGATAGCTTTGATAATAGCTTGTCACCTCCGGATTCATCCGATCGACAGCCATGAGATACTGGCACAGGTCATTTGTGCCAATCGACGCGAAATCGACCTCCGACGCTACCAGATCTGCGATCACCGCCACGGCGGGGATTTCGATCATGATGCCCAGCTTAATGCCTTCATCGAAGGGAAGTTTCTCCTGCCGCAGCTCTTGTTTCGCCTGCTCCAGCAGCGCCTTGGCTCTCTTGATCTCCTCTATGCTGCTCACCATCGGCAGCATAATCCATAGCTGCCCGGCAACTGAGGCGCGCAACGCTGCACGCAGCTGGGTTCGAAATAGCTCTGGCGAATCAAAGCACAGCCTGAGCGCGCGTTTTCCCAGAAACGGGTTCTGCTCCTGCGGCAGCGGAAAATAGGGAAGCGTTTTGTCTCCACCGATATCCAGCGTACGCAGCACAACCGGACGAGGCGCATATTCCAGCAGCGCCTTTTGATATTGTATGATCTGCTCCTCCTCTGTCGGCAAGTGGTCGTTATCCATATATAGAAACTCTGTGCGAAACAGGCCCACAAAATCGGTAACCGAGGAGCCCTCCAAATCCTCCGGGCGGGCGGACCCGATATTCAGGCCAATCTCAATGCGCTCGCCGTCAGCAGTCAGCGGATCCCTGTGCAAATACTTTTGAATACGGGCAGCCTGTATTTCGTATTCTTTCTGTTTTGTCCGCATCTCCTTTTCCTGCCTGCCATCCGGCCGCGTAATCAGCACCCCGTCAACGGCATCCAAAATGACCTTTTCTCCATTTGTCAATCGCGGCAGCAGATTTGGAATCCCCAATACAGCGGGAATCCCATAGCTGCGTGCAATGATCGCGGAGTGGGATGTGGTTCCTCCCGATTCCGTGACAATGCCTAATACATGATCGCGTTCCATAACAGCGGTATCGGAGGGCAGCAGGTCATGTGCAGCGATAATGACCGGCTTCTCCAGCTGTGCCAGACTCTGCTGCGGCACGCCGCACCAGATGCGCAGCAGCCGATTTTTGACGTCCTTCAGGTCAGCCGCCCGCTCCCGAATCAGCGGATCTCCCGCCTTCTGCAGGCGTCGCTCATAACGGGAATAGACTGTTTCTACTGCCCAGTCCGGCATCCAGGTGTCATATTGTATGCCGTCCCGAATTTCCTCATCCATGACCTCGTCGCATAGTATCTCCATCTGAGCAGAAAAGATTGCGGCCTTTTCCGCGTCTGTCTGCATCATGCGTTCCCGGATTGCCTGCAGTTCCGCGCGCGCCTGTAAACATAAAGCCTCATATTGTTCAAGGTATTGCTTCGGATCTCCAGAATAATGCGCCTCGGTGGTTTGCGGAATAAACGGCTGATAGAGAAAAATTTCACCAATCGCAACACCTTTGGAGACTCCGTTTCCACGAAGAACCATAAATAACGCTCCCTTTTATTGATTTACTGCAATTGCCTGGCGTAGACGGCGGCAATTCTCTGCAACACTGCCGCCCCTGTCATAGAGGCTGGAGGTTCCGGCAACAAAAATATTTGCGCCCAGGGCGCTCATGCGAGCCGCATTTTCAAAGGAGACATTTCCATCTACCTCCAGCAGAATCTCACGACTGCAGCAATCGATCAGCCGGCGTGCCTGTGCAATCTTTTGAAGCGTTTGGGGAACCAGCTTCTGCCCTGCAAAACCCGGATTGATGGTCATGACAAGAAGGAGATCCAAATCGTCCGTCACCCATTTGCAGTGCTCCACCGGGGTAGCCGGATTGATGGCCAGCCCCGCCCTGGCGCCGCGTTCATGAATTGCAGCCAGAGCCTTTTGAATATGATTGGTACTTTCCGCATGGACGGTCACGATATCCTCGGGCGCAAACGAAAAATAATCCAGCTTCCGATCCGGATTCATGATCATCAGATGGATGTCCAATGGGATGTTGGTCATGCTGTGGAGCAGAGGAATGAATTCCGTCCCCAGGCAGTAGTTGTTCACAAACTCGCCGTCCATAATGTCAACATGGATGTATTCTACATGAAGCCGCTCCAGCTCGCGTACGCTTTCTTCCAGGCAGGACAGATCGCAGCAGCAGATGGACGGGGAAATAAACTTTTTCATATGTTATTTCACCTCTTATCGCATTTAAACAATTTGTTCTATTTTATTCCTAATTGTTATAAAATGCAATTATTTGATGCATTAATTATAACATAACTCAGGTTATATATCAAATAGTTTCAGAAAAATTACATAAAAAAAGAGGGTTCTCTGATGCTGTTCTGCTTTCAAATCAAAAAATCATGCAGATACGATGATTGAGATAGAAAATATTTGGAGAAAGTATTGCTTTTTAGCAGATATATATTATACTATATGAATCAAGGAGTAGAAAACCAGATGCAATCTTCTTGATTATTTTGCAAAGAACGGTTGCATATTTGCAAGGAGAAGTTATGATAGCATCAGAAAGAGCCCGTTACATTCTCAATCGGCTAAAGGAAAAGGAAGTTGTTACGCTGAAAGAAATTGCAGGCGAATTGGGCGTCTCTATCGCTACGGTTCGCAGGGATTTCGAAAAACTGGATGAAAAAGGTCTTGCTGTTAAGGTGCGCAGCGGCGCAACGCGGGCTTCGCTGCCGGGGCCTTCGGCAGCCCCTATGGTAACCAGTGAAAAATCAAAGGAACATATCGAGGCAAAAATTTCTATCGCCAGCAAGGCGGCCTCTCTGGTCAAGGACGGAGACTGTATCTTTTTAGACGGCGGGACTACTATCGCTCCAATGATCGATTTTATTCAGGATAAAAAAATCCGTATCGTCACACACAATCTCCTGATTCCGCAGCGCGTTCAGAATATGGACGTGGATATCTTTTTAATCGGCGGCCACTACAGCCATTTCCATGCCAGCACAGTCGGCGTCTTTGCGGAAAAAATGGTCTCTCAGTTTCACTTTGACCATGCTTTTTTCGGCTGTTCGGGAATCGAGCTGGTGCATCAGATGGCTTATAATGATGACATCGATACCATCCCCGTCAAAGAAGTGGCAATGAAATATGCGACGCACAACTATCTGCTTGCAGATGCCAGCAAATTGGGCGTTACCTCCTACTGCCGTTTCAATCCCCTGTCAGCGTTTGACCTGATTATCAGCGACCATAACGAAAATATGCCCGATGGGCTGCCATCCAATTTTGTATTTGCCGACGTTCCCTGATCCAAGTAACGGGCCCTGGCAGAAACCAGAGCAATACCTTGTGCCCAGTATTTATAGAGCAACACCGAAATTCCCTTATGCGAAAGATTCTTCTGAGTGGCAGGAGGCTTTGGATCATTTTCCAAAGCCCCCTGTTTTTCATTTTGCCTACCGGGCAAGCGCCTGTTTGATGTCCTGAACCAAATCTTCGGCCGTCAGCTTAAATTCCTTCTGTAAAAGATCGATCATACCGACCTGTCCGAACACATCCTGCGCCCCAACCTTCAGAAGCGGTACCGCTATCGCATTTTTAGCCAGCACGTCAGCCACAGCGGAGCCGAGGCCGTTGATTACGCTGTGATTTTCAAAGGTGCACACCAGCTTTTTCCCCTGCGCCTGCTCACGGATCAACGCTTCGTCAAAGGGCTTAATGGTAACAGGGTCAACAACCTCCACGGAAACCCCTTCAGCACGGAGCGCCTCTGCCGCATCAAGAGCGGCGGACATGACATATCCACTGGAAACCAGCAGCACGTCGTCTCCGGGAATCAGCACCTGCCCCTTGCCAAGCTCAAACGGAGTGCCCGGTTCATATACGGGGCGCACGCCCTTTCGATATGCGCGGATATAGTGAACCGCGCCGTCGTTGCGGGCCGCACAGGCCCGAACCATCCAATCCAGCTGCACTTGATCACAGGGGTCGCACACAATGGCATTCGGCATTGCACGGAATACCGCCATATCCTCAAAGCAGGTATGTGTGCCTCCATCAAAACCGGAACAAAATCCCGGGTCGGAAGCATAGATGTTGACCGTATTCTTGGAGTATGCGCAGGAGATATAGACCTGATCCAGCGCTCTCCGGGTGACGAAGGCAGACATGGTGTGGACAAAAGGCGTATACCCCATCATGGATAATCCCGCAGCCACGCCAAACATATTTGCCTCGCAGATACCAACATCGATGAAATGCTCCGGATGCGTCTTCTTAAACCGAATAAAGAAGGATGCTCCTCCCAGATCGGAATCCAGAATCATGATCTTGTCGTTCGTTTTCAGCAGATCTGCCAATGCGGCGCCGTAAGCATCCCGCATTTCTCCGCCGAGCTCTTTGCTTCTTTCTTTGAGCAGCATCGCTTATTCCTCCTCCGTAACTATTTTCAATTGGGCAATCGCGGCGTCAATGATCGCCCGCCCTTCTTCGAACACCTTGGGCGCATGGTTGTCCACCATATCCTCATAGTATTTTACGCCCTGGCCTTTGACGGTATCCAGAATGATGCAGATCGCCTTATCCGGAACGGTCTTGGCCAGATTGATCGCATCGTCGATCGCCTCCTCGCTGGCTCCATCCACTGTGATCGCCCAAAAGCCGAATGCGCGCATTTTCTCCTCGTAGCTGAACGGATTGAGAACCTCTGTGCAGTATCCGTCATGCTGGCGTTTGTTGTTGTCAACAAATACGATGCAGTGATTGAGCTTGTTGTGGGCCATAAACTGAAACGCTTCCCAGTTCTGCCCCTCGTTCATCTCCCCGTCGCCGATGCACACATATACGTACTGATCGTTACGCCCTGCGGCGCGCAGGCCGTAGGCAATGCCGGCCGCCACTGAAGCGCCCTGGCCGAGAGAGCCGCAGGTGACATCGATCCCGGGGGTCAGGAGCCGATCCACATGGGAGGGGATGTGCGTGCCGATATCGTCCATTGTCAGCAGCAGTTCCTTCTCAAAAAAACCTTTTTCCGCCAGAGCGGCGCATACGGTAGGCGCCGCGTGCCCCTTGCTCATAACCAGATAATCGCGGCCCTCCCACGCCGGGTTTTGCGGGTCGTATTTCATCTGCTTTCCGTACAACACGGAAATGAGCTCCACCACAGACAGACATCCGCCGATATGGCCCATCCCGCGCTGCCGGAACATTTCCAGTTCATCCACTCTGATCTGTGCAGAGAACTTTTTCAGTTCCTTTAATTCCTTGCTCGTCATACTTTACCTCCTGTGAAATGATATCTGAGCGAATACGCAATCAGGTGCAGTCATACGCCTGATATGTATCCGACTTCCCAAATAGAATCGCCTTATATTCTTTCATCAGCGGGTGCTGTTTCCAGGTGGAGTTGGTTTCAGAGACGGTATACGCCATCATCTGCACAAAGGCCAGCGTATAGAGCGGGGAAATCATCTCATCCACCTGATGCGGCACGCGCATCACGCCGTCTCCCTGAATCAGCGGGTTATTGCTCAGGATATATACACGGTCGCTGATCGCCTTTGCGGCGCGATAGGATTGTTCAATGCGCGCGGCGGTTTCGTCGCCCGGATCGATAAAAATAAAATTGTAATTGGGCGTGAGCTGAATCTGTGGGCCGTGGATGGCCTCATCCACCTCGTATCCCACCGCAAGGATATGGACCGTTTCTCCGATCTTTACAGCTCCTTCCAGAGCAGTCCCATAGTTTGCGCCCGCACCGATCAGGTATGCCTTCTCCATCGAAAGCAGATTTTTCCTGTTGCGCTGGAAGAACACGTCAAAGCCTGCAACGATCGATTCATAATTCTCCATAGCCAATCGCATTTGCGCCTTTTGCTCCTCCGCGCCGGCCTCGTCCAGGCGCCCCAGGCGCACAGCGGTATGCAGTGCAAAGAGCATCAGGAAGGTAGTGAGGGTCACAACGCCCTTGGTCACAAAGTCCAGTTTTTCGCCCCCAAGGCCAAAGCTGATGACCTGATCCGCCTCTTTTTCAAAATCGCTGTGAATATTGCCGGTTAACCCCACCGCAGGGATTCCCATGCGGCGACATACTTGAAGAGATTCAATGGTATTGGTGCTGCACCCGCTTTGTGAAATGCAGACCACAAAATCTCTTTCCGTCATATCATGCTCATAATGGTTGAAGGTGAAGGGGGTCACCACCCTGACCGGTACGCCCAGCAGCTTCTGCATCAAATAGCGTGCACACAGCGCCGCGTTGCAGCTGGATCCGCAGGCTACCAGCCAAATTGACCGATACATCCGCTTCAGATAGAGTTCCGTCATTTTGTGTGTCAGTTCTTCACTGCACGCAATATTATGGCGTACTGTATCCGGTGTCTCTAAAATATAGCGTTTCATCGAGAGCTCGCCGCTATCCATTTGAATCACTTCCTTTTTTCAGTTATCAACCGCCTTTTCTTCAGACGGTCACAGTTTGCTTGCTTACACCCTTGGGACAATCCGGATTGTAACCGCGGCTCAGGGAGCACAGGCAGGAAAACATCTGCCCAAATACCGCTCCCGCAAACACGGCGCGTATTCCATCAAACGCTTCCGGGAGAAGGACACTGGTATCGCCTAATTTTGCGATTTCCGGATCATTGGTCACCACTGTGCACCAGATAGAGGACTCTTCTTTCAAACGCTTCAGCAAATCTACCGCGCAATAATTGGTGTGCCGGTCGGCAATCAAAAAGACGCAGGGCACAAAGCGCAGTGCCGTGGCAATCGGGCCATGCCGGTAATCGGCAGAGCCATAGCTGCGGGCATCCAGATAGCTGGTCTCCTGAATTTTCAGCTCCACCTCATTGGCCAGCGCATCCATCAGGCCGCGGCCCATCAAAAGCATGTGCTCCGTATTCCGGTAGTAACGGACCACATCGCGCACCTGGGGCTCCAAAACGGCGAGCGACCGCTCCACGATGGTGCCCAGCTCGTCCAGTACAGACAGCAGTTCCGGATCCCCCGAGATATACGCGGCCAACGCGGTCACGATGGTAACCTGTGTGAGGTAAGATTTACCCGCCGTGACGCTGCGCTCCGGCCCACAATGATTGCGCACCTGGTATTTGCCCGCCTGCGTCATCAGGGAGCCTTCCACATTGGTCACACAGACGCACACGCCGCCCTGCTCATCGCAGTGCTTCATCACCTCGTAAATATCACGCGCTCCACCGGACTGGGATATTGCGATCATCAACACATTGGAATAATCCACATCACTGTGATAAGCGGTCACCACGCTGGGAGCGCAGATGCTCGCCACCATGCTGCACTTTGTTTCAAATAGATATCGCCCTACCAGATTCGCGTGATCGCTGGAGCCGCGTCCCACAAAAACAACCGTTTTGATCTTGCGCTCCTTCACTTCTTTTGCGATCTCCCGTAAAACCGGTTCATTTTCTTTTAAGCAATTCCGGACGGCTTCCGGCTGCTCAAAAATTTCCTTCCAAAAAACAGATTCTTTGGTATCGATCATAAAATCATTCCTCCATTCTCAGGTTTCATCCCATTCGACCGCAAGAGGATATCGCGGCTTGACAGCGGATGGTATGCTGGTATACTGAACAATAAATACGGGGCTTCATGAACCGCCCCTGCGAAAGGGAGATCGATGCAAATGAATTGTGATAGCCTGATTTTTGACCTGGACGGCACCTTGTGGGATGCCAGTGAAGCCGTCTCCCAATCGTGGGCACACACGCTGCGCGATACCTATCAAGTAAAAAATCCACCGTCAATCGCAGAAATTCAGTCTATTATGGGCCTCGGCGCCCGTGAGATTGCCGACCGGCTTTTTTCCCGTTACGGGGAAGATCCGGATGAAATTGCGCAATACTGTATGCGCCAAGAATGCGATTACCTCGCTGTGCACGGGGGGCGGCTGTACGCTGGCGTGGAACCCACGCTTCGGGACCTGGCTCAGCACTACCACTTGAGCATTGTAAGCAACTGTCAGCAGGGATATATCGAAAGTTTCCTGCATTTTTATCACTTGGAGCCCCTTTTTACCGATTTTGATTGCGAAGGGAACACAGGGCTGAGCAAGTCGGAAAATATCCGGCGCTTAATCAGGAGAAACGCTTTGACGCATCCTGTTTATATCGGAGATACGCAGATGGATTTTCAGGCAGCCACGCAGGCTGGCGCCGCATTCATCTGGGCCTCCTATGGCTTCGGGCATGTCCCCGAAGCGGCTTTGCGGATTAACCGGTTCCCCGACCTGCTTACTCTTTTGCCCTCCTTGGAGTGACGATCAACCGCCAAGATATTGATCATCGAGCATCGCCAACTCCTGTGGGGAGCTGACGTGCGCCAGTTTTTCGAGCAATTCCTCATTGGAGAGGATCTTGAAGAGCTGGCGCATATTTTTTATGTGCGCGTCCTCGTCAACCGCTGCCAGTGCAAAAAATACGCGGGCGTCCTTTTCGCGGTCTTCCGGATCAAATATAACAGGCCGCTCAAATCGCACAAAAGAAATTGCGGTCTGAGACACGCCGGGCGACCCTTTCGTAGAATGGGGAATCGCCAACCCGGGCACAATAACGATATACGGCCCGAATTCTTCAACGCACTCAATAATGCGCTGTGCATAAGCCGGCGTTGCGCAGCCGGTATCCACCAGCGGTTGGCAGCTCTTCCGAATCGCATCCTTCCAGTCAGAAGAGCCGGAAAAAAATGCGGCCCTGTTTTGCCGGACAATCTCTTTCAGCAGCATGACATCACTCCTTTTTCTTTCTAAAGTTCAGATCCAAAGGTTCTTCTAAAATTTTCAGCCTCATTATAACCCATCTTGTTTTAAATTGCAATATGTTGCAACTAAATGTCATTATTTTGTTATATTTTGAAGAGGTCAGCGCTTATTGTTCTTCAATTGTGCATAAATTAACCCGATACATTGAAATGATTTGTTATATATTATGTACAATCCTTCATTTTTTTCAACAAAATATTTGACATAATGCGATGAATATAGTATGATTGCACTAAGAGACAAGGATTTCTTCTAAAAATTTTCATTTTGTTACTATTTATGAATGTTTCAGAGCACATCAAATCACAAAATTGCAACCTTGCGCTTTCAGAGTCAAAAGGCAGTCTACACGATATATAGAAAGGAAGGTGTTTCAAAATGATCAGCATTTTGATGGTTTGCGGAAATGGTTGCGGAAGCAGTCTCGTATGTCAAATGGCCGTTGAGGCTGTACTCAATGAGCTTGGCGTAAAGGCAAATATCGATCACAGCGATATGCTCTCTGCAGCATCCAAGCATGCGGAAATTTTGATCGCGGGGATTAATTTTAAGCCACACTTTGATCATTTCCAAGATTTCCCCAACAAGATCTACCTGCAATCTCTCGTGAATCAGAATGAAATCCGTGAAAAACTGAAGCCTGTATTGGAAGAAAACGGCTGGCTGTGATTCCAGCTGACTCTACTATGATAGGAAAAGGAGCGAATTATGGGTATTTTCATGAGTATCTTAGACTTTATCATCGATAATATTCTAATCAATGCATCGATGGTGCTCGGCCTTGTCGCTTTGATCGGTCTGATCCTGCAACGCAAATCGGTCAGCCAGTGCATCAGCGGTACGTTTAAAACCATGATGGGATTTATGATCCTGTCCGCCGGCTCCTCCGTCATTGTCGGTTCCCTGGAAAATTTCAGCACATGGTTTTCCGCGGGGCTCGGCATTGACGGGGCCGTCGCCTCCATTGAAGCGGTTTTGGCCGTGGCCATGCAGGAGTCAACGATCGGGCGCGATATCGCCCTGGTATATGCAGGCATTTTTGTCGTCAATATTTTAATTGCCCGATTTACTAAGCTAAAGTATGTGTTCCTCAACGGCGAGGCTCCCATCTATATGGCAATGATCAGCATCCTGTTCGGCGTTGGGCTTTGCAAACTGGGCCATATCCCGGCAGTGATTCTCGGCTCAATCCTTGGCGGTATTTGCTGCGTTATTTTCCCGGCCATGGCGCAGCCGTTTGTCCGCAAGATCACAGGCAGCGATGACATTGCGCTCGGTCATTTCTGCACACTGGGCTACATCCTTTCCGCGTTCGTCTCCAAGGTGACAGGAGATCCCTCCAAGTCCACAGAGGATACGAAGATCAGCACAAAGCTTTCTTTCTTGCAGGATACATATCTTGCAGTTGGCTCTGTCATGATTCCCCTGTATATCCTAATGGCGATTTTGGCCGGGCCTGAAGTGGTTGCCGAAGCATCAGACGGTAAAAACTACATCGTATTTGCAATCATGCAGGGCATCACCTTCTGCGTTGGCCTGTTTATCCTCCTGACCGGCGTACGCCTGCTGATCGCCGAGCTGGTTCCCGCTTTTGCAGGCATTGCGAAAAAAATCGTACCTGGCGCCCGGCCCGCATTGGATTGCCCGGTTCTGTTTACCTATGCGCCAAATGCAATTGTATACGGCTTTATTTTCACCACTGTAGGTACGATTATCGGTATGTTCCTGTGGCCGCTGTTCGGCCTGCCGATGGTTATCCCTGGTATTATGAGCAATTTCTTTGCAGGAGGTACGGCCGCCATCTTTGCAAACGCCACCGGAGGCCGGCGCGGTACCATTATCGCAAGCATTGTGCACGGCCTGTTTATTTCCCTGCTGCCGGCCCTTGTTGCGCCGTACCTGGGGCAGATCGTCGTTGAAGGCTTGCCCTCTCTGGCAGCTTACACGATGACCGATGTGGATTGTGTTTCAATGGGCCTGTTCTATAGCTGGCTGTTGAAGCCCGTCCTTGGGCTCTTTGGCATGGCCGCTTAATCGCAGCACGCCGTTTCCTCTCTGGTTTATCAAGCATTTCATGATGGAAAGGCGGCAGGAGGACCATATGCCAACGATCCTCCTGCCGCAGGGTATCAAAACAAAGCCCGGAGCCGATTGACTCCGGGCTTTGATCTGTTTGTATAAAAGCATCAGCGTTCTGTGATCAAACCTGCCACCAGATCGCCCATCTCGCCGGTGGAGACGACCGGGATGCCGTCCTCTTTGATATCCGGCGTGCGCGCCCTGCGCAGCGCTTCGTTAACTGCGGCCTCAATTGCGTCGGCGGCTTCTGATTCATCAAAGGAATACCGCAGCATCATCGCAACGGACAGGATCGTCGCCAGCGGGTTCGCAATCCCCTGCCCCGCGATATCCGGCGCGGAGCCGTGAATCGGCTCATAGAGCCCTAAACTGCTGCCCGCAAGGCTTGCGGAAGCCAGCATGCCGATGGAGCCGCTGATCATGGAGGCTTCGTCGGAGAGAATATCGCCGAACATATTGGAGGTGACGATCACATCAAACTGCGTGGGGTTGCGCACGAGCTGCATCGCGCAGTTATCCACATACATATGGTTGAGCTCGACCTCCGGATACTCTTTCGAAATGCGGATCACCGTCTCCCGCCACAGGCGGGAGGATTCGAGCACGTTCGCTTTATCCACGCTCGTCAGTTTTTTGCCGCGCTTCATCGCCATATCGAAGGCCACGCGCGCGATGCGTTCGATCTCCGGCACGGAATAGCTCTCCGTATCGTAGGCGGCAGGGGCCCCGTTTTTCTCGCAGCGCCCGCGCTCGCCGAAATAGATGCCGCCCGTCAGCTCGCGCACAACAAGGATATCGAGCTGGTCGCCGATGATACTGTCTTTGATCGGGGAAGCGCTCTTGAGCGGCTCAAAAATCTTCGCCGGCCGCAGGTTCGCATACAGCCCCAGCGCGCTGCGGATGCCCAGCAGGCCCGCCTCCGGGCGCTGGCTGCCGGGCAGGGTATCCCACTTCCAGCCGCCGACCGCACCGAGCAGGACGGAATCCGCCTGTTTACAGGCGTCAATGGTCTGCTGGGGCAGCGGCTCGCCCGTTGTATCGATCGCACAGCCGCCCATGAGCTGCTCGTCATAGGTAAAATGGAAGCCAAATCTTTCTCCCGCCGCGTCGAGCACTTTGATGGCCTCCGCCACGATCTCCGGGCCGATCCCGTCGCCGCGCAGGACGACAATGTTGTAATTTTTCAAATCCGTCACCTCATTCAATTTTCATCCAGGTTTTCAGCCATTATTCTGCTTTCTGCGCCCGCATGGAGCGATTGATCGCGCACAGTACGCCGCGGATGGATGCATAGTAGATATTGTGGGAAATGCCTACGCCGAAGATGTTTTTGCCCCGCGCATCGGTCAGATGGATATAGGAGACCGCCTTCGCATCCGATCCAATGGAGATCGCGTGCTCGGAATAATCCTCAAAGTGATAGCCGCTGATGCCGACCTGCTGAAGCGCATTGAAGAACGCGTCGATCGGGCCGTTGCCCTCGCCGGAAATCTCCGCAGGCTCGAAGCCGTTGTTCTTGATCAGGCCCACAAAGCGGCCATGGGAGGAAGAGCCATCCTCCGCGCCCTCGTCGAAATATTTCATTTTCAGGATCTGGTACGGGCCGTCCACATCGATATATTCCTTTTTAAATAGATCGAACACCTGCTGCGGCGTGATCTCTGTACCCGCCGCATCGCAGGCGGCCTTGACCGCCTTGCCGAATTCGGGATGCATCGCCTTGGGCAGCTCATAGCCGAAGTTGTTGCTCATGATAAATGCCGCGCCGCCCTTGCCGGACTGGCTGTTGATGCGGATGATCGGCTCGTATTCGCGGCCGACGTCCGCCGGGTCAATGGGCAGATACGGCACCTCCCAATACTGCGTGCCGCTCGTCTTCATATACTGCTCGCCCTTGTTGATCGCATCCTGATGGGAGCCGGAGAAGGCGGTGAATACCAGCGCGCCCGCATAGGGCTGGCGCTCGCCCACGTGCATCTTCGTCGTGCGCTCATAGACCTCGCGGACATGGTTGATATCATGGAAATCGAGCTGAGGATCGACACCTTGTGTGTACATATTCAGCGCGAGCGTGACCATATCGACATTGCCGGTGCGCTCGCCATTGCCGAAGAGCGTGCCCTCGATGCGGTCCGCGCCAGCCATCAGGCCCAGCTCTGCCGCCGCAACGCCTGTGCCGCGATCATTGTGCGGATGCAGGGAGATGATCGCGCTCTCGCGGTTTTTCAGATGCTTGCAGAAGTATTCGATCTGATCAGCGTAGCCGTTGGGCGTACTTCCCTCGACGGTGGACGGCAGATTCAGGATCACCTTGTTTTCAGGTGTTGCGTCGAGCAGTTCCATCACGCGCTCACAGATGGCGACGGCATTATCCATCTCCGTGCCGGTAAAACTCTCCGGGGAGTATTCATAGCGAATGTTAATATCCGGGTGCTTCTGGAGCATCTCGTCCGTGAGCTCCTTGATGAGCTTCGCGCCGTTTGCCGCAATCTCAATGATCCCGGCCATATCCTTTTTGAAGACGACCTTGCGCTGTAAAGTAGAAGTAGAATTGTAAAAATGGACGATCACGTTTTTCGCGCCCTCGATTGCCTCAAAGGTCTTGCGGATGAGATGCTCGCGCGCCTGCACCAGCACCTGGATGGTGACGTCATCCGGGATGTCGTTTTTCTCAATCAGCGTGCGCAGGATCTCATACTCTGTTTCGCTTGCGGACGGGAAGCCGACCTCAATCTCCTTCACGCCGATGTCGACCAGGAGCTGAAACATCTCCAGCTTTTCTTCCAGATTCATGGGGTTGACGAGCGCCTGATTGCCATCGCGCAGGTCGACGCTGCACCAGACAGGCGCATGGTCGATGGCCTTATCCGGCCATTCGCGGTGATCCATCTGAATCGGGGTGAACGGGATATACTTTTTGCAGCCTTCATACATAGCAAATTCCTCCTTGATTTTCCGCCGGTCTACCGGGAAGCGATTGAATGTGATGGAGGGCGGGTTTTTGCCAAAAAGACGGCAAAAAGCCCCGCTCCCTAAAGCATAGGGGCGAGGAGAAAGCTCCACGCGGTACCACCCTATTTCAGCCGCCTGACGGCAGCCCTCATCAGCCTCAATCAAGGCCTTGACCTGTAACGGGGTCCATCGTCCCGCCCTATGATTTCAGGCGGGCGGCTCCGGAATGAGTTATGCACATAAACCGCGGTGCCGGGCTTGCAGCAAACGCCGGCTCTCTGAGACGCGCGGGGATATGTCTTGTTTCCTTCACAGCCTTTTGGGTAAACCAAAGCAGAATGTTAAATTATGTAGTTATTATAAAGAGAAAAAAAGCAGTTGTCAACCGGTGAGGGGAATTTTTTCACTCCAAACCATATATGCCTCTCTAAAAAGCGGATTTCAGAATAAAGGCAGCACGTTCCAATGGAACACACTGCCTTTGCCACTCATGAATTTGTAGGCACAGCCTGACGCTTCACCTGCTCATAGCGAGCCTGCAACTCTTCCAGATGGCTGTAGTTCTCCGCCTGCCGGATCAACGCCATTGCCTGCGTATAAGGCTTGCTGCAGCGCGCATACACCGATTGCTCCTTGAGCGCCAAGCTGATCTCACGCTTTTTCTTCAGCAGATCGAAAATGGAAGAGGTCGGCCTCTCCTCAGCTTCCATCAGCCGCTGTGGATCCGGCTCGGAAAGCCCGTTCGGATAGTGTTTGCGCATCAGATTCTGCGCTGTTCGGATAGAGCGGACAAGATCTTTGAGATCAGAACGGATCCGTTTCTCTTCCGCATCCTTTCGATTCATATCCTTCGCCTGTGCGGCCAAGCGCTCTGCATCGAGCCGCATAAGCCCCTCGAGGCCTGCGCCGGCAATCAGCTTTGCCTCTTCCACCTGCTTCTGATAGCGGCGCGTCTGGAATTTGCGCATCTCATCCATAATGAAAGGCGCGATCATAATCTCCTTGTTGCGCTCCCGGACTTCCCGGCAAAGCTGCTTTGCCTGCTTGATTTCCGCCTTGCGCTGCTCCATATGCGGCGTCAGCTTTGCCTGCGCAATGGCCTGCTTACGCTGCGCTTTCTCCTCCCCTGTCGCATGCGGCATCATTTTCGCCTCGGCAATGCGGGCTTTGCGCTCCGGCTTTTCTTCCGGCGTGATCTTCGGCAATTTCCTTGCCGCCCTGATTTGATCCTTGGGGATGGGCGCCTTCTCTTCCCGCTCCAATGCTGCGGAATCGTTGATCGTTTTCATCCCCTCAACGAGCTCGCCATCGTCAAGCACGTCGTTTCCATAGTCGTCAAACATGGCGCGGATGCGAAGCACTTTCACCATGCCGTGGTGCTTCTCCTCCGTCAGGTCATAGAAGAGGTAGGGAATCACATTCAGCACGGCGCCGATGACGGATGCGATAATCAGCATGCGGAAGATATTGTTGCGCACCGCAGCGTTATAGAGCACATTATAATCGTTCGTCAGGCCGCACTTCTCATAAAGAGCCGGCAGGACATATCCGGTTCCAAAGCCGATGACCGTGCCGATAATGCCGACCACGCTGAACATGCCATCGATCCGCTCGCCTGTCTTCCACTGCTGGTAATCCTTCATATCCGCCTGGATACCGGGATTGTAGATATTACCGAAGACACTGATGAAATTGTTGATATAGCAGATGACCATAACAATCCAGATATTCGTAAAGCTCGGATAGAGAACCGCTAACAGGACTATATTCGCAACGTTGCACCAAATCAGAAGATTTCGCTTGCCAAACCGCCGGATCAGGAACGGGGTAATCATCATCGCCCACAGCGCGCCGTTGCCGATCACCGTATTGGCGACACCGAGCCAGCTCTGTTTCTCCGGCATCGCATAGACAAACGTCCATTGTAAAATCGTCAAATAGGCGCTCTCCAGGAAGCCGATCCAGTTGGCGACATTGGTGATCCAGAAGTATTTGTTTTTGGCAACGCTTCGAACCGCATCCATAAAACGGATGGAACGATCCTGCTTTTTGGAATAAATGATACGCTCTCTGGTGCCGGAATAAATAAAATAGGTCAGCGCCAGGCCAACGATCGTAAACAGCGGATAGATGATCCGGTAAGTACGAATATGATTCAGCCCACCCGTCAGCGGCGCCAGCGCCGGAATGACGAGATTGGTCACGCTGGGTGCAAAGGAGAACAGAATCTGCCCGATGGACATGATATCCGTGCGCTCTTCCGTATCCGGAGACATGACCTGGATGAGCATGGCAAATGCTTCCGTAAAGAAGGGGCTAAAGCAGTTGATCAACAGAAAGCAAAGCTCAACCGCTACCACCTTGGCCGGATACGCCATGTGCTCATAGGGGATCCAGACGAATAAAATGGAGGCGAGCACTGTCGGAACGCCCATCCATTTCAGCCAGGGGCGGAACTTGCCGTCCTTCGATTTTGTATTATCGAATAGATAAGATCGCAGCGCCGTCAGGAAAAAGCCGAAGAGGCTGGCGATGATGCTCATTGTCTGAAGATGTGTCGGTTGAATTCCAATGGAGGCGCCAACGATCCAGTTTCCTGCTGTAAGGCCGATTGCAGAGGCCAGCGTCGTCGCAAAATGAACGCCCATTCCGCCGACCCCATAGGATAAGATTTCTCTAAACGGCACATATCGTCCCGGAGCAGGCGAGCTCCAATGCGCTCGTATGTTTTTCAGAAACGCTTTTCTTTTTTCCTGCATTTTTTATCCCCTTTCTTTTATGGAATTCACTAATAAAAACAAATTATATTAAGAATACATGGATATGATTCCCATGTCAATCCCATCCGCAGCGACCAAAAGCATTCTCGTGTAAAAGCCCTGCGTGCTTGTTCATGCACCCCTTATGTACAGCAGAGAGAACGGAGATTTGCTCAGCTGTTTCCCTGATTCCCTCTTCTCCCAGCGAATACTGATCCTCCCGCCAGCGTTTGAAGAGCAGCTCGTTCTTCAGGCTGCCGATCAGGTAGGCCTGGCGGGAGACGGCATGGTCCTTTTCGCGCTGCACCATCAGGCTATGCCGGGCAGCATCACATTCAACAGAACCAGAGCAAAATCTCCGGACTGTATCGCTTCCACCGCCGTACAGCCATCCATACAGACGCTGCTCTGATGGCCCACAATGGACAGCGCCGCCTCCAGCATTTTTATCATATTGCAATCATTCTCCACGATGAGAATTCAAACCATCTGAAAGCACCCCCAAATCTCTCTTTATTGTACGGTCCCTTCTATTGTGGTGTCAAACGAAAGACCGCAAAGAAGTTGCAAAAATTCTGATAATGGGTATATGAAAAAGGCGCGCTGCAAAAAAATTGCAACGCGCCCTTTGCTTCTGCGATCCAATTCTTATTTGTCCTTCGGTTTCGCAAAAAAGGATACCAACAGCCCGCTGATCATCGCCGCCGTGATCCCCGCAGCCCCGGCCGTCAGCGGCCCGGTCAGCACGCCGAGCAGGCCCTGGCTGGCTACTGCTTCCTTCGTCCCCTTTGCCAGCAGATAGCCAAATCCTGTCAGTGGCACGCTTGCACCCATACCGGCCCATTTCGCCAGCGGCTCATAAAGGCCGATCGCTCCAAGCAATACGCCCAACGTAACAAATAAAACCAGAATCCTAGCCGGGGTGAGCTTCGTCCAATCAATTAAAATCTGGCCGACGGCGCAAATCAATCCGCCCACCAAAAACGCTTTCAAAAAAATCATGCGTATGATTCCTTCCTTTCACAGAGGCCTGAACAGACAGCCTGCCCGCCTCCCTGAGTCAAAAGCCGAAATTGATAGCAATCCGGTTTTTTCTGCTTCGTTATTCTTTGCCTTTTCGGTACAAATATTCCAAAGCGATGAATATCAAAAAGAAAAGCCGGATAACAGCCCTTCTGCTACCCGGCAAATGCCATTCGTTTTAAGCCTAATTTCCGCTCTCTTTTACTCTTTTTTCATCGCCGCAAACGGATAATCCATAAAACGCTCCGGCATGACGAAACGGACGAAATTTGAAGGGGTCTCATCCCCCTCGAAATACAGCCAGCGCGTCATTTCCAGCACGCGCTGATTCGGCACCACCCGCAGTTCTGCCTGCTCCGTCTCTGTCGGAATGCGGCGCACGATCGAATAGTCGATTTTGCCGACGCTCAGATCCTCCTGCGTCAGGATCACATGGGCGATGGAGGCTTCGCTTCCAGCGCTCCCGGCAATGCGCTTATAAAGCTCCGGCGTAAAGTAATTGTCCTCCACGGCAACTGGGATCTTCTCGCCATAACGCACGCGCTTGAAGCGGTGCACTACCCTGCCCGGCTCCCAGCGGTCGCTGAGGATGCCTCCCTCCACTGTAAACAGCTCGTCAGCCACAACGCGGTTGACGCAGCGGATGCCCATCTTATCCAGCGAGTAAGAGAGGGAGATCAGCGGCTCGAAGCCGATCTCCGGTTTCGGCTCTTTTACAAACGTACCGATCCCGTGCCGTTTTTCCACATGCCCCTCATGCTCCAATTCGTTCAGTGCGGCACGCACAGTGGCACGCCCTACCTGGAGCTGCTCCATGAGCTCCTTCTCCGTGGGCAGGCGGTCGCCCACCTTGTAATCCCCCATCCGGATGCGGTTTAATATATACTCTCTCACCTGAATATATAAAGGAGTGTAGCTTGTTTTATCCAGCATATTCTTTACTCGCCCGCCTTACAAAAAAATCCATATCATATAGTATATTATACACAAGAATAATGCTTTGTCAAAATCCTGCTGTCCTTCGGTACCTCTATAAGGGTCACGCAAAAATTCCGCGCAATTACAAGCTCACCCTCTGCATTCGGCAGGCCGTTGGAATCGAACCATTTTCCCAGCGACTGCGGATTGCCAGCCTCCGTTTCCTGCGCCAAAAGCGCGTGATCAAGTAGGATCACACCCTCCTGCTCTTCCATATGGCGCATGGTCGACAAGTAGCTTTCCAAATCCTTCCGCAGGGTAAGCGGCGTCTGCAAAATCACCAGAGCCCCGCCTTCCTTTGCCTTTTCAACGAGTGCCCGCAAGTCCTGCTCAAATGCCTCAGGAGACTGTCCCCCTTCCACCTCGAATTCCGGCATAATCGAAACAATCGCGGGATGAAAACTGCCTGTCCACTCGTCATAATGCAAAAGCATGTCGGAAACAGTATCCCCCTCATGCGCTTGATTGACGGTATAGCGCATCCGGTTTGTATATTCATCGCCGATCATTTCCCATCGGGCAACCTCCTGGATATGCTCCGGATAGGCCCGCGCACCGTTCTGCGAAAACCGAATGCCTGCAGTCGTGCCGCCGCCAAGATACACCCAGACAGCAGGCCGGCCGGCCGTAAAATACGGTACGAACAGCGCGCTTTTGCCCTCATCGAGAGAGAAAGACGCTTTCACAGGGGATTTGTCTTCCGGCAGCGGGATCTCGTGATAGCTTCCGGATGCATAAAGTCCACCGGCGAAAAAACGAATTTCAAGCGACTGCAGCAGATGGCGAACCCACAGCAGATGCCCATATTCATTCGGATGGATAGAATCCGACATGAGCTTCTTCACTTCTTTTTTGTGAGACAACCAGAAGGCGTTATGATCGACACACAGAATGTCTTCCTGTTCTGCAAGTGTACGCGCTGCCTCCAGATAGGGGGCGAGCTTTTTCTGCCTGCTGCTGGTATTTGGCGTCTGCAAAATAGGTACCGCTCCGCTCTCCCGGATCAGCGTGACCGCCTCGTCCAGATTACGGGCATAGATTTCGGGCGTCATCCCATCTGTGGCGCAGTCGTTCATCCCAAAGCAGAGGAAAACAGCATCCGCCTGGTAATCCGACACCCATGCGTTAAAAAACTCCATCAGCTCGTTCGTTGTGGCGCCGGAAACACCGGTGTTCACAACCGTATCGTAGGCCCGCTCCGGCGACGATTTCACAGCCCGTGCAAAATATTCCTGATAGTTGCACAGATAGTTTGTATGCATACAGCCATGCGTGATGCTGTCCCCTGCGAATACCCAGGTGACCGGCTGCGCCCGCTCCAGAAGCGCCTGCAAAACTGCAGATTCTTTTTTACCGCGATTTCGCAGCGTGCCCGCTTCGCCTGTCTCTATACATTCCGGCACCACCGGCAGCAGGCTTTTCATCAGAAAACAGACGATGGAGCCAAGCAATGCCAAAATACTCAGCGCCACCGTCAGCCAAAGCACCATTTTATTTTGAGATACCTTTAAACTAAAAAGAACTTTTAAAAGTTGAATGCCCAGCATTCGCTCCACCATCCGGAAGAAAGTTGAAACAAAATCCATCATATTGATTGACAAAAGTATAATAAATTGATACAATCTTGTCAAGAGGTCCGGACAACCGGATAATCTCACTCATCTATCCTATAGCAGAAGATCGCATGATTGAAATAAATGGAGAGGTGATTCCCATGACAACGGCTCAGAAGCTGGAACGCACCCTGCGCAGCAAAGGGTACGAGGGCATCTCCTGCACGGAATGGCGCAAATCCATCCGGCTGGAGGGAGAGCTCGACGATTGGAAAGCGATCGTCAAGGCTGGAAAGATCGCCGCAAAGGCGGGCTACAAGGGCGTAATCAACGATATCTCACTCAAAGGCTTTACACCGCCCCCCATCCGCGCACCGAAGCGAAGGGACAACGCTCTGGAAGGCCGCCGGCCGGATGTGCTCGTCATCGGCGGCGGCGTGATCGGCTGCGCGATCGCGCGAGAGCTTGCCAAATATGCGCTCGATACGCTGCTGCTTGAGAAGGAGAGCGACGTCGCCATGCACGCCTCCTCTCGCAACGACGGTATGATCCATCCCGGCATCGCGTCGCATTCCGACACGCTGCGCGGCAAGATGAACGTCAGGGGCAACGCCATGTATACGCAGCTCTGCGAGGAGCTCGGCGTCCCTTTCAAGCGCTACGGCAACCTGATTCTCTATGCCGACCATGTGTTCGGGACCGTGGCGGAGCCCTACCTCGGCGAGCGGGCACGCAAATTAGGGATCGTCGGCGGCAAGATCAGCCGCAAGCGCCTGCATGAAATCGAGCCGAATATCACGGACCGCGCCCTGGGCGCGTTCGAATACCCCTCCTCCGGCGTGCTCTCCCCCTATAAGCTGACCGTCGCGCTGGCGGAAAACGCCGTGGAGAACGGCGTGCAGGTTTCGCTCGACACCATCGTTACCGGCATGGAGCTGGAGGGCAATGCGATCGGCAGCGTTTCCACCAATCGCGGCACGATCCATCCGCGGCTCGTCATCAACGCGGCGGGCGTCTTTTCCGACCAGATTGCGGAGATGGCGGATGACCGCTTCTTCTCCATCCACCCGCGCAAGGGCGAGCTTGTGATTCTGGATAAAAAGAAAGGCCCGCTCGTGACCCGCTCAATGGGCCTGATTGATCTCAGACAGGCAAGCTCTGATACCAAGGGCGGCGGCGTGATGCGCACGATCGACCAGAACGTCCTCGTCGGGCCGGATGCTTATGAGCAGCCGATGCGCGAGGATTTCAGCACGCACCGCGAGAATATCGATGCGATCCTGAAAAAACACCTCCCCCTCATCAAGGGCTTTGCCCCGGCGGACGTGATCACCTATTTTGCCGGGATCCGTGCTGCTACATATGAAGAGGAATTCATCATCGAGCGTTCCGAATCTGTTCCGAATCTCGTCCACGCGGCCGGCATCCAGTCGCCAGGCCTCGCCTCCGCTCCCGCAATTGCGGAAGAGATCACAAAAATCACGGTTGATGCGCTCAAGGAGCAGATGGAGGTAAAGCCCAATGCATCCTTCAACCCGCGCCGGCGGGTGGTTCCCCATATGAGCGATTTAACTGTGGAGGAAAAGCAGGAAATCATCCAAAAGAACCCGGACTACGGCGTGATCATCTGCCGCTGCGAGGGGATCAGCAAGGGCGAGATCGTGGATACGATCCACTCCCCCATCCCTGCAATCACCATCGACGCGCTCAAGCGCCGTATGCGGCCCGGCATGGGCCGCTGCCAGGGCGGCTTCTGCTCCCCGCTGGTGACGCAGATCATCTGCGACGAAACGGGGCTTTCCCCCGAAGAGGTCACCAAGAGCGGAGAAGATTCCAACCTGATTCTGGAACGCACACACAAGGGAGGTGTCCAGCATGAAACGGTATGACGTGATCGTCCTGGGCGGTGGCCCCGCCGGGCTTGCAGCCGCCATCAGCGCGTCAAAGGAACACGCAAGCGTCCTGCTCATTGAGCGCGAGGCCAAAATGGGGGGCATTCTCAAGCAGTGCATTCACGATGGCTTCGGCCTTCTGCGCTTCGGCGAGCGGCTCACCGGCCCGGAGTATGCAGATCGGTTTCTCAAGGAGCTGCTTGAAATGGATATCGATTACCGCACGTCCGCCTTTGTCCTGAATGCGGAGAAGCGGCCGGCCGGCGGCTTCCGGCTGGAAATCCAGACGCAGGACGGAATCCTCTATGAGGAGTGCAATGCGCTCGTGCTGGCCTGCGGCTGCCGGGAAAAAACGGCGCGGCAGGTCTGGATCCACGGCGACCGCCCTGCGGGCGTTTACACTGCGGGCACGGCGCAGCACTTCGTCAATCTCATGGGCTGCATGCCCACGAAAAAATGCGTGATCCTCGGCAGCGGCGACATCGGCATGATCATGGCCCGCCGCCTGACGCTCGAGGGCGCTGAAGTGGAGGGCGTATACGAGATTAAGGATGCGCCCGCCGGCCTTGCACGCAATGTCGCGCAGTGCTTAAACGACTACAATATCCCCCTGCATCTCTCCACCACCGTGACGCGCGTGTTCGGCACAAAGCGTGTGGAGGCCGTGGAGGTCTGCCAGGTAGATGAGCAGATGCAGCCCATCGCGGGCACGGAGCGCATCATTGACTGTGACGCTCTCATCCTCTCCGTCGGCCTGCTGCCGGAGAATGAGATCGCGGAGCAGCTCGGCGTGGCGCTCGACCCGGCCACCAAGGGCCCATATGTCGATCAGCGGCTGATGACGAGCGTGCCGGGCGTATTCTGCTGCGGCAACGCCCTGCATGTCAACGACCTTGTGGATTATGTATCCGAAAGCGGAGAACTTGCCGGCAAAGCGGCGGCCCACTATACACCGGCCGACCGTTGCCGCGTGAAGCTTCGCTACCGCAAGGGGGATTTTCTCTACGCGGTGCCGCAGTATTATGATATGGAGCAGCCCGGCTCCTTTACCGTCTACTTCCGCAGCCGGACAGACCGCCGCAGTCAATCCGTTACGCTGCTGGTAAACGACCAGGTGGAAAAAAAGAAAAACTATCTGCGTCTGCTCCCCTCTGAGATGGAGACGCTGACCGTTGCGCCCAGAGAAAAGGTCCGCAGCCTCCAGCTGAAGATGGAAGCGCGGCAGTAAAGGAGCGTGTGCTTTATGAAAAATACTGTGCAGGAGATGACCTGTATCGTCTGCCCAAACGGCTGCCGCTTGCAGGTAATGGAAAAGGATGGTAAGATAGAGGTAACAGGCGCCACCTGCAAAAAGGGCGTCGCCTTTGCGGAAAACGAACTGAAAAATCCGACCCGCTCGATTGCGAGCACGGTAAAGACTATTTTCCCGGACTGCCCCTATCTGAGCGTCAAGACCGACGGCGAGCTGCCGAAGGATCAGATCATGCAGGCGATGGAAAAGATCAACGCCGTCACCGTGAAAAAGCGCCTCCCCATCGGCGGCATTGTGCTCAAAAACGTTTTTGGCGTCAATATCGTCGCCACAGGCGACATGACCGAGAATCCTGCGCCCTGCCGCATTCACGGCGAGGCACAGGAAACAGCATAAACAGGCATCGATATTACAATTTCAGAAAATAGGAGGTACGCAGCAATGGCTCTCACCAAGAAAAAGGTATCCGATTTCTATCCGGACTGGTACCACGAGGAGGCGCCCGCCGGTTCCTGGCGTTCGATTCTCAAATGGGGCGATCCGAAAGAATTCAAGGCCCCCAGCCGCTCCCTCTACCGCATGATGAAGGATGTCTTCGACATGACGGACAGCGACTTCCAGGAGAAAAAGGAGATGGGCCTGGAACCGGTCAAATACGACCATCCGTCCCGCTTCACCGAGGAGCAGCTCAACGACCTGCGCGCCATCGTCGGCCGTGCGAACGTCACGGTGGACGATTACGCCCGCCTGAGCGTGGCCTACGGTAAGACGATGATCGACCTGATGCGCCTGCGCAAGCACATCGTGGAGAATGTGCCGGACGCAGTGGTCTATCCCCGCAACCGAGCGGATATCATAGGGCTCGTCAAATACTGCAGCGAGCACAAAATCCCGATGTATGTCTACGGCGGCGGCTCCTCCGTTACCCGTGGTGTGGAGCCCGTGTGCGGCGGCGTCACGCTCGATATGCGCAAGAATTTTAACAAGGTCATCCGCTTCAGCGAGCACAACCAGACCATCACCGTGGAGGCCGGCATGAGCGGCCCGCAGCTCGAAGACATCCTCAACCACGCGCCTGAAAAGCTGCAGGCCAAGGGGCGCTACACCTGCGGCCACTTCCCGCAGTCCTTCGAGTATTCCTCCGTCGGCGGCTGGACGGTCACGCGCGGCGCGGGCCAGAATTCCAGCTACTACGGCAAGATCGAGGATATCGTCATCAGCCAGGAGTATGTCACCCCCGTGGGCATCATCAAAAGCGACGAATGCCCGCGCAACGCGACCGGCCCCTCCATCGACCAGATCATGATGGGCAGCGAGGGCACCTTCGGCATCCTGACACACGTGACCCTTCGCATCTTCAAATATATGCCGGAGAACCGCTTCCGCTTCAGCTACGTTTTCCATAATTGGGACGACGCCGTCACCGCCGCCCGCGAGATCATGCAGGGCGAATTCGGCTTCCCGTCCGTGTTCCGCGTATCCGACGCGGAGGAGACGGAGATCGCCTTCCACCTTTACGGCGTGGCGGATACGCCCATCGACGCGCTTTTGAAGGCGCGCGGCTATGAATCCAATAAGCGCTGCCTGATGCTGGGCCTTACAGAGGGCGAGCGCCATTTCAGCAAAAATGTCAAGCGCCGCATCTGGGATATCTGCCACAAATACGGCGCGATGTATACCACCGGCATCGTCACGAGGGGCTGGGAGAAGGGCCGCTTCCGCGATCCATACCTGCGCGAGGATCTGGGCGACTACGGCTTGATGCTCGACACGCTCGAATGCTCCGTCAACTGGGATAACTTCATGGACGTCTACAAGAGCGTGCGCGCCTACTGCAAGAGCCGCCCGAACACAATGTGCATGACGCACATGTCGCACTTCTATCCACAGGGCGCAAACCTCTATTTCATCTTCCAGGCAAAGATGAGCGATATCGACGAATATTTGGAATACCAGTATGGGATCATGGATCATATCCAGGCAGCCGGCGCCTCAATGAGCCACCACCACGGCATCGGCAAGATGACCGCCCCGTGGCTGGAGGCGCAGATCGGCCACAACGAGATGGAAATCTACCGCACGCTCAAGGAGCACTTTGATCCGGACCATATCATGAATCCGGGCGGGACGCTCGGCCTCGACCTGCCGGAGGACCAGCGGCGCGACCTGATCCATAAAAAGTAACGCAGACAGAGCCCGGCCATTTCAAAAAGCTTCAAATTCTTATGCGTAATGTCGTTAGCAAAGAATTGTGCAAACCGAGCAGGATGAGCGAACCACGACTGTCGATACAATCGGCAGTCGTTTTTTCATTTACCTACACAGCATAATTTCATTTACATGTTTGCAAACCCTCCTAACGAAGTGCAAGTTGCGGCGCGGCATAGAAGGGCGCTATATAACATCATTATACCATAATTCCATTGCGCAAGGCGCAATGAGCGGCGCAGCCGCAGGGCGTCAGCCCGAATCAATGCTTCAATGTTCTCCGAAACACTCAAAACCTTTAGTTTTACGCTGATAAGGAAGTATTCAAAACAACTTATCATGAACGCTGACAAACAGGGTGCACGAGAAACAGAGGGCAAGTTAAAAATAACTTGCCCTCTGTTTCTTTAGTTATTGCATGTTTGTTATTTCTTTGAAATTCTCGTATGCTGTATCATTTTTTAATATTTCTACCATTTCTGGTGTAATTATTTTTTCAAATGCTTTTAGATTATCCGGCTCTGTGACCTTTGATAAAATAAAATTTTTAAGCATGAGTGTTAATGGTTCTCCTATGGCAGACTTATAATTAAATCCAATTAGTTGCATGGTTTTAAGAGTGTCTACGCTGATTAACTCCTTAATTTGCTCATAAGATTCAACTTGAGATTTTACAACCTCAACAGCTTCGGGCCCGATTTGTTCAGCAGATGATATTTGAGATTTTTTTATAATCTCTAAAATACGTGATACCGTATTATGTAGATGTTGAATATCCTCATCGCTAATCACTACTTTTTCCAACTCGGATTTATAGGCTTGAGCAATTCTGACAGCTTCTTCTCGTTCACTAAGCAATTCATTGATTATTTCATCATACGTGCTACGGATTTTTTCAATATTTTTTTCTTCTTTTATTGCTCGAATTTTACTTGATACCGCAGTAGCTGTCCCTTTAACTGCCAGTTCTGCTAAAGCTGTTCCAAGAGAAAGTAATTCTGTTGTATATATTTCATTCATATAACATTTCCTCCCTGCAATTTTATAACGAAATTATAGCATTTTTAATCGATTAAAACAACTAAATTGTTACGCAATAGAACGCCATTTTTGAGGGCAGACGTATAAAACCCTTACCCCGCCACTTCAACGCCCGCAAATCCGCATAAATCAAGGGCAAAATAGCCTCTACTGCGTAACAATTCCCATAATAAATTGAGGGCGAAAGCAGTTTACTGATTTCGCCCTCTTGACTACCCACAAGCAAAGGCGGGAAAAGCTGTCAAGGGCGCGTAGCGCGAAGTTTACCCTTGACAGCTTTTCCTGTCTTTGCTACTTCCTATCGGTCGAAGCGGAATTTCAATATGGCTTCAACCAGTTTAGCCTTTAGCCTGTCCTGTGTGTCGTCATTGATATGCCCCTTATACATAGACAAATATTTGATGTGTGCAGTGTAGTGCCGCAATACTGCGTCTACCGCTTCCGGCTCTCCGGCAACAGCTTTTTGGATTACCTCAAAAGGTATCAGCTTTTTATTCCTCATGCCCCAATCTCTCCCATTCTTTTCGTAACTGTTTCAGTGCAACATTTCTCCGACTGTTTATTGTACTTCTGCAACGCCCGTACAGTCTGCCGATTGCTTCGTCATGATAACCAACGAAGTAATAAAGCAACAGGACTTCCCGCCTTAATTTCGGCAATTTTGATAATGCCATTGCTAACTGTTCATCATCAACGATAACTTCTTTTCCCAACACAAGAAATACAGTCGGCTTCTCCTGTCTTTCAAAATAGCTGTCCATAGCAGACGGTTCAAAATATCGTTCTGACATCAGATAGTCGAGGGATATTTCCCGTTCTTCTTTCCGCTTCAAATCCCGCCATGCGTTGATTGCTTCATGGCGCAGAACAATCTTGCAGAACGCATTGAACGCATATTCGATATGCTCCATGAACTGTTCAGAATATCTCATTTTCTCTCACCCCCTTTCTTCCCAGTAGGGGGCTATTACAACAAAACCCCATACAGCAGAAAGCGCATGAGTTTTTGAGTAATGTGAGTTATTAAGACATACTAAATGATATGTGTGTTCATACTCATAGGCAGAATATCCCGTTCCACAAGACAGGATTTTTTTGATAATTCGCCATAGCAAAAACTACCCATGAAATAAAAAACAGACATAGCAGTACCTCACAATACCGCCATATCTATGAAAACTTTTCTGCCACATAAAAACGGCGGCTTTGATTGTTATTTCAAAACCGCCGTTTAGCCGCTTGTATTCTGTTTTGGCGCATGATGATTTTGCCGCCACACAACGGTTTTTTTATTAACCGCCGGACGGCATGATAAATTTCTTTTTATGCATAGTGATACTTCTCTCTGTTCTGATGAAGAAAAACCAGTGCTATAATCATAGTGGTTAACTCTGCTATCGGTACTGCAAGCCATACCCCCGTTACGCCCAAAAGATTAGGCAATATAAGCAACAGCACTGTAATCAGTCCAAAAGTCCGCAGGAATGATAAAATTGCTGACAACTTCCCGTTTGATAATGCTGTAAATGTGGCAGAGGTAAAAATATTCAGTCCACAAAACAGAAAACTGAATGGGAAAATCAAAAATCCGTTTCGCGCAATTTCGTAAACAGGAGTTCCCTTTTCTGCAAAAACACGAACCAATGGCGAACCAAAAATAAATGCTATTACAAAAACAGTGACCGAAACAAAGACAATAAATTGCATACAAATTGAAAATACATTTTTTAGCTGTTTTTCGTCCTGCTTCCCATAGTTATAGCTGATAACAGGGGCTACTCCCATAGAAAAACCTATGTAAAGGGCACTCAATAAAAACTGTGTATAGATAATGATTGTGATTGCCGCAACCCCGTTTTCTCCAAGCAGTTTCATCATAATGTGGTTAAAAAGGAATGTTGTAACCGCTGTTGCCGCCTGACTTACCATTTCCGAAAAACCATTGGTACAGCTTTCAGCCAATACGGAAAAGTCTATGACTGGCTTCTTAAAATGCAGACTGTTTTTCTTTGTGGAAAAGAACCACAATCCAATCACCGCCGGTATCATATAGCCAATGCCCGTACCAAACGCCGCCCCCTTAATGCCCATGTGAAGCGGCACAATAAAAATATAGTCCAGTAAAATATTAGCGATTCCCGCACTTACGCCAAGCACCATACCCATTCCGGGGCGTCCTGCTGTTACGATTAGATTTTGAAAAAGCACTTGCAGGATACTTGCAGGCGTGAATAACAGTAGAATGAAAAGGTATTCTTTACAGTATGGAAATAGAATACTGCTTGCTCCAAGTCCCCATACAATCCTGTCAATAAAAACTGTTCCCAACACTGCAATCAATACACCTAACAAAATGCCCGCTGAAATAATCAGCGTAAAATCCTGTGCCGCCCTTGTATGTTCTCCTGCTCCCATTTTGCGGGCTACAATCGCACTTCCTCCTGTTGCAAGCATAGTTCCAAGACCGACAATCAGATTGATAACAGGGCAGACAATATTCAATGCCGAAAGTGCATTTGTATCTACAAGTCGTGCTACAAAAATTGTGTCAACGACTGTATACAGCCCCATGAATATCATCATCAAAATTGTAGGAAATGCAAATTTCAGCAACGATTTTATTGTAAAGTCCTGTGATAGTGGATTTAGGTCACTCATTGTCCTCGCCCTCCGATTTTTCTCTGTGAAGTATAAACCGCTGTGTCGGATAGCCAAATTCAATTAACAGTTCCGCTTCGGCAAAGCCAAGACTTCCCCATACCTCCCGATAGCCTGTGTCTGCCTTGTCGCCCTCCCGAAAAGTCGTCACGCTAATCTGTGCGGAACGTGCAAGTTCATACAATGCCTTTTCGCAAAATGCTTTCGCTATCCCTCTTTTCCGATACTGTGGGTGTACCCCAAAGAAATCAATGCTCCCCGTCACCTCGTTAAACGCCATAATCCCGATTGCCGTATCAGCGTCTTTCAAAATCAATGCACGCTTGTTTTTGATATACTCCTGCAACTGTTCAAGATATTGCTTCTCGTCCAGATGCGGGAACCCGTCAATGACAAGGTGAACCAGTTCTATCCATTTGGGTATGTCCTCCTGTGTTGCAAAGACGATTTTATCCTGCCATTCTTTTCCCTCTAAATTTGTAGGATTTTCATTCAAGACATATCTTAGCTGCAATGGATAAAATTTTTCTTCCTCCCTGTACCTGTTAGGGGATTTTTTATACATGGCTTTGAAAATATCCGTAAAGGACTGCTGGCTCTCATATCCGGCAGAAAGCGCAATTTCAAGGATTGGTCTGTCGGAAAGTACAAGCAGTTTTGCGGCTTCGGTCAACTGGCGGCGTTGTACATAGTCGTGGATTGTCAGCCCTACCGTACCTGTGAATATTCGGTGTAAATGATATTTTGAATAATGTACAGCCCCCGCAACTGTTTCCAAGTCCAGTTTTTCGTGCAGGTGGCTTTCGATATAGTCGATTGCCGCCATTACATTTTTGATATTCCCCGGCATTGCAGCTTCCTCCTTTCTCTTTGCATTATAGCAGGATATTTCATTCCGCTTTTCATATATCTTGCGGTTTTAAGGACAAGTATTTACCAGTATACAACAGTCCACTCCGATAGGAAAGATTTTTAGAACTTTCTTTTGATACATTTGGCATTTCCCAAACTTCCCCGTATTAAGAAACAAGGAAAACTTTTTGAAGAATTTTTCTCAAAACTTCGTCAAAACCGCCCTGTGCGGTGTTGTAGGTAGTGAGAGGATTTTCAAGAGGGTTTGGGATACTTCCCAACAAGCAAAATCTGTCCGGCAAGTTATAGCGCGGGCGGGCAGATTTACGGAAAAGGGTACTCTTTTCCTATGCTTGCTCCGAAACTTATCACTTAGCAAATACGGAAAGGAAGGGAAAAGAATGGAATGGGAACCGGAAATCAAGGACAGTGAATTTGTACCACAAAAGAGAAAGCCGACAGAAGAAACCGTCTGCTACAAAATCGGCGGCACTTACTATGAAGTGTCTACCTCCTGCGGCGGCTCGGAACGGCTCCGCGACAAGATGGTACGGCTCATAAAAGCAGAAACCGTCAAACCGCCCAATGACAAACAGGGATAAGTGCGCTATAATAGGATTAGCACTTCTGTTTGTCGGGCGTTCATTACAGGAGGAATGAACACATGACAGCAAATACGAATACATATAAGCCCGAACAGATAACAGCATTATACGCCCGTCTTTCACAGGAAGATACGTTAGAGGGCGACAGCAACAGCATTGTGAACCAGAAAGCAATCCTCTCCAAATATGCGGCGGACAACGGCTTTTCCAATCCCGTTTTCTTCATTGACGACGGCGTATCGGGTGTGACGTTTGACAGACCAAATTTTAACCGCATGATTGCAGAGATTGAAGCCGGAAACGTGGCGACGGTCATTGTCAAGGATATGTCAAGGTTAGGGCGCGATTATCTGAAAGTCGGCTACTATACGGAAATCTTTTTCGTGGAGCGTGATGTGCGCTATATCGCAATCAATGACGGTGTGGACAGCGCAAAAGGCGACAACGATTTTACCCCGTTCCGTAACCTTTTCAACGATTTTTATGCCAAAGATACAAGCAAAAAGGTACGGGCAATCAAACGGGCGCAAGGACAGGCAGGGGAACATCTGACAAAGCCGCCCTACGGCTACATTGTAAGCCCTACCGACAAAAAACAATGGATTGTAGACGAGGAAGCCGCCACTGTGGTGAAACGGATTTTTGATTTATGTATCGCCGGAAAAGGCCCTATGCAGATAGCAAAAATCCTCAAAGAAGATAAGGTGCTGACTGTCAAAGCCCACTACGCAAAGAAAAAGGGGAAAGCACTTCCCGAAAATCCCTATGACTGGAGGGATAGTACCATTGTCGGTATTTTGGAGCGTATGGACTACTGCGGGCATACGGTGAACTTCAAAAGCTATTCCAAATCCCACAAGCTGAAAAAGCGGATTCCAACCACAAAGGAACAGCAGGCTATCTTTTTCAATACCCATGAAGCGATTGTAGAGGACGCTGTTTTTGAACGGGTGCAGGAACTAAGGGCAAACAAACGCCGCCCCACAAAAGCGGACAGACAGGGATTGTTTTCCGGCTTGGTATATTGTGCAGACTGTGGAAGCAAGCTACATTTCGCCACTTGCAAGAGTTTTAACGGTTCACAAGACCATTACCGCTGTGCAAAGTACAAGAGCAATACGGGAAGTTGTACGGCTCATTTTATCCGCGAAGAAGTATTGAAGCAGATAGTATGGAGCAGGATATTTGACGTGACCGCCCTTTTCTTTGATGACATCATAGCATTTAAGGAAATGATGTACGCACAACGCTCTGCTGAAACGGAAAAGGAAATGAAACGCAGGAAGCGGGAAGTCGGACAGGCGAGAAAACGGATAGCGGAACTTGACCGTATCTTCAAGCGGATTTATGAGGACGACATCAGCGGCACAATCAGCCACGACAGGTTTTTGAAACTGTCCGCAGAGTATGAAGCGGAACAGCGGGAACTGGAAGAAAAGGTCAAGGCAGACCAGCAGGAAGTCGATACCTACGAACAGAACAAGAGCGACTTTGACAGCTTTTCCGCAATTATCCGTAAGTATGTGGGGATAAAGGAACTTACCCCCGCAATCGTGAATGAATTTATCAAGAAAATCATAGTCCATGCGCCGGAAAAAGTGGACGGGAAGCGGGTACAGAAAGTGGATATTGTTTTCAACTTTGTAGGGGAAATCAATTTCCTTTCTGCCACGCAATCCAAACGGCAAGGCGCATAGAAACTCGAAAAGACGGTACAGCCCATGTAATCGGGGCTATACCGCCTAATCTGAAATTACTTCCCTCTAACCGTAAAGATTTGATTTTGCAAGTGTTTCGTGAGGTTATTATATCACGAAGGAGACAGCGGAATCACATGGGTAAATCCTTGCCGCTTGTTTGCTGTAAAAAATATAGAATTCTTTACAAATTCTCCGCTGTACGCCTTGACAATACAAAAAAAACATATAATAATATAATCAGCCAAGTTAGCAGCATCTAACTTAAAGGATGCTGCATTATTTAGAGCAATTGGTTAGCTTACGCTAACTAAATATGTGGAGGCGTTTATCATGCTGAAAATAACATTGGACATCGAAGGTATGGCCTGCGGAATGTGTGAGGCTCACATCAATGATGCGATAAGAGCAGCCTTTCCCGTTAAAAAAGTAGAATCCTCACACAGTAAGAGAAAAACTCAGATCATTGCAGAACTTCCCATTGATGATAACGAATTAAAAACTGTCATTGAGCAAACGGGATATCAGGTGCTCGGTATTCATACCGAACCTTATGAAAAGAAAGGTTTTTCACTGTTCAAAAAGTAAACGGAGGAAAACGGTATGGCAATCGTAGAATTTAAAGATGTAACCCGTGTATATACCGCAGGCGATCACGAACTGAAAGCGCTTGACGGCGTAAATTTTACTTTGGATGAGGGAAAGTTTATCGTGATTCTCGGCCCCAGCGGCGCAGGAAAGAGCACGCTCCTCAATATGCTCGGTGGGCTTGACAGCCCTACCAGCGGAACGATCCGAGTAAACGGCAAGGATATTTCCACACTCACAAATAACGAGCTTGCGGATTACCGTGCGTCAACCGTGGGGTTCGTGTTTCAGTTTTATAATCTTGTTCCCACGCTGACAGTCTATGAAAATGTAGCTCTTGTGAAAGAAATTTCGAAAAATGCCCTGAATCCAAAGAAAATGATTGCAGAAGTCGAACTTTCCGACCATTTGCACAACTTTCCCTCCGAGCTTTCAGGCGGTGAGCAGCAAAGAGTATCCATCGCAAGAGCGCTTGCTAAAAACCCGAAAATCCTGCTTTGTGATGAACCGACCGGAGCGCTGGATTCAGAAACGGGTGTATTGGTTTTAAAACTCCTCCTTTCAATGGCAAAGAACTACGGCAAGACGATCGTTATCGTAACTCATAATCAGAACATTTCGAAAATGGCGGACATCGTGATCCGTGTAAAGAATGGTAAAATCAAATCCTTAGAGGAACAGCCCGCACCGATGAGTGCCGATGAAGTGGAGTGGTAAGGTATGCTGATAAGAAAGCTGTTCCGGACTGCGTGGAGCTACAAACCGCAGTTTATATCCATGATCATTATGATCGCCATCGGAGTCGGTATCTTTCTCGGTTTTAACATTGAATGGCAGAGCATTGAAACAGATACCTCCGATTTCTTTAAGCAAACGAATTATGCTGATTTCCGTCTTTATTCGGAAGCCGGATTTACGGAAGATCATATCGAGGCCATACAGGATATTGACGGCGTGGAGGCCGCCACAAGATACCTTGCCGTCAATGTCAGCCTAAAAAATACAAAAAAATCCGTTTTGCTAAATGTGTCGGAAAACGATACCGTATCTACGATGCTCATAACAGACGGTGCGGCGTATGATGAAACCTCAGACGGTATTTGGCTTTCAGATAAATTTGCGCAGGCAAACGGTATCGCTCCCGGTGATACGCTGACCTTTGTATATAAGGGCGTCGAGATCAGCGGCGAGGTTATCGGTCTTGCCAAAAGCAGTGAAAATATGATTTGCGTAGCTGATGAAAACCAGCTGATGCCCGATTATGAATCTTTCGGTTTTGCTTACATAACGCCCGAAAAGCTAAAAAACTGTCTCGGAAAGGATTTCTATCCACAGATCAATGTAATCTCTGATATGGAAAAGGCTGACCTTGAAGAAGCAGTCAAGGATGCTGTCGGCAGAACGATTCTTGTGACCGATAAAAGCGAACATACTGCCTACGCAGGGGCACAGAGCGAAGCAGAAGAAGGCAAAACAATGGGATCTATCCTGCCGGTGCTGTTCCTTGCCATCGCAATCTTAACCATGGTAACGACAATGCACCGTATTGCAGCCAATGAAAAGGTGCAAATCGGTACACTGAAAGCACTTGGCTTCCGTGATAACAGGATACTTTTCCATTACACCTCCTACGGACTGTTTATCGGGCTTGTGGGAACGATGCTCGGTATCGTGCTTGGTTATGGCATTGCCGCTATCATCATCAGCCCCAGCGGAATGATGGCAACCTATTTTGACCTCCCCGAATGGGAACTTGTAATGCCGTCCTTCTGTATTCCCATTATCCTTGTAACCGTTCTGTTCTTAACGCTTATCAGTTACTTCTCGGTCAAAAAAATGCTGAAAGGCACGGCGGCGGACGCACTCCGTCCGTACACACCCAAAGCAATGAAAAAGAGTGCGATTGAAAAACTGCCGTTTTGGGATAAGCTATCTTTCGGCACAAAATGGAATATCCGTGATATTCTCCGCCACAAAGCCCGTTCCGCAATGACATTGGTAGGCGTATTCGGATGTATGCTGCTCCTTGTCGGTGGTCTTGGGATGAAAGACACCATGCAGAATTTCCTCGGTATGCTGGACGAGGATATCAGCAATTATGTCACAAAGGTGAATCTGTCAGAAGCCGCCGAAAATGAAGATGCGATCGCTCTGGCGAAAAAATTGAGCGGCGATTGGCAGGCTTCCTCCGGTATCAGCTACGAAGGCAATACGATTACCCTTGAAATCTATCACAACGACAACAATAAAATCCGCTTTTTGAGCGAAGATAACGACTTAATGGAACTGTCTGATGACGGTGTCTATCTCTGCCTTCGCCTGAAAGATACAGCAAAAATAGGAGATACAATCGAGTTTGCTCCCTACGGCAGTGAGGAAACCTATAAAGTTAAGGTTGTGGGATATTTCCGTTCCCTTGTTACAGAAAGCATTATTATGACCGACACCTATGCAGAAAGCGTAGGCGTGGAATATCATATCGGCTCGGTCTATACAGATACCGATTCGGACGATATTGAAAGTTCGTCTATGATCTCGGGCAAACAGGAAAAGGGCACCATTATGGCGAGCTACGGCACCTTTATGGATATTATGAATGTGATGATCGCCGTGCTTGTGATAGCCGCTGTCGTTCTTGGTATTGTAGTGCTGTATAATCTTGGCGTAATGAGTTATGTGGAACGCCGCAGAGAGCTCGCCACGCTGAAGTTGCTTGGCTTCCGTGACAAAGCTATCGGCGAGCTGCTCATCAGCCAGAATATATGGCTGACGGTGATCGGTGTACTGATCGGGCTTCCCGGCGGTGTTGGAATACTGTATATTCTGATTACCGCACTCGTCAGCGAATACGAACTCAGCCTGACCCTTGGCGTACTGACCTATTCTGTAAGCATTCTGCTGACCTTCGGTGTATCCCTGATTGTGGGTTGGATGGTTGCGCGAAAGAATAAGAAGATTGATATGGTCGAAGCCCTGAAAGGGGCAGAATAAAAGAAAGGATAAGCGATGGATCATGTTGTAACCGTTTGAATCGTAATCGGGATAACGGTTGCCTGCCCTGCGGTAATCATGGAGTAAGGCATTTATGCAGGAAATATCTAAAAGAGCAAAACGGCCATGATAATAAATAAACGGCTGATCGTACGGTTCCTGACAGTACAAAATACATAGCAGGAAATGTTATATGCCAATGGATTTCCCTTGCGGCAAACATCACAAGGATAATAAGCATAGCCAGCCTTCTGGCAAATCTCTTTGAGAGAATAGCGAAAACGACGAATATTTGTTATCACGCTTGTTATCTATGCGGCACTTAAAAGCAGCACTCTGGAGAAATACACGGCATAAGGAGGGATAAAAATGTCCGAGGAACTTATCATCAGGTATTGTTCCCCGACACTTGCAGGTATGAAAACCGGAAATATGTTTGCCTGTTATTATCCAGATATTTACGCAATGCGGGAGGCGGTTCGCCGCTGGAACAGATTACTTACTAAAAAGGGCTTGCGTGTTTTACCTTTGCGTTTTCAGAAAAACCGAGCGCTTATTTATGTGTACCGTCCGTCCCATCTCTCCCGTGATTTACAGGACGAAACAGCCTGTCGCCTGCTATGCGAGCGCGGTTACGGTATGGAAACACCGGAACGCTGTATCGTGCAGCTTATGAAGCGCATGAGTGAATATGATGAGTTTCCCCACGAAATCGGACTTTTTCTCGGTTATCCTCCGGAGGATGTCTGCGGTTTTATTCAAAACAGAGCGGGCGACTGTAAGTGCATCGGCTACTGGAAGGTGTACGGCGACGCAGAGGCGGCACAAGAAACTTTTGCAAAGTATAAGAAATGCACCGATGTTTATTCTGTACGGTATGCAAAAGGGATGTCTATCGAACGGCTCACTGTAGCCGGTTGATCTATATGATTTCAAAGAAAGGTTGGATTGCAACAATGAGTAAGATAGCAGTAGTTTATTGGAGCGGCACCGGCAACACGGAGGCAATGGCTTCGGCAGTTGCAGACGGAATTAAGGCGGCGGGTGCTGAAGCGGTTATGCTGACGGCGGCAGAGTTTGACGCCTCGATTATGGACTCCTTTGACGCCATTGCGTTTGGCTGCCCCTCAATGGGTGCGGAGGAATTGGAGGAAGACGAATTCGCTCCGATGTTTGAGGGCTGCGAAGCGAAGCTATCAGGCAAGAAGATCGCTCTGTTCGGTTCCTACGGCTGGGGTGACGGAGAGTGGATGCGAAATTGGGAGGAAACCTGCAAAAATGACGGTGCAGTGATGGCTTGCGATTTCGTGATCTGTAACGAAGCGCCTGATGATGATGCCGTTGCCGCTTGTAAATCGCTTGGCGCATCATTGATATAAAAATCATTTCACAACACCCACCATACAGCATCTTCATCCATAACGATCAGACCGCCGAAACTGCACAAACAACTATGGTGGCGGAAAAGCCAGAGGAAAAACCCAAGCCTACCGAAACGGCAAAATCAACCACAACAACGGAAACAAAAAATACCGAAGAAGGCCGTTACATCACGATCATTGAAACAGAAGAGCCGCCCGAACACGATGTGTATGACGCATATGTCTCACTTTTCTACCCACAGGGCGCAAACCTCTACTTCATCTTCCAGGCGAAAATGGACAGCATCGATGAATATCTCGAATGCCAGCACGGCATTATGAATCACATCCAAAAGGCCGGCGCCTCGATGAGCCACCACCACGGCATCGGCAAGATGACCGCCCCGTGGCTGGAGGCCCAGATCGGACACAACGAGATGGAAATCTACCGTGCGCTCAAGGAGCACTTTGATCCGGACCATATCATGAATCCGGGCGGGACGCTCGGCCTTGACTTGCTGGAAGACCAGCGGCGCGATCTGATCCACGGAAAGCAGTAAAAAGCCAAAGAGAGAATGCGATAAAAAACCGGTGCTGTGGATATCCCCACAACACCGGTTCTCCTTTTACCATGAGATATAGCCAGCGCATTAAGCCGTATCCCACCTCCAGTGCATACCGTATATCATTTTGCAAATAAAATAAAAGCGTGCGCAGCCATCTGGCATGGCCTGCGCACGCTTTTTATAACACCGATTTTGGATTACTACAGCACCTTGGAGAGAAAATCCTGCAACCGCGGGTTCTGCGGATGCTCAAAGAATTCCTGCGGCGTGTTTTCCTCCAGAATCTGCCCGTCATCCATGAACACCACTCTTGTGCCCACCTCGCGGGCAAAGCCCATCTCGTGCGTGACGACGAACATCGTCATCCCGCTCTCCGCGAGCTCCTTCATCACGGCGAGCACCTCGCCCACCATCTCCGGGTCGAGCGCGCTCGTCGGCTCGTCAAAGAGCATCACCTTCGGGTTCATTGCCAGCGCGCGGATGATCGCGATGCGCTGCTTCTGCCCGCCGGAGAGCTGGGACGGATATGCGTCGGCCTTATCCCGCAAACCGATGCGGTCGAGCAGCTGGAAGGCCTTTTCATTGGCCTCCTCTTTGCTCATGAGCTTGAGCCTGACAGGGGCGAGCGTAATATTTTTCAGGATGGTCAGGTTGTTGAAGAGGTTGAACTGCTGAAACACCATGCCCATGTGCTCGCGGATCTCGTCGAGCTTCGCCTTCGGGTCAGTGATGAGCTGATCCTCAAACCATATCTTGCCCTCCGTCGGCTCCTCCAAAAGGTTCAGGCAGCGCAGGAAGGTGCTCTTGCCGGAGCCGGAGGGGCCGACGACGACGATTTTTTCGCCCTTGCGGATTTCATAATCGATGCCTTTGAGGACCAGATGATCCCCGAATGCCTTTTTCAGGCCCTCAACCTTTATCACTCTTCGCCAGCCTCCTTTCAAGCAGCCGCAGCAGCTTTGTCAGCCCCAGAACCATTACGAGGTAAATCAGGGCAATCACAAAATAAATATTAGGGTCAAATGTGACACTTTTAATAATTGCGCCCGCCCGGGTCAGATCATTGACTGCAATATAACCCGCCACCGACGTTTCCTTGAGCAGTACAATAAATTCATTGCCCAATGCGGGCAGGATATTTTTAATGGCCTGCGGCATAATGATATACCGCATGGTCGCCGCTTTCGATAAGCCGAGTGAACGGCTTGCTTCCTCCTGGCCGGGATCAACCGCCGCAATGCCGGCACGAATGATTTCTGCAACGTATGCGCCGGAATTGAAGCCGAAGCCAATGCAGGCAATCGGCAGCGCATTCTTCCATGAGGCCAAGATAACAAGTGACCAGATAAACAATTGTACCATAACTGGCGTTCCGCGAATGGCAGTGATATAAATATCGCAAAGCCATTCCAGCGGACGGATCGCTTTTCTTCCTTTGCAGAAATATTTAATCATTGCCACCAGCATACCCAGCGTAATGCCGATTACAGCGGCAACCGCAGCGATCAGCAAGGTATTGCCAAGGCCCTTCAAAATAGTCATGTACTGCTTATCCGCAATGAGCAGCTGATAGAGATAGTCGAAAAACTCCATAAAATTCCTCCCAGCTCCGCACTGAGAAATAACAGCAGGCGACCCCATCTGAAATCGCCTGCCGTCCTCAACAAAGCTTATTTACGATTTTGTCGTTTTATGAGGTATGATTGAGCAAATATTGGTCGATCTTCCCTTCGTCCTTCAGGCGTGTAAGCACCTGATTGACAACCTGTGCCAGATCATCGCTGCCCTTCTGAATCGCAATTGCATAGGACTCCGGCTCATAGCCAGGATTGTAGCAAATCATCTTGCCGCTGTTCTTTTCCGTAATCTTCTTCGCCGGCAATTCGTCAATGATCACGCAGTCCACTCGGCCAAGCAGCATATCGGCAGCCGCATCAATTGCGGACTTATACTTTTTGACTTCCTTTGCCTTGATCACCTTGGGCTCACTCGCATAATAAATATCGCCGGTCGTACCTTCCTGCACGCCGATTACTTTGCCGTCTAGCTTGAAGCTCTTGGTGTCCGTGCCAGCCGGAACGATCACATACTGGGTAGATGTGATATACTCGTTGGAAAAATCGACCTGCTTTTTACGATCCTCCGAAATAGAGATGCCAGCAGCGCCAATATCCCCCTTCCCCGCCTTAATATAATCGGTAATTAAGTCAAATTCCATATCCTGAACCGTGAGCTTAACGCCAAGTTCCTTTGCAATTTCATTGGCAATATCGACATCAACACCGACTACTTCTCCACCTTCTGTATACTCAAAGGGCGGAAAAGTCGCATTGGTAAGCATGACCAGCTCGCCCTTCGCCTTAATCTGATCGACCTTGCTCAGAGTCTGCGTATTGCTGGCGCCTGCCGCATTCGTGTTCTCCTGCGCTCCATTGCCGCCTGTGCAGCCCGCGAAGCATGCGAGCACAAGCACGGCAGCCATCAGCAGGGAAAGTGCTTTCATGACCTTCTTCATCTTCATAACCATCCTCTCCAACAGTTTCTTCATCTTTTCGGATAGCTCCATTATAGCACGCCTTTTCAAATTGGCAATAGTGAATTTGTATAAACAAAAGCCTATTTTGCATAAAAATTCATCATTGTGCAAATCTTTGCCCGGTTGCAATGCCCTATCCGCCCATCAGCAGCCGGACCGTAAGCGCTGAAAGCAGAAAGCATGTCATATCCGCGCACAGGGCCGCCGGGATGGTGTGGCGCGTCTTTTTCACGCCTACCGCGCCGTAATACACTGTCACCGCATAAAACGTGGTTTCCGATGAGCCCATCATCACGCTGGCGACGCGGCCTGCAAAGGAATCCGGGCCACAGCTTTTCAGGATCTGTTCAAACATCGTCAGCGATCCGCTGCCGGAAAGGGGGCTGAGAATCGTCAGCGGCATCACTTCCCGCGGGAGCCCCGTGATGCGGGAAAGCGGCTCCATCAGCCCCATGAGCACCGCCAGCCCCCCCGATTCCCGCAGCATCCCGACCGCCATGACAAGCCCTACCAGCGGGGCCAGCAGAGAGCGAAAGGTGTCGAAGCCCGTCTTTGCCCCTTCTAAAAAGCAGTCGAACACCTTGACGCCATGCGCCAGGCCGTGTACGATAATAAATATAACGATGACCGGCAGGATCCATACGCCAAAGCCCGCCATACCAACCACTCCCTCCCGGTTTTAAAAATTCAGGCGACGCTATCCGGTCTTTTTCCTTCGTCTGCCTCTGAGAATCCATGCCATGGTCAGCCCGACGCACAGCGCCGCAGCTGAAGTCAGCCAGGCCGCGGGCATGATATCCATCGGTACGGCCGCGCCATATTCCTGCCGCAGCAGCGCGACCGTGGTTGGGATCAGATGCAGCGCCGCTGTATTGAGCACAACGAAATTCACCATCTCGTCGGTTGCTGCTTCGGGATTTGTGTTTTTTGCCTGCAGGCCCCGCATCGCTTCCAGGCCAAGCGGCGTGGCAGCGTTACCGAGGCCCAGCAAATTTGCCGTAATATTCATGGACACCGCATTCATTGCCGGATCGTCCTTTTTGAAATTTGGAAACAAAAGCCGCAGCAAAGGCGACAGCATGCGGCTCACCGTTTTGGTCAGGCCGGAGGCCTTTGCAATTTCCATCAGCCCTCCCCACAGGCACAGCGCGCCCAGGAGCTTGATACATAAAGAAACCGCGTCCGATGCGCCCGCCATGACCGCGTTGGAGAGTGCCTGCATATTCCCGTTCCATGCCGCCGACAAAAAGGCCAGAAGCATCATGCCGGCCCAAATATAATTCATCATGTTTGATTTCTCCCCTCTGCAATCCACATTTTGTATATTTGCCTTTTCTGTACAATTGTATTGAATTTTTAGTGATTTTATCCCAAAATTCTTGTCAAAGTTTGTTGAACTTTAGCTTGACTTTAATGTCAGTAACTGGTACATTATATACAAGGTACATTGTACCCCGCGAATTTCCCCGAAAGGAACCGTTATCCGTCGGCGGATTCGCAATAAAAAGGGAGTGTGGTACTATGAAGTCAATCGGTATGGTGAGACCCGTCGATGAAATGGGCAGGATTGTTCTTCCCAAGGAGCTGCGCAGGCAGTTCAACATCGAGGACGGCGAGGATTCGGTCGAAGTCTTCGTGGACGGAGACAAAATCATCCTCAAAAAGTATGCGCCCGCGTGCATCTTCTGCGGCGACGTGGAGAACGCGGTCGAGTACAAGGGCCACCGTGTATGCCCCGATTGCGTGCGCAAGCTCAACGTCATCGTCGAGTAAGCACAGGCATCCCGGGCAAGGGGCAGCCACGGCGTTCATCCAGTTTTTCCCTTGACAGAAGGCTGTTTTTGCTGTATGCTGAAACAGCTTCGTGAGGGAGTAGTTCACGCGGCTTTCCGCGTGTCAAGTCAACATACTGGCCATAGGCCTGGCTTGCCTTAATGAACAAGACTCATGTACAGCTCAGAATGGGCTGTACATGAGTTTTTTCTTTTTGATAAAAAGAAAGGATCGTGCTTCTTATGGATACCACCACCCTGCTCCTTCTTGCCTGCGGGCTCGCAATGGACGCCTTTGCCGTTTCCCTCTCCAACGGCCTGTGTTACCAGAATTTCAGGCGCAGCCAGGCGGTGCTTTCCGCCGTTACTTTCGGCGTCTTTCAGGCCGCCATGCCGGTGATCGGCTATTTCGCGGGGCGCTTCTTCAGCGAGGCCATCTCGTCCATCGACCACTGGATCGCATTCCTCCTGCTGGGATTGATTGGCGGGCACATGCTTGTTGAGGCCGTACGTGAGATCCGCCACCCTGAAAACTGCACGGAAAAGCGGCCCTTTACCCTGCGCATCCTGCTGATCCAGGGTATCGCCACCAGCATCGATGCGCTCGCCGTTGGTGTGAGCTTTGCCGTTGTAGAGACCAACATCGCAGCGGCGGCTACGATGATTGGCGTCATCACCTGCCTTCTATGCCTGATCGGCGCTGCAATCGGCAACAAGTTCGGCGCTTTCCTCGGCCAGTGGGCAAAGCTGCTGGGCGGTGTGATCCTGATCGGGATTGGTTTGAAAATCCTGATTGAACATCTGATAGCCTGATTCAGCATAATTTTGCGCAATGTGCAAAATCAAATACAGCGTTGGCCGCCGGAGCTTTTCCGGGCGGCCTTTTTGCAGGTTACCGCCCCTCCATCCGGCGCTCAATATCACATTCCATGATCCTCCCGCTTTGTAATATATCATCCAGAATCAATTGTTTTCCTTTTTACATAATTCACTGTAAAATTCTAAATTTATCCAACTGATCTATGAAATTCATCAAGATTATTGTTTTTTCCCAATATTATGATATAATATCCAATATAATAATTTTGAAAAGCAAGGAGGTATCTATGTATATCGCACACAAAAGCCCAGATGGAATACGAGCACAGAGCGTCCTGGATCATCTGGGGGGAACGGCAAAGCTGGCGCAGGAATTCGCATCCGCCTTTGAATGCGGAGACTATGGCCGCTGTCTCGGTATGCTGCACGATATTGGGAAGTACTCCGCCGGTTTCCAAAAAAGAATGCAAGACGGCGGAGGCAAAGTGGATCATTCCACAGCTGGAGCACAGCTTGTGTGGTCATTGGCAGAAACCATAAATGCAAGAATGGCAGCCTATTGCGTTGCAGGACACCATGCAGGTCTGCCGGACGGCGGAAGCGCGGCGGATGACGAAGCAGAGTCTACCCTGTCTGCCCGTTTGAATCGCTCCGTGGAGGATTATCAGGCATTTCGTGAGGAAATCGATCCAAATATACTGCTGCCAACACAGGAGCCACCCCTGCACATATTGGGGAAAGCAGGCTTTACAATTTCTTTCTTGACCCGAATGCTTTACTCCTGCCTGGTAGACGCCGATTTTCTCGATACGGAAGCCTTCATGTCGAATGGCAGCGTCATGCGGGAGCCCGGTGAAGGGATTCCTGCGCTATACGAAAAGCTGGAAGAAAAGCTGAAGGAATTTAAGCATCCCACAAACGAACTCAACCGCATGCGCTGCAAAATCCTGGAGCGCTGCCTGCAAATGGCCGAAGCCGAACGCGGCCTCTTTACTCTGACCGTGCCGACCGGCGGCGGAAAAACCTTTTCCTCCCTGGCCTTTGCACTGAAGCATGCCAAACAGCATGGCATGCGCCGCGTGATTTATGTGATCCCCTATACCTCGATCATCGAGCAGACGGCGGCCATATTCCGCGATATTGTTGGAGACGGCAACCTGCTGGAGCACCATCACAACTTCCAGTATGATTTTAAAAATGACGAGATGGACCCGCGCCGCCTCGCCGCTGAAAACTGGGACAAGCCGTTGATCGTAACGACAAACGTTCAGTTCTTTGAATCCCTCTTCGCAAACAAATCCTCCCGCTGCCGCAAGCTCCACAATATCGCGGGCAGCGTCATCATCTTCGATGAGGCGCAGATGCTGCCGCGGGAATATTTGATCCCCTGTGTCCGCGCGATCTCCGAGCTCATCCAGAATTACGGCTGTACCGCCGTGCTGTGCACCGCCACGCAGCCCGCCCTACAGGATCTGTTCCCACAGGAAATCCGGGCGACAGAGATCATGGAGGATGTACCCTCCCTCTACTCCTTTTTCAAGCGCACCGAAATCCGAACGATCGGCCCGCTCTCCAACGAGGCGCTTGTGGAACGGCTGGACGCGCACGAGCAGGTGCTCTGCATCGTTAACAAAAAAGATCATGCCCATGTCCTTTATCAAGCGCTCCGGGATGAAAACACTTTCTGTCTGACCAAGCTGATGTATCCGCTGCACCGCACCGCCACTCTGTCAAAAATTAAGGAACGGCTGAAAAACGGCCTGCCCTGCCGCGTCATTGCAACGAGTTTGGTCGAAGCGGGCGTGGATTTCGACTTTCCCACCGTCTATCGTGCCGAGGCGGGCCTGGATTCGGTGATCCAGGCGGCAGGCCGCTGTAACCGGGAGGGAAAGCGCCCGGCGGAGGAGAGCATTGTCTCTGTTTTTCAGCCGGAGGAGGCGTATCAAAACAGCCAAGCCGCCTTTGAAACGCCGAGAGACGTTGCGCGCTCCGTGATACAGCACTATACGGATATCGCCTCCCCGGAGGCAATCCATTGTTATTTTGAAAATCTATACAAAGATTCCGGAAACGGGCTGGATCAAAAAAACATTGTGAGCCGTCTGGAAGAGGGCGCCGGAAACGCGTTTCTCTTCCCGTTCGAAACGGTTGCAAAAGACTTCCACCTGATTGACGAACGGACAAAGACCATTCTCATACCCGTGGAGGAAAACGCCAAGGAGTTCGCGAAACAACTGCGGCGCGGGGAGCGCAATCAAAAGCTCCTGCGTGAGATCGGTCCGTATTGCGTCTCGGTCTATGAAGACCATTATCAGGCGTTGGACGATATCAGCGCGCTGGAGATTTTGGACAGTGAGATCGCCATTCTGGCCGACCTTTCGCTCTACGATAAAAAAACCGGGCTCTCCATGCAAACCGGCAAAGGGGGGATCGGGTTCTCCATTTGACGTATCCATTTATTTTTGAAAGGAGTGAGCCATATGGGATATGGCATTCGGGTGGAGGCCTGGGGGCCTTACGCCCTCTTTTCCCGCCCGGAGATGAAGGCGGAGCGTGTTTCCTACGACGTCATCACGCCCTCCGCGGCGCGGGGGCTGATCGAGGCGGTCTATTGGAAGCCGGCCATCCGCTGGAAAATCGATCGGATCCAGGTGTGCAACCCCATCCGCTTTACCAACATCCGGCGCAATGAGGTTGCCTCCAAAATCTCCGCGAGCGTCGTGCGAAGTGCGATGAACGGCGGCGAAATGCCGTATTTAAACACCGCGGCGGAGATTCAGCAGCGTGCCTCCATGGCGCTTTACGACGTCCGCTATGTGATCGACGCGCATTTTGAGCTGACCGACAAGGCAGGCCCGACGGATACGGAGGAAAAGCATTACGCGATCGCCTGCCGCCGCCTGCGCGAGGGCCAGTGCTATCACCAGCCCTGCTTTGGCTGCCGGGAGTTTCCGGCGCATTTCCGGCTGTTTGAAGGCGAATTCATGGCAACCTATTATCAAAACGAGCCGGAAAGGGATCTCGGGTTTATGCTTTATGATATGGACTATTCCAATCCAAATAATATCTACCCCACCTTTTTCCGCGCCGTGATGAAACACGGCGTGATCGATGTGGGAGCCTGCGAGGTGATCCGATGATCCTGCAGGCGCTCGTCAAATACTATAAAAATATGGCCAAGGAGGGCAAGCTCCCAAAGCAGGGCTATTGCACCGGGAAAGTCTCCTATGCGCTGGAACTCTCCGGGGAGGGGGAGCTCTGCGGCATCACGAGCTTGAGGCTGCCCGCTGAACACGGGAAGAAAAAGGGCGATGTGGCGCAGTTGCTGGAAGTTCCGGAGCAGGAAGCCCGTTCCGTCAATATTTTCCCCTTTTTTCTCTGCGACAACGCTATTTACCTGCTGGGCCTGGATACCAAGGGGAAGCCGCAGCGCACCCTCCAATGCTTCGAGGCAACCAAAAAACTGCACCGGGAGATTTTATCCGGCGTTGACCATCCGGCTGCGCGCGCGATCCTCGCGTTTTTTGACCGCTGGGATCCGGCCGCGGCCGCTGAAGATCGCTATGTGCAGGATCATTTGGCTGGCCTCAACGCCGGAGGAAACCTGATCTTTCGAGTGGATATGGGGAAGTATGCGCAGGATATTCCAGCTCTGCGAGATGCATGGGAAGCCTACTGCGCGGCGCAGGAGCAGGGTGTTGAGCTGCCCTGCCTGGTCACGGGAACGCGCCAGCCCATCGCCATCCTGCACGGCAAGATCAGGGGCGTAAAGGATGCGCAGAGCGTGGGAGCCAACCTTGTCAGCTTCAATGCAAGCGCCTACGAGTCCTATGGCCGTGATGGAGCGCAGGGTCTGAACGCCCCGGTCGGAAAATACGCCGCCTTTGCCTATGTTACCGCCCTGAACGCGCTCCTTGCCGATCCGGAGCACCGACAGATCATCAGCGATACAACTGTCGTCTACTGGGCGGAGAGCGCAAACCCGGATTACCCGGTTCTGTTTAACGCCGCAATCAGCCCCAAGGAAGACAATCAAAAGCTGCTGCACGCCATGCTTGAAAAGATCAGCCAGGGCCTTCCGCCCAGGGAAGGCGTCAATCCGGAAATGCCCTTTTACATCCTCGGCCTTGCGCCGAATGCCGCCCGCCTCTCCGTGCGCTTTTTCCTGCAGGATTCCTTTGGAAATTTCCTGCGCAATATCAAGCAGCACTATGACGACATGGAGATCGTCCGGGCGCCCTATGAATTTCCCTACCTCTCCCCCTACTGGCTGCTGCGGGAGACCGTCAATCCCAACTCCCGCGATAAATCCGGCTCCCATCTGCTCAGCGGCGCGGTGATGCGATCCATTCTGACAGGGGATGCCTATCCGCGGGCTCTGATGGACGCGGTGATGCTCCGCATCCATGCCGAACAGGATGATCCGGAACGACACATCAAAAAGATCACGCGGGGCCGGGCCGCCATCATCAAGGGCTATCTTCTGCGCCTATCCAGGCGCCGCGATGACAAACATAACGAGGAGGTTTTGCAAGTGTCTCTCAATGAGGAAAGCAAAAATAAGGCCTATGTGCTGGGCCGGCTGTTCGCCGTGCTGGAAAGAGCGCAACTGGAGGCATATCCCAACATCAATGCAACGATCAAGGATCGCTATTTCACCTCCGCCTGCGCAACGCCCGGGAGCGTTTTCCCGACGCTGATCAAGCTCTCCCGGCACCATATCCGCGTCATCAAGGAGCCCAAGCTGAAATGCTATCTCGACAACCAGATCAAGGATATGATCGATAAGCTGGATGTGGAAGATATGCCGTTCCCTCTCCACCTTTCTCTGGAGGATCAAGGATATTTTGTAGTGGGCTATTATCAGCAGGTACAAAAACGATATATCAAAAAGAGTGAAAATGACAACGAGGAGGAAGCATAATGTCAGAGCCGATCAAAAACAGGTACGATTTCGTCATCCTTTTCGACGTGGAAAACGGGAACCCCAACGGAGACCCGGATGCAGGCAACATGCCGCGCATTGATCCGGAAACCAACCATGGTATCGTCACGGACGTCTGCCTCAAGCGCAAAATCCGCAATTATGTGGAAACCGCCTGTGAGGACAGGCCCGGCTACCGGATTTATATCAAGGACAACGTCCCACTCAATAAAAGCGACCGGGAGGCCTTTACCGCCCTTGGCGTGGAAGAAAAGAAGCTGAGCAAAAAAGACAATCCCGATCTGGATGAAAAAATCCGCGATTTCATGTGCCGCGAATTCTTCGATATCCGCACCTTCGGCGCGGTGATGACCACTTTTGTCAAGGCAGCGCTCAACTGCGGGCAGGTGCGCGGCCCTGTCCAACTTGGCTTTGCCCGCAGCATCGATCCGATCGTCCAGCAGGAGATCACCATCACCCGTGTTGCGATCACCACAGAGGCCGACGCAGAACGCAAGGGCACGGAAATGGGCCGCAAGCATATCGTCCCCTATGCGCTCTACCGCGCAGAAGGCTTCGTATCTGCGAATCTGGCCCGCAAGGTCACCGGCTTCTCCGAGGACGACCTTCAGCTCCTCTGGAAGGCGATTATCAATATGTTTGAAACCGACCGCTCCGCCGCTCGCGGCAAGATGGCGGTGCGGGAGCTGATCGTCTTCCGGCACGACAGCGAGCTGGGCAATGCGCCCGCTTATAAGCTGTTTGAAAAGGTGACAGTCCAAAACAAGGATAAATCCCGCCCACCCAGAAGTTATGGCGACTACGATGTGCAAATCGACACAGACAATCTTCCGGAGGGCGTCACGTGTCAGCGAATGATTTGACGGTGTACGGCGACGACGACCTGCTCGCCATCTCCGGCCTGCAGCATTTTTCCTTCTGCCGCCGGCAGTGGGCACTGATCCATATCGAGCAGCAGTGGCAGGAAAACCTGCGTACCGTAGAAGGTCGCATCCTGCATGACAAAGCACACGATGCCTTCTTTACCGAAAAGCGCGGAAATGTGCTTATCTCCCGCGGCATGGCCGTAATGTCCCGCTCGCTCGGCGTAAGCGGCGTGTGCGATGTGGTAGAACTGCACGCTGCGCCGGACGGCGTCCCGATCTTTGGGAGGGAGGGCAAGTGGCTGCCCGTCCCCGTAGAATATAAGCGCGGAAGCCCCAAGGAGAACGACGCCGACCGGCTGCAGCTGTGCTGCCAGGCGATGTGTCTGGAGGAGATGCTCTGCTGCGAAATCCCGGAGGCCTACCTCTATTACGGCGAGCCCAACCGCCGCAGCAAAGTCTTGCTGGATGATTCGCTGCGCCAAAAAGTGCGCAGTATGCTGCTGGAAATGCACGACTACTACCGGCGGCAATACACACCGCGCGTTAAGCCCTTCAAAAGCTGCCGTGCATGCTCGCTGAAGGATCTGTGCCTCCCAAAGCTGTGCCGGGGCCAATCTGCAAAAGAGTACCTGAATCGCACTCTGCATGAGGGTTACAACCAAGAAGGAGGGGAATCACTGTGAAACAGCTTGCCAACACCCTATTCGTCACTACACCGGACACTTACCTGTCTCTGGATGGCGAAAACATAGTGATTCTCAAGAAAGAGGAAGAACTCAGGCGAATCCCCCTCCACAATCTTGAGAGCATCATCGCCTTCGGCTATACAGGCGCAAGCCCCGCCCTGATGGGCGCCTGCGCAAAGCGGAAAATCGCGCTGAGTTTCCTAACGCAAAATGGAAAATTCCTCGCGCGGGTCGTTGGGGAAGAACAGGGGAACGTACTCCTGCGCAAAACGCAGTATCGCCTCTCCGACAGCGAGGCGGCCAGCGCAGACCTTGCGCGGAACTTCCTGCTTGCCAAAATTTATAATGATCGCTGGATTTTAGAGCGGGCGGTACGCGATTACGCAATGCGGCTGGATACGGAAAAACTCAAGCAAATCTCCACCTTTCTTGCAAATGCAATCGGGCAATTGGAAAAAGCGGCTACGTTGGAAGAAATGCGAGGGATTGAAGGCGAGGCTGCGGCGCAATACTTCTCCGTATTCGACGACCTGATCCTCCGGCAGAAAGAAGATTTTTCCTTCCAAGGCCGAAACCGCCGCCCACCGCTCGATAAGGTCAACGCCATGCTCTCCTTCGTCTACACCCTGCTCGCGCATGATACGGCCTCCGCTTTAGAGGCGGTCGGGCTCGACGCCTACGTGGGCTTTCTGCACCGCGACCGGCCCGGCCGCGTCTCGCTTGCGCTCGACCTGATGGAGGAGCTGCGCGGCGTGATGGCGGATCGTCTCGTCCTTACCATGATTAACCGGCGCATGGTCAGGCCGGAGGGGTTTTACCAAAAGGAAAACGGCGCCGTACTGATGGACGACGAAACGCGGAAAGCCATACTCAGCGCCTGGCAGGCTAAAAAACAGGAGACGATCGTGCATCCGTTTCTTGGGGAAAAAATCGAATGGGGGCTGGTCCCCTATGCGCAGGCCATGCTTTTCGCGCGTTTCTTGCGCGGAGATACGGATGGATATCCGCCATTTCTATGGAAATAAATCTACTGTGATAGGAGGAAATCCATGCTCGTCCTCATTACTTACGACGTCAATACGGAAACCGCTGCCGGTCGAAAACGGCTCCGGAAGGTGGCCAGGCAATGTGTCAACTACGGCCAGCGCGTCCAGAATTCCGTCTTCGAATGCAATATGGACGCGGCGGTCTGCCGCGAGGTGGAATATAAACTGGAGCAGCTCATCGATCCGGAAACAGACAGCCTGCGTTTTTATTATCTCGGCAACAACTATAAAACCAAGGTAAAGCATCTCGGCGCAAAACCGTCCTTTGACGTTACGGAAACGCTGATTATTTAAGGAGTTACGGCTCCGCACAACGGCCGGTGCGAATGGGAAGCGAACAGTAAAATCCCGGGAGGTTCGCACCGATCAGATTTGCTCTCGATACGAGTGGATCAATTTAAAATTATTTTTTAAAAAATTTAAAAAAACATTTCATTTATTGTTTATGTATTTTATACGAACTCCCCATATATCTTTATACAATTTTACTGTCGCACCCCATGCGGGTGCGTGGATTGAAATGAGCGCAAATCGGAGGCAAAAGCAGTTGATAATCGTCGCACCCCATGCGGGTGCGTGGATTGAAATCCAGCCATTGCTTTGCATAGGTTTCAAAGCTTTTGTCGCACCCCATGCGGGTGCGTGGATTGAAATTGTGCAGCTCTCGAGAGATACATCATATTTACGGAGTCGCACCCCATGCGGGTGCGTGGATTGAAATGTCCTCAGCGTCAATTTTTAGAGCTCTCCTAACTGGTCGCACCCCATGCGGGTGCGTGGATTGAAATAACGTTGATTATATTTGGCTTACTACCGGCAAAGGTCGCACCCCATGCGGGTGCGTGGATTGAAATTTTGCGCAGAGTGAGCACAATCCGCCTCACATCCGTCGCACCCCATGCGGGTGCGTGGATTGAAATGTCTTTGTAATCCTCTACCCAACTGCCTTTAAGCGTCGCACCCCATGCGGGTGCGTGGATTGAAATTCCTCGCCTGTGTTTTTGTATTTGACGGTAACAAGTCGCACCCCATGCGGGTGCGTGGATTGAAATAACGCATGATCGCCGACGCAAAGAAAAAAGCGTTCGTCGCACCCCATGCGGGTGCGTGGATTGAAATGGTCTTTATCACCTTTGCCATGAACTGTGATGCACCGTCGCACCCCATGCGGGTGCGTGGATTGAAATACAGCGCCCACATCCTGAAGCGCATTGACGGTCTCGTCGCACCCCATGCGGGTGCGTGGATTGAAATGAGCGTAGGTTTATCGTGCCAGTAAGCGGTAACGGTCGCACCCCATGCGGGTGCGTGGATTGAAATACCTATAGGTTCGCCCTGGGAAGTCAATTGCAATAGTCGCACCCCATGCGGGTGCGTGGATTGAAATCTGTATGCATCGCACATCATATAGATAGGTAATGTCGCACCCCATGCGGGTGCGTGGATTGAAATTGAACATACTGAACGATAAATGGATTCCGAAGGGGTCGCACCCCATGCGGGTGCGTGGATTGAAATTAGCATTTTTTAGACCGCCTTTCTTCATTTAAAGGTCGCACCCCATGCGGGTGCGTGGATTGAAATTTCGATTGCGTCAAAATCCTTTCGCGCACCCTGGTCGCACCCCATGCGGGTGCGTGGATTGAAATAGCTGCGCCGCCATAAAAATCCTGCAGGTCGGCGTCGCACCCCATGCGGGTGCGTGGATTGAAATATCTGCACTTTACAAATGCACCGCACTTGCAAACGTGTCGCACCCCATGCGGGTGCGTGGATTGAAATCCTCCCGGCGCGCCTCGCCTTCTTCGCGCTTAATTGTCGCACCCCATGCGGGTGCGTGGATTGAAATGTTCCAGCAGCACCACGCGGCAATCGCGGTGGCGGGTCGCACCCCATGCGGGTGCGTGGATTGAAATGCTGGCGCTGAGGATCTGATTCAGAACGCGGATGAGTCGCACCCCATGCGGGTGCGTGGATTGAAATTACTAATTTAAGCATCTTATTACTGCGCTCAATCGGTCGCACCCCATGCGGGTGCGTGGATTGAAATAAATCTCATGCCAAAGAAGTATACTAATAGCGTAGTCGCACCCCATGCGGGTGCGTGGATTGAAATATCAAAGGTATACAGGGTATAATATTTGTCGTAGGTCGCACCCCATGCGGGTGCGTGGATTGAAATCTCTTCCGTTAGTGCTCGCCTATGCTCCTGCGGGGCGTCGCACCCCATGTGGATTGAAATCACACCTACAGCTCGGCCCCTGAGCGCCGTACCGGTCGCACCCCATTCGGGTGCGTGGATTGAAATGGAAAAGGACGAGCTGAAGCTGGTAAACACCCTGATGTCGCACCCCACTCAGGTGCGCAGCCTGAAATAAAATGATTAGATCACGCATATATTTTCCAGTAGCCGGTCGCACCCCATGCGGGTGCATGGATTGAAATGCGTCCTGAATGGCTTTCAGCTTTGCGTAATTCGTCGTGCCCCATACGGGTGCGTGGATTGAAATAACCGGCCGCACAAGCGGCTGCTGCAGCTGCCGGCCGCGCCCCACGCGAGTGTGTGAGTTACCGTACTATAAGAACGAAATGACCGCTCACACAAGCGCACAACGCACAAATTGTTATGCAACGATAGACGCAATAAATTTGCAGAGTTCAAAATGAATGCCGTCTAACCTCCTCAACGATCAGAAAGCAAGGCTCCGATAATATTTATCACATTCTCCATCGGTCTGCGGTCAAAGAGACATGCATACAGCGGGTACGAATCGGGGGGCAATAATGGCGGCATTTACAAATTTCATTTCCAATCTGAATCAGATGCTCAATTCCGTCCTCTGGGGCCGGGGAATGCTTTTGTGTTTTCTGCTTGTCGGCCTGCTGTTCACCATTGGCACGCGTTTTTTTCAGATACGCTGGTTTTCCCAGTGGATGCGCCTGACGATCGGCAGCGTTCTGTCCCGGAATAACCCTAAGAAGGACCTGTCCGCGCACTCCATCACTCCGTTTCAGGCGCTCTCCACCGCGCTCGCCGCCGCCATCGGCACCGGCAATATCGTCGGTGTCGCAATCGCCCTTTCCACGGGCGGCCCGGGCGCGATCTTCTGGATGTGGGCCTCCGCGTTTCTCGGCATGATGACGAGCTTTGCTGAAAAAACACTCGGGATCCGCTACCGCTACAAAGACGTAAAAAACCGCTGGGTAGGCGGCGCGATGGTCTATATGGAAAAGGGACTGCACTGCAAATGGATGGCCCTGCTCTTCGCCGCTCTGTGCATTCCCGTTTCCTTCGGAATGGGCAACCTCTCCCAGAGCAATTCGATGGCGCAGGCGATGGAAAACGCCTTTGGCATTTCGCCGGCAATTACCGGGGGTGTTGCCGCCATCCTCATTGGAATCATCCTCCTTGGGGGAATCAAGCGGATCGCCAGTGTGACGGAAAAGCTGGTTCCCATCATGGCGATTCTCTATCTGGCGGCGGGCTGTGCCGTGATCCTCCTCAATATCCACCGTCTTCCACAGGCGCTCGGTATTATCTTTGCGGAGGCCTTTTCCATCCGTTCCGCAGCAGGCGGGGCTGCGGGCTACGGCATGGCCCGTGCGCTGCGCACCGGCGTTTCAATGGGGGTATTTTCCAATGAGGCCGGGCTCGGCACCTCCGTCATTGTCCACTGCGACGCGGATGTCAAAGAGCCGGTCGAGCAGGGCATGTGGGGCATCTTCGAGGTATTTGCGGATACCCTCGTATGCTGCACCGTTACCGCGCTCGCCATTCTGACCTCAGGAGTTTGGTCGTCCTCCTGCGCGCACAGCGGCACCGCCCTGTGCGCCGCCGCTTTTTCTTCTGTTTTCGGTGTGGCAGGGGAAAAATTCATCGCTGTTTCGATCGTTCTGTTCGCCTTCGCCACGCTCATCGGATGGTCCTATTACGGGGAGCGGGCCGTTTCGTACCTGCTGGGTGACCGGGCGGTTCCCTGTTATAAAATCCTGTTTGCCGCCGTCGTCCTGCTGGGCAGTACGGTCAGAATGGAGCTTGCATGGAGCCTGTCCGATACCTTCAACGCACTGCTGGCGATTCCAAACCTGATTGCCGTTACGATTTTGAGCCGGGAGGTATTCAAGCTGACCAGGGATTATGTCCGCCGCTATTTTCAAAAACCAAAAACAGACATCCGGCGCATAAAAGCCGCCGCTTCCGGCCATAACAGATGCAGAGGTAGTTGATGATAGAGCTCAATTTTTCACAGGGTACGAAAGGAATGGTAATATGGCTGATTCAAAACAGGAAGGCGGGCTCAATTCCCTTTTGAAAAAGGACGCTGGAGTAAACGAGTATTTTCTCTCCCTTCCCAGCTTTGTGCGGGATAAGCTGCGTGGTTGCGGGAAACAGATCTCGACAGAGAAAGACTTTTATGAGCTGGCAGAGACCTTTGTGAGAGAAGAATCCTGATTCTCTGTAACTGCTATGGACGGCGGACGGCCCTTTTTAGGGCCGTCCTTTGTGTTGTAAAAGGCACCAGCGCCTTGAAAAGCCCTCATCGAAGTGGAAATATATTTGCTTCTATTTTTACGCATTGTTTATCTGTTTATCGGTTGTTTTTCTCAATGCAAAAGTATATACTAAAGGCTGTAAATCAATAAAATGAGTGAGGTTTCTCTATGGATTTCGGTTTTCTGAAAATCGGCGCGCTCAGCCCGCGTACCTGCGTAGCAAATCCGAAGCAAAACGCAATTTACGCGCTTGCCGCCCTTCGCCGGGCGCAGGAGCAGGGCGTTCAGCTGGCCGTGCTGCCGGAGCTCTGCCTTTCAGGCTATACCTGCGGCGATCTGTTTGGGCAGGATGCGCTGCTCGACAGCTGCGAACAGGAGCTGCTCGGCCTTGCCGGCCAGACCAGGGAAATGGATACGGTCCTCGTCGTAGGAATTCCCTTGCGTGTAAACGGCTTTCTCTACAATTGCGCCGCCATATTGCAGCGGGGCAAAATCCTCGGCTTTGTGCCGAAAACTTATCTGCCGAATTATCAGGAATTCTATGAAAAGCGCTGGTTTGTCTCCGGAATGCAAAACCGCGCGGATACCGTCCGGTTTGCCGGTGAGGAAATCCCGTTTGGGAACCTGCTTTTCCGCCTGAACGACCGCGCGGTGCTCGGCGTCGAAATCTGTGAGGATCTCTGGGTTCCCCTGCCGCCGGGCACACAGATGGCTCTGGCCGGAGCCAACGTGATCGTTAACCTCTCTGCCAGCAACGAGGCGGTTACCAAAAACGAATATCGCCGTGCCATGATCGCCCAGCAGAGTGCCAAGGCGCTGTGCGCTTATGCCTATGCTTCGGCCGGCGTGGGGGAATCGACGACGGATCTCGTCTTCTCCGGCGCATGTACCGTGGCCGAAAACGGGACGATCCTTGCGGACGCGCCCCGTTTCCAGCAGGATGGCAGCGAAGCTGTCGCCTGTGTCGATTTAGAACGGCTCTTATCTCAGCGCAGGCAAAACGGCAGTTTCCCGGACAATGCCGACTTAACCTCCCCGCCCGCCTATCGGATCATTGACGCCCCTGTCCCCACGCTGGCGGAATCACAGATTAACCGCGCTTATGATAAACACCCCTTTGTACCGGAAGATCGCGTCAAACGTGAAGAACGCTGCCAAGAGATCCTCTCGATCCAGGCGGCCGGCCTCGCCAAACGGCTTTCCCACACGGGGATGCAGAAGCTGGTGCTCGGCATTTCGGGCGGCCTGGATTCGACGCTTGCATTGCTCGTTTCCGTTCGTACAATGGAGCTTCTGAAGCTGCCAGAGGAAAACATCCTATGCGTCACCATGCCAGGCTTCGGCACGACGGACCGCACTTATGAAAACGCGGTGGAGCTCATCCATTGCGTCGGTGCAACCTTCCGGGAGATCGATATCCGCCCGGCCTGCCTGCAGCACATGGCGGATATCGGCCATGACCCGGCGCTGCACGACGTGACCTATGAAAACACCCAGGCCCGCGAGCGCACACAGATTCTCATGGACCTTGCCAATAAGGAAGGCGGTATCCTTGTGGGGACGGGCGATCTCAGTGAGCTCGCCCTCGGCTGGTGCACGTATAACGCCGACCACATGAGTATGTACGGCGTCAACGGCGGCGTGCCCAAGACACTTGTGCGCCATCTGGTCGAGAATTTTGCCGCCCAGGCGGATGAGCGCACTGCGGGCGTTCTGCGCGCCGTACTCGACACGCCCGTCAGCCCGGAGCTGCTCCCTCCGGACGAAAGCGGCCAAATCGCGCAGAAAACAGAGGAAAAGCTCGGCCCCTATGAACTGCACGATTTCTTCCTCTACCATTTCCTCCGCTTCGGCACAAATCCCCAGAAGCTTTTGTTCCTTGCAAAGCGTGCCTTTGGCAATCAGTACACCAGCCGGCAGCTGACCGATTGGCTGCGGCTGTTTTTCAAGCGCTTTTTCCAGAGCCAGTTCAAGCGCTCCTGCCTGCCGGACGGCCCAAAGGTTGGCTCCGTCAGCCTCTCCCCGCGTGGAGATTGGCGCATGCCGTCCGACGCGCAGGCAGCGGCTTGGCTTGACGCACTGGATGAAAAATAGGGAATCCATCATCGTGAGAGAAAAAAGGGGGAAACCATCATGTCAGACCTGAAGCCGCGCATTTATACCGTCGCCACCTCCCATCTGGATACCTCCTGGAACTGGGATTTTGAAACGACGTTGCGGGAGTACATTCCCGCCACCCTGCGGGAAAATTTTCAGCTCTTTGAGAAGTACCCGGACTACTGCTTCAGCTTTGAAGGAAGCTACCGTTATGAGCTGATGGAGGAATACTATCCGGAGGAATTCGAAAAGCTGAAGGAATATGTGGCGCAGGGGCGCTGGAACGTGACCGGCAGTGCATACGAAAACGGCGATGTCAACGTCCCGTCGCCGGAAGCACTCTTCCGCAATATTCTCTATGGCAACAGCTATTTCGACAAAACCTTTGGCAAGCGCAGCACGGATATCTTTCTGCCTGACTGCTTCGGCTTTGGCTGGGCGCTTCCGAGCATTGCGCGGCACGCCAACCTCACCGGCTTCACCACCCAAAAGCTGACGTGGAGCTCCGCCTTCGGCATTCCCTTTGACCTGGGCCGCTGGTACGGTGTGGACGGCCGCTGGATCTATGCATCACTTGATGCGCGCAGCTACGTGGCCGTGCTCGACAAGGTGCGCAAAAACCGCGCCGTCTCCCAAAAGCTTAAGGCGAATCTCAAAAAGTACAATCTACCGTTTACATACATTTTCCACGGCACGGGCGACCGCGGCGGCGCGCCGAAGGAGGAATCCGTCGCCACCGTCTGCCGGGAGCTCGCGGAAAATGAGCGTGAGAAATCAGACGTCCTCAGCGCGCCAGCCGATCAGGTCTTCCGCGATATGGAGGCAGACCTGACGCCTGAGCAGAAAGCAAGCCTCCCCTTCTGGAATACGGAGCTCGTCTCTACAGACCACGGCGTGGGCTCCTATACCTCGCGCGCCATCGGCAAGCGGTGGAACCGCCGCGCAGAGCAGCTTGCGGACGCTGCGGAGCGCAGCGCGGCAGCCGCGATGTGGCTGGGTGCCGCGGAATATCCACAGGATAAAATTGACACCGCCTGGAAGCGGGTCATCGCGCACCAGTTCCACGATGACATCACCGGCACCTCCCTGATGCGCTGCTATCAGCGCAACTGGAACGACTATGTCCTTTCGCTCAATGAATTTTCAGAGGAATACCGTGCGAGTGTGGGCGCGGTTTCCACCCTGATGGACACCTCCTTCGTCAAGGGGACAGCCCTGCTCGTCAACAATCCCCTGCAGGGAAGCGAAAATCGGATCGGACCGGTCACGGCCTTCGTTCCCGTATCCGAAAGCTGCTGTTTTGTCCGCGTTTTTGATCTGAACGGGGAAGAGGTTCCCTCGCAGGTCATCTCCCGCAGCGGGGGGACTCTCAAAATCGTCTTTATCGCCAGCGTCCCCTCCATGGGTTATGCTGTTTACGACGTGCGCGAGGCGGAAGAGCCCTGCTCCCTCCGGACGCGTCTGCGCGCGCAGGAAAAGCTGCTGGAAAACGAGCGCTACCGCCTGACGCTCGACCATAACGGCGATATCTCCAGCATTTATGATAAAGAGGTTGGGATGGATCTTCTCTCCGGACCCATCCGCATGGGCGTCCATCACTATCTGGGCAGCACGCACTGGCCCGCCTGGGAGCTCGATTTCATCGAGGTGATGACAAAGCCTGTGGACTATGCGCGCTCCCCCAAATTCACAATCGTCGAAAACGGCCCTGCCCGTGTAGCGATCAAAACGCTGCGCGTATGCGGCCCCTCCACCTTCCGTCAGGTGATCTCCCTGTCTGCCGGCGGCGACACAGTAGAGGTTTATAACGAGATCGAATGGCGCAGCATGCGCAGCCTTTTAAAAACGCAGTTTCCGCTCGCCGTCTCCAATCCAAATGCGAGCTACGACCTGGGCCTCGGCGTGATCGAGCGGGGCAACAATACGCCGAAGCTCTATGAGGTGCCCGCTCAGATGTGGGCGGATATCACGCAGAAGGACGCAAGCTGCGGCGTATCTATCCTGAGCGATTCCAAATACGGCTGGGATAAGCCGCTCAACAATTGCCTGCGTCTGACCGGGATACACACTCCCCAATCCGCCTACCGCGACGAAAGCGGCCAGAACACGATGGACCTCGGCCTGAATCGCTACAGCTTCGGTATCTTCGGCCATGTGGGCGGCTACGAAAACGGCACGCAGATGGCCGCCGCGCGCTTCAACCAGCCCATGAACGCCTTCCTGGTGGAAAAGCATCCCGGAGCTCTTGGCAGCGAATTCTCCTTTGGCCGCATCAGCGATGAAAACATCCTGGTCCGTGCGGTCAAAAAGGCACAGGCTTCCAATGAAATCGTGCTTCGCTTCAACGAGGGCGCCGGGAAAGCCCATGCCAAGCTTCGGTTTGAGCTTGGGGCAGGCATTGCGTCGGCCAGGGAAATCTACGCCTCCGAGGAGCCGAGGGAAGAGGGCGAATTCATGCTGGAGGGCGGGGCGCTGCAATTCGATCTAAAGGCCTTTGAGCCGCGCTCCTTCGCCCTGACGCTCGCGCCCGCTCCGATCAGTGGAAAACCGGCAAGCAGTATGCCGGTCAACCTGCCCTGCAATATTGATATCGTATCGGCCAACCGCAACCGGGCAGATTGCAGCGCCTCCCTGCCCGCCGCCCTGCCCGCAGAACGCTTCCCGGCGGAAATCCGTTGTGGCGGTGCGCGCTTTGTCACTGGCCCCAGGGAGGATCTTGCGCACAACGCGGTCGTCTGCAGCGGGCAGAAGCTTCCCATTCCCAAGGGCGCAGCCTATCTGAGCCTGATTATGGCCTCGTTGAATGGTGACCGCCGGACAGCTCTGACCATTGGAAAAACCGGATTCCTGTTCACGGTACACGACATGTTTGAGGCCGTGGGAAAATGGGATCTCTACGGCATGCAGGAGACCGGCTATATCAAGCAGGCTGTCCTCGCCTGGAACGCAACGCATATGCACCGGGAGGGGGCGGATAGCTATGGAGAGCAGGCCTATTTCTTCAAATATACCTTTAAAATCCCGGAAGGCGCGGATTCCTTTACCCTTCCGCTCGATCAGCATCTTCTTCTCTTGGCGGCAAGCGGCACGGCCCTTCCCGCCTGCCGCACGGTCACGCCGCTTTACGATACGCTGAAAAAGAGGGAGTTCGACTTCTGGCTGACGGAGAAAGACCGCAAGTTCGCGCATCCTGGCAAGCTTTCTAAGGCCGCAGGCTTCCTGAAATTCGGCGGGAGCTATGTTTCACGCTCCCTGCAGCGCGAAATTGATCTGCTGTGATTACATAAAGCTTCCTCAAGGCTGCCAAAAGGATCGCTGATAGAAAGCGGTTGGGCGCGTTGTAAAGGGCTTTACAACGCGCCCATTCTTAATGTAATTGTCCGGCATTATGCGTCAGGCATCTTCATCGGGGGAAGCCGCCGCTCCTAAGTAAGTCTCCGGGCAAACCTCCCGGATCTTCTCTCGCAGCGCCATAAAATCCTCAAAAGCCTCCGGCTTCTGCTGCGGGTTGCGCAGCAGAGAGGCAGGATGATAGGTGCCCATCATCCATACGCCGTTTTTCTCAATAAACTGGCCGTGCTGCCTGGTCACGCGGAAATTTTTGTCGATGAGGCGCTGTGCGGAGATCCGTCCAAGGCAAACGATAATCTTCGGCCTGAGAAAACGCACCTGCTCACGCAGCCAGGGCAGGCACGATTCCTGCTCTGCGGGGAGCGGGTCGCGGTTTTTCGGCGGGCGGCATTTGACCATGTTGGCAATATAGATATTTTTTGCGCGGTCCAAATTGACCGTGGCCAGATATTGATCGAGCAACTTCCCGCCGCGGCCTACAAACGGCTCGCCCTGCAAATCCTCGTTTTCTCCCGGACCCTCGCCGATGAAGAGTACTTTTGCCTTCCTGCTGCCGACGCCGAATACCAGATTCGTGCGCGTATCCCCCAGCGGACAATTGTGGCAGCCGCAGCAATCCTTTTCGAGTGCTTCCCAGGTTTCATACATATGCATTCCCGCACCTTTCCTCTTTGCTGAAAAACAGTATAGCATATCCGCCGGGATTTGTGGAGCCGCGCCTGAGATTTAACATTGCTATTTCGCAATGGTTGATGTAGAATAGGAAGAGAGAAATGTATTGTTTTGGAGGAACAAACGATGAAAAAAAGCGTATTGCTTGAGACTTCCGCGCGCCATGCCCACGTCAGCCGCAGGGTGCTCGATATCCTGTTTGGCGAGGGCTATGAGCTGACTCATAAAAAAGACCTTTCCCAGCCCGGCCAGTTTGCCACCAACGAGCGCATTCAGGTGATTGGCCCGAAGGGCAGCTTCCCGAGCGTATCGATCCTTGGCCCGATCCGCCCGGAGACGCAGGTAGAGCTCTCCGCCACGGATGCCCGCTCCATCGGCCTGAAGCCGCCTGTGCGTGAATCGGGCGACCTGGAGGGCAGCACGGGCTGCAAAATCGTCGGCCCAAAGGGCGAAGTAGAGCTCAAAGACGGCGTGATCATTGCAAAGCGCCATATCCACGCCACACCGGCGGACGCTGAGCGATATGGGTTGAAAGACAAGCAGATCGTATCCGTCAAGGTCGAATCCGACGAGCGCTCCCTGATTTTCGGCGATGTCGTCGTACGCGTCAGTGAAAAATATGCGCTTGCCATGCATATCGATACCGATGAATCAAACGCCGCAGGCGCTGTGCCCGGCATGATGGTTGAGATTTTGGACTGATTGCTTGCATAAACCGGACGGGCGGG
>URQB01000001.1 GCA_900549825.1 uncultured Oscillospiraceae bacterium | reverse complement strand
CGGGGACATTCGCCTCGCCGCCGCTAAGTTTCAAAGCGGAAACTTTCATATTCTCTGTGTATTTTACAGGGGATTCAATTGTCGGATTCTGAATGATTTTTGCTTGAGCTGTTTCACCTACTTCAAACGTATACTCAATTTTTATCCAGATGCTAGGATCGGCTGTCACATAAATTAAAACGGGCTCTGTGTAGGTCCCAGCAGTATCAATCACCTTATCCTTATTGACGAACTCAACCGTTAATTTCGTTGCCAAGTAGTTTTTTAAATAACCGCTGCCATCCGGTTTCGCCTGTCTGATGGTAGTTCCAATTTTGTTAAAAGTAAAATCACCCAACCGTGTCTCGAGAAAAATTCTCTCTTGTTCCGATATAGGCTTGATACTTCTATAAAGAGAGATATCTGCTGCGCTCCGGTCAATCACCGGAAAAGTCGTATCGTTATCTGGTATGATGGGTTCAATAGCTGCAAATGCCATCAGAGGCATCGCACACAGTATCATCAATAGTGATAGCGCTATTGATGTTACCCTGCGACCAACTTTACTTCTTTTCATCTTCACATCACTCCAAAATGGAATATTTACGGAAAATGTATTTACAAAATCATATCCGTATGGAAATAGTATAAGTTTAATTGTATTTATTGTCAACAATATCTGATAATATTTTTAAATTTTTATATATTATGCTTAAATTAATGATCAAAATGTAAATAAATGTAATTTCTACACGGCTTTTAAAAGCGATTTTTGCCTCAGGAGATGGAAATTCATTCCTTTCATAGATTGTCCCCACGGGTTTTCCCATGGGGATCCGATTTTTTTATAAAACGCTTGCAGAGTATGGCATCGTTTTCTATAATGGTATACAATAGCATCGGTGAACAGGGCAACAACGGTTTTGAGGACGATGCCGAGGCCTCTGCCAGCGTGATCCTCCTCGCCTTCCGGCAAGGAAGGCATCGTCGTCTGCCTTGCCAAATGCCCCGGCATTGCCCCAAAACGCCAAAGGACCGCTCCGGCGCCCGCAGGGGCAGGTTTTTGCAAGGCCGAGAACGCGGCAAACGTGGCTTTACGCCTGCCGGGCGGCGCTGTAACCCCTTGTTTACCGATGCGAGCCTGTTGATATTAACAGGTGATCTATGCAGACACACTCTAAACTGTCTGCAAATCTGATGATACAAGGAGAGATTGTTATGAAAAGAATCCTGTCCGCCTTCCTGATTGCCGCTCTGCTCGCCTCCCTGCCAATCATTCCGGGCCGCGCCCTCAGCCAGGAGGAATCGCAGAGTGGCGCCTTTACCATGATGACCTATAACGTGCAGGGCCTGACGCGTCTGGGCGGCCAGCCGACGGATCAAAACTGTGCCGCCATCGGAAAGCTGATCAACAATTATGATTTTGTCGGTGTGCAGGAGGATTTCAACTTTGATTATGCCCTGCGCAGAAATGTCAAGCTGCCCTATAAAACCTATACGAGCGGCATCACGCCAATCGGAGACGGACTGAATTTCTTCTCCCGGTTTCCGATCTATAATGTGGAGCGAATTCCCTGGAAAGACGCGCACGGTGTGCTTGACGACGGAAGCGATGAGCTGACGCCGAAGGGGATCCTGTTTGCCACTGTTGAATTTGCGCCGGGTGTATACATCGACGTCTATAACGCGCACACGGACGGATATGAGGATGCGGAATCCCTTGCCGCCCGCCGCAGCAACCTCGCCCAGCTCGCCGCCCTGATCAACGAGCGCAGCAGCGGCCGCGCCGTCATTGTGATGGGGGACCTGAACGCGCGATTCTGCCGGGAATACGACCGGCTTTACGAGCTGCTTGCAGAGCCGTGCGGCCTGACGGACGCATGGGTAACGCTTGAAAACGGCGGCATCTATCCAACGGAAGACCCCGGCATCGGCTTTGAAAACTGGTGGGGCAAATGGGATTCACTCGACCGGGTGATGTATCGGGACGGCGGCGGAATCCATTTGGAGGCCGTCACACACAACTATGTCTTCCACCGCAATCCGGAAACGGGCGCAAGCTACTCCGACCATGCGGCTACCATCGTGACCATGCAGTACACAGTGACAGGAGCGCTCAGCGTTCCCGATTCGCTCGAAACGGAGCGGTATCGTCCGTTTAAACGTTTCTTCAATGGGGCGATACGCTTTGCCAAAGCGTTATTTTTGATTCTCGGCGCGGCGATACAGCAGGGGACCGGCGGATGACCCTATTCTGGAAAAACCATGCCCTCCAAATAGGCCTGTGCAAATGCGGGATCGTCCGCGAGGGAAACCGTGCGCATCTTTCCCGCAAGGGCCGCGAGCTGTTCCCGATGCGCAGGCTGTATCGCAAGCAGGCCCGCGCCGTCAAGCGCCGCATTGCCTACGGCGACAGCCTTCTTGAGCAGCATTGAAGGGAACAGCCCAATCCGCGCCGCATGTTCCAAATGGATAAATCGGCCGAATCCGCCGGCAATATAGAGCTTTTTCAGCCGTTCCGGCCCTGTTCCGGAGCGGCTGAACAGCGTTTGCAGGCCCGCGCCGACGGCGGCCTTCGCCACCTGCAGCGCGCGGATATCCGCCTGCGTAAGGATCACGCCTGTCCCGGAAAAGCGCACGGCGGGCGCACCGTCGATTTCGCAGACCATTGCCCGGAAGGGATGCCCCTCCCGCCGGACCGTGCCGTCTGTATCTAAAATGCCGCTCTGCCGCAGTACGGCGGCAGCGTCTATCAGCCCGGAGCCGCAGATTCCCTGCGCAGGCGCATTGCCAATCGCCGTACAGGCAATGCGGAAGCCCTTGCGTTCGACATGGTCGATTGCGCCCGGCACCGCGGGCATTCCCATCGAAATCCCCGCCCCCTCGAAGGCAGGGCCCGCCGCCGTGGAAGCGCACCAGAAAGAAGCTCCGTCAAATACAGCAATTTCTCCGTTCGTGCCAAGATCGAGCATCGCACAGGGCTCCGTCGCCCTCGCCATACCGCATGCCAGCATTGCGCACAGGCAGTCAGCCCCGATAAAGGCGGAGGCGCATCGCGGGAGGTAGACACGGCAGGCTGGCGCAGTATGCAGGCCCAAATCCCCGGCGGTTATCTCCTCACCAAAGAGATGCTCCGGCAAAAATGGCGCTTTGGAAAGGCAGGCGGTATCCCTCCCGGTGAGAAGATACAGCATCGCCGTGTTTCCGGTGATCACCAGATTCCGGAGCTGCCCAGGGTTTCCTTGCACCATTTGCAGCAGCTCCGCAAGCAGCCCGTTAATACAGGAAACGATGCTCTTCCGCAATGCCAATGCATCCCCCGCCTGCGCCCGCTCCATACGGGAAAGGATATCCGCGCCAAACGCGGCCTGCGGATTGCGCCGCCCAGCGGACGCGACGGCTGCCCCGGTTCCGGGATTTTCAGCCGCATAGAGCCGCGCCGCGACCGTTGTCGTCCCGATGTCGATGGCGGCCGTATCGGCGGATTGCGCGTTGGACCGCCCTCCCCCTTGTTCGGATGAAACGCCCGCCACAACGATGTCCGTGCCGCCGTCCGGCAGCTCAACCCAGGCGTCTCCCATCGCGGCCGTCTGGCACAGCAGGCGGATTCCCTGCCGCAGTTCGTTTTCTGAAAGGCAGCGCCGTTCTGCCGGGGTGATTGGGGACAACAGCCCCGATGCTTTGATCCGGCACTTCCCGCACGATCCTTTCCCGCCGCAAGGCAGCGCGACAGGAAAACCCGGACGTGCCAAAGCCTCAGGCAATGGCGTGCCAGGTTTTATGGATAAAATATACTGTTTTGTTCCTGCTTTTACAACCAGCTTCATAGCATAACCATTTCTCAGACGTTTCCGGAATAGTTGGGCGCTTCCTTTGTGATGAATACATCATGCGGATGGCTTTCGATCAGGCCGGCGTTCGTAATGCGCACGAACTGCGCCTTGCTCTGCAGCTCGCTGATATTTTTGCAGCCGCAGTAGCCCATACCGGCGCGCAGGCCCCCAAGCATCTGGAAAACCGTTTCGGATAAAAGCCCCTTATAGGGGACGCGGCCCTCCACGCCTTCCGGCACCAGCTTGCGGTTATCCTGCTGAAAATAGCGGTCCCTGCTGCCCTGGTTCATGGCGCCGATGCTGCCCATGCCGCGGTACACCTTGAACTGGCGGCCCTGATAAATCTCGCTCTCTCCGGGCGACTCCTCGCAGCCCGCGACCAGAGATCCCATCATGACGACGTTCGCCCCGGCGGCAAGCGCCTTGACGATCTCGCCGGAATATTTGATGCCGCCGTCCGCGATGACAGGGATGTTATATTTCGCAGCCACACAGGCGGAATCGTAAACCGCCGTGATCTGCGGCACACCGATGCCCGCAACTACGCGCGTGGTACAGATCGAGCCGGGGCCGATGCCCACCTTGACCGCATCCGCGCCGGCGTCTATGAGGGCACGGGTGCCCTCCGCCGTGGCCACATTGCCGGCAATGAGGGAAACCTGCGGGAAAGCCACCTTGACCTTGCTGACCGCCTTAAGGATATTCCCGCTATGCCCGTGCGCGGAATCAAGCACCAATGCATCCACTTGTGCATCCACCAATGCGCCGGCGCGCTCCAGCACATCGCCGGTCGCGCCGACCGCCGCCGCGCACAGGAGCCTGCCGCCTTTGTCGCGCGCGGAATTGGGGTACTGCACGCTCTTTTCGATATCCTTGATCGTAATCAGCCCGCGCAGATAGCCGTCGTCGTCGATCAGCGGCAGCTTCTCAATCTTGTGCCGCATGAGGATCTGTTTGGCCTCCATGAGGGTTGTCCCAACGTGGGAAGTCACAAGGTTGTCCTTTGTCATCACATCTTCAATTCGGACGTTGAAATCCGTCATAAACCGCAGGTCGCGGTTGGTCAGGATGCCGACCAGCTTGCCGCCGCGGCAAATTGGCACGCCGGAAATTTTATATTTATTCATCAAATCGAGCGCTTCATAGACATAATGGTCAGGAGAGAGGAAGAACGGATTGACGATGACACCGTTTTCGGAGCGCTTGACCTTGTCGACCTCCTGTGCCTGCCGCTCAATCGTCATATTCTTGTGAATGACACCGATGCCCCCCTCGCGCGCAATCGCGATCGCCATGCGGGATTCCGTGACCGTGTCCATTGCGGCGGTCATCAGCGGGGTATTCAGAGAAATCGCCTTTGTGAGTTTGGTCGATACATCCACCTGATTGGGCAGTACATCCGAATGGGCTGGGATGAGCAGAACGTCATCAAAAGTAAGTCCCTCCTTGACGAACTTCTCTTCCGCATTCAAAAGAAGCATATTCCGGCCTCCTTAAAATATTGAAATAAATTGATTCATTATAGCATTACGGCAAATATAATTGCAAGCGACAAATCCACTGAATCGGCGCCTGATCACATCTGATTTTTTATCACGTAGCGTCAGCGAGTAACAAAGCAAACCTTATGGCTGACTGCCTTGTCTGAGAGATCCCTGCTGTTCCAATGTTCAGCCATCTTGCGGCTATTTTTTATTGCGCCGGAAATCCTGTGCCGTTGGCCTTTTCGACCGTATCAAAATTTGATAGAATGGGATTATGCAGGCAATCTTGGATCATCCGCTCGGAGAGAGTATATCAGGGCGTGGATCGTGCCTGTGATCGCGCTGGGCAAATCCTAACGACCGGGAACATCACGATTCAGAATTGACGGAGGGACATTATGCCGGATTTGAAAGAAAACAGGCAGGCGGAGGCGCCGTGCCCGCTTTATAAAAAATGCGGAGGCTGTCAGCTGCAGAATCTGACCTATGAGGAGCAGTTGCGCTGGAAGGGGCGCAGAATCATCGGTCTGATGGGGAAATTCGGCCGCGTGGAGCCAGTCATCGGAATGGAAAACCCGCTTCATTACCGGAATAAGGTGCAGGCGGCCTTTGGGCTGGATCGGAAAAAGCGGGTCATCTCCGGTGTTTATCAGTCAAGTTCACACCGGATCGTACCGGTGGACCGCTGCATGATTGAGGATCAGGCGGCGGACGCGATCATCGTAACAGTTCGGAAGCTGCTCACTGTGTTTAAGCTCATGCCGTACAATGCGGATACGGGGCGCGGCTTCCTGCGCCATGTCCTGGTTCGCCGCGGCTTTGCAAGCGGACAGGTCATGGTGGTGTTGGTGACGGGATCGCCGGTCTTCCCCTCCAAAAATCATTTTGTCGGCGCGCTGCTCAAAAAGCACCCGGAGATCACGACCGTTCTGCAGAATATCAACCCCGGGAGGACGAGCCTGGTGCTGGGCACGCAGGAGAAAACGCTCTTTGGCCCGGGCTATATCGAGGACGAGCTGTGCGGCTGTGTTTTCCGCATCTCTGCGCAGTCGTTTTATCAGGTTAATCCCGTGCAGACGCGGGCGCTTTATGAAAAGGCGATGGAATACGCATCGCTGACCGGACGGGAAACGGTAGTCGATGCCTATTGCGGCACGGGAACAATCGGGCTGATTGCAGCAAAGCGCGGCGCCAAACAAGTAGTCGGCGTGGAGGTAAATCACGAGGCTGTGCGAGACGCGATTTCGAACGCAAAGCGCAATCATATTAAAAACGCCCGTTTTTACTGCGCGGACGCGGGTGAGTGGATGCGCGAAATGGCCGCGGCAGGCGAACAGGCGGACGTGGTCTTCATGGATCCGCCGCGCGCCGGGAGCGATGAAGCCTTTCTCTCCTCCCTGCTGACGCTTGCGCCGGAGCGGGTGGTGTATATCTCCTGCAACCCGGAGACGCTCGCGCGGGACGTACTGTTTCTGACGAAGCGGGGCTACCGGGTGAAGAAGATCCAGCCGGTGGATATGTTTCCTTTTACAAATCATATCGAAACAGTGGTTTCACTGGCGCGCAAGGATATGAAAGGGCGCCCGCGGGCGGTACGGTGAGGAAAGAAAAGCCCAAACACCCAACCTGACAGCTGTAAATAGCAGGCGCGGAAATCAATGGTTCAAGGAGAGAGACAGATGATGAAACGCAATGCGCGGCTTTCCCTTCTCTGATCGTCCGTAAAGTTTCCATGCATTCAAAGATCGGCTTGTAGTGCTCTCTCAGTTGGCTCTCTCCAAACTGACCTGATTAAAATACACATAATTGGATATTTTAATCGTGTCAGATGCATGTTATGCTGGGCTACAAGTTCAGCATGGAAGGAGCCAATAAAATGGATCAGAAACGGCATCAGTTGAATAAACAGCTTGCGCAGATGCTCAAGGGTGGCGTCATCATGGACGTTACCACGCCGGAGCAGGCGAAGATCGCGCAGGAGGCGGGCGCATGCGCGGTGATGGCGCTGGAGCGGATCCCCGCCGATATCCGCGCGGCGGGCGGCGTTTCCCGCATGAGCGATCCTGCCATGATCCGCGGTATTCAGGAGGCGGTGTCGATCCCGGTTATGGCAAAATGTCGGATCGGCCATTTTACAGAGGCGCAGATTCTGGAGGCCATCGAGATCGATTACATCGACGAGAGCGAAGTCCTTTCGCCGGCGGACGACGTGTTCCATATCGATAAGACACGGTTCCGCGTCCCATTTGTATGCGGCGCGCGGGATTTAGGCGAGGCACTGCGCCGCATCAGCGAGGGCGCATCCATGATCCGCACCAAGGGGGAGCCCGGCACGGGCGATATCGTCCAGGCCGTGCGTCATATGCGTAAAATGAAACAGGAGATCGCCCGGCTGGTTACCATGCGGGAAGACGAGCTCTTTGAGGCGGCGAAGGAATTGCGCGTGCCCTACGAGCTGGTGCGAGCCGTGCAGGAGACCGGCGAGCTGCCGGTGGTGAACTTCGCGGCTGGCGGCGTGGCTACGCCTGCGGACGCAGCTCTGATGATGCAGCTGGGGGCGGACGGCGTCTTTGTCGGCTCCGGCATCTTCAAGTCCGGCAATCCGGAAAAGCGCGCCGCTGCGATCGTCAAGGCCGTTACCAATTACCAGGATGCGGCGATGCTCGCACAGCTCTCTGCAAACCTGGGCGAGGCGATGATCGGCATCAACGAGCAGGAGATTGAACTGCTGATGGCGGAGCGGGGAAAATAAAATGGGCGATTTCAACCTCTTTCGGCCCAGGATCGGCGTGCTTGCCGTGCAGGGCGCGTTTATCGAGCACGAGCGGATGCTGGAGCGGCTTGGCGCCGTCCCTTATGAAATCCGCCAGGCAAAAGATCTGGAAATACCATCCGACGGCCTGATTCTGCCCGGCGGGGAGAGCACGGTCATGGGGAAGCTGCTGCGGCAGTTGGGCTTATTCGAACCGCTGAAGGCGGAGATCGAAGCGGGGCTTCCCGTATTCGGCACCTGTGCCGGTCTGATCCTGTTGGCCGGGCGCCTCTCCAACGATCCGGAGGTTTATTTCGGCACGCTGCCCGTTACCGTACGGCGCAATGCCTACGGGCGGCAGCTCGGCAGCTTTTATACGCAGGGGGAGATGGCACACGTCGGCCGGGTGGAGATGCCCTTCATCCGCGCGCCCTATATTGAGTCGGTGGAACCCGGCGCAGAGGTGCTCGCCCGGGTGAGCGGCCAGATCGTCGGTGTGCGCTGCCGCAATCAGCTGGCGATTTCGTTTCACCCTGAGGTGACGGACGACACCTCTGTGCATCGCTACTTTCTGGAGATAGTAGAGCAGGCCGCAGGGCGGCCTGCATTCTTGGGCAGACAGATCTCCTAATAAATGCATGATAAAAAAATAGCCGCTCACGTCTTGTGGCTTGAGGGCCGCGGCAACCCTTTGATGGATCAGTCAGCCAAAAGGTCTGCTTTGTTACTCGCTGATGCTTCGTAATAGAAAAACGCGCACTGTAAAATGAGGTTAAACTCATTTTACGCACGCCTGAAAATCGTTTCGCTTTTTAAAGCTTCTCAAAATGATCCTTTGTTCAGCCGGCCACGGTACCAGCCGGAGACGCCATCCTTTTTCACCAGATATCCTCTGGAAGTCTCCAATACGACGGCCAGCTGATCCCCCGGCCAGACAGGCAGGCAGTAATCCGTGCAATCTTCACAGCGCATGAATTTTCCCTTGCCATGGAGATCTGAATTCATCACCCACAGCCGCCGGCCCGTACCCCGGTGCTCAACGAGCGAAAACGCCTCTCCGCGCTCCAAAAGCCGAACCGCATTATCCGTATACAGAATACAAAACGGATTTTCAGAAGCTTCCTGCGGGTCCAGCGCGGTCCTGACCGGAAACCCGTCGAAATGGATAAAGGAAAAATCCTCCGATCCTTCTGACGGGATGATGAAAAGATTGAGCTGCCCGGTGCGCTTGAGGCTGCAGCCGCCGTCAATGCTGATGATCCTCTGCTCCCGGTTGACGATCGGATTGGCGCAGTCGATTCGGCCGTTATACAGCATCACGGGCCAATGGCCGACGATCACATATTTTGAAAAACGGAGCCCTTTTTCCATGAATGCATCGTTTTTCAGATAGGGATGTGCATCCGTACCCTCCAGCGAAGAGAGATCGTCCGAGGGCAATCCCCCATGCACAAAAATGAAACGCTGCGTCTCGACAGCTGTTGGAAGGCTGCGCAGGAAATCGAGCTCCTTTTGAAACCCTGCCTGTATTTTAGAGCGGGCAGCCAGCAGATCGAGCGGAGACCGAACCCGGAGCCCTATCTCAGTACACATCTCAGAGAGCAGGCAGCCGCCCCAACGGCGCTGCATATGTTTGATATGGCCATAAGCTTCCGCCACATTCCATCGGTCGATCATTTTCAACTGATAGGCGTCCACATTGCCGATGAGCGGATATACTGTATATGCTTCGCACAGCTGCATCACATAACGCAGGGTGCCGAGGCTGTCCGGCCCCTTTTCGATCAGGTCGCCTACGATGAACAGAATATCATCCTTTGAAAAATGCACGTTTTCAAGCGCGCTCTTCAGATGGCCCAACTGCCCGTGGATATCGCTCATCGCAAGGATCCGCCTTCCGGCGGGAAGGGTGAGCCGGTCAATTTTCATTTTCATAATCGCCTTCGCTCCTTGATGATTGATCCGGCTTGCTGCGCGTACAGGCCTGACGCCGGGAGGCAGAGCATTGCTATGGAAAAATGAGAAGAGCCAAGGGCTCTCCGGCTTTTGTTACACTTTTATCAATCAACATAACAGCACAAAACCCTCTTATACACAACAAACGCCTTTATTCCGGCCTTCTCCGTGCCTTTTTTGCGCACTCCGGGCACAGGCCGAAGAACTCCATCTTGTGGCCGGAAATTTGGAATCCCGTCTCCTGCACCAGCTGCTCCTCGAGCTGCTCAAAGGGGCACACGGATAAAGGAACGCTCTTTTTACAAACCGTACAGATTAAAAAGTGCCTGTGCTCCGCCGCGATCTCATAGCGGGCGATCCCATCATCATAGATGCTGCGCCGCACAAGTCCCGCGTCGACATAGGCGTCCAGACTGCGGTAAACCGTGGTCAGCGCAAGCCGCGGAAAAGCGCTGCCCACCGCGGCGTAAACCTGCTCCGCCGTCAGGGGGGATTGCGCCGCGCTCACAGCGGAAAGAATCGCCCTGCGCTGCGGCGTCTGCCGTTGCATAACACCACCGCCTTTTATGCCGTTTCTTCCTGCCAGCCCTTGCAGACATCGATCCAGCCCTTGCTGGATGAAAGCGCAAACAACTCGTCGCAGGAGAGCTCTATTGCACTGTTGGAGCTGCCTGCTGCGGGGAAGACGGTATCAAACCGCTGAAGCGAAAGATCCGTATACACCTCAGCCGCCCCCTCAGGCAGGGCAAACGGGCACACGCCTCCAACGGCATGCCCGGTCAGCCGCAGCACTTCATCCGGGGCAAGCATTGTCGCTTTCCTGCCGAAGCGATCCTTGAATTTCCGATTGTCGATCTTCGCATCTCCCGCGGCCACAATCAGAATGCAGGTATCCCCATTTGCAAAGGACAATGTCTTTGCAATCCGCGCAGGCTCGGTACCCAGGGCCTCGGCCGCCAGAGCAACCGTTGCGCTGGAAGAATCGAACGCATGGATTTGCTCCTCCATGCCGTGTTCTTTGAAAAACGCTCTTACTTTCTCAATCGCCATCGTTTCTGCGAAGCGCTTGCGCCCCGCACGCCTCCCTCTCTATCCAAAATTTGATGTTACGCTTCAAGCTCTCCGGCCCGCAGCAGCGCATCGACCTTCAGAACGGCCGCCTGCGTTTTCCCGTCGCGGATCTCATTATCGAGCACCATGCGCACCGCCTTCTCCAGCGGGATGCGCTGCATGGTCAGGAATTCATCCGCATCGAGATCCTGCTCGCCAAAGGAAAGGCCGGAGGCGAAATACATGTGGATAATCTCGCCGCAGTAGCCGGGCGTCGGGTAAAATTTGCCGATATCGCGAAAGCTCTGCGCCGAAGCTCCCGTCTCCTCGCGCAGCTCGCGCCTGCCGCTCTCCAACGGATCCTCACCGCGCTCCAGCTTCCCCGCGGGCAGCTCAAGCAGTTCCTCTCCGTAAGGGTAGCGGTATTGCCGCACGAACAGCAGCTCACGCTCCGGCGTCAAGGCGGCGACCGTTACGCCGCCGGGATGCTCGACCACTTCGCGCGCCGCCGTTTTCCCGTTCGGCAAAAGAGCGGTATCGTTGCGGACATTGATAATCCTGCCGGTATAGATCGTATTCTTTTCAAGGGTTTTTTCCGTCAGATTCATAGGGGGTATCCTTTCCGCCCCGCCGCGCATGAATGCATGCCGCAGGGCATATGTATTGTGAAGAAGCCTCCGGGCCTTCCCGGAGGCCTAAGGACGGGAGGAATCATGTTTGGATCAAATCGTGCGGGCGGTTCAGCCCGATTATGAGACGACACGCGCCATGCTGGACGCGCTGAAACGCCGCTTCCCAAACGCCAAGCTCGGCGTATGCGGCAGGAGCCTGACCGGGCGCTCCATTTACACGCTTTCCATCGGCCCGCGGGAAAACCCGGTGCTTTATGCCGGAGGCTTCCACGGCCAGGAATGGCTGACGCCGCTTTTGCTGCTGCGCTTTTTTGAACGCACCGCAATGGCCGTATGGGAGGGGAACGACTTCTCCGCCATCCCGATCCGGGACGCGCTGCACGGGCGCGGAATGGTGATCGCGCCCTGCGTCAATCCGGACGGGATCCAGATCGCGCTGCACGGCGCGCAGGGGGCGGGAAGCTATGAAGCGCTCGCGACACAGATCAGCGGCGGTGATTTCAGCCGATGGAACGCCAATGCGCGGGGCGTGGACATTAACCATAATTTTGACGCAGGGTGGGAAACGTTGCATCAGATAGAACAGGAATCCGGAATCACCGGCCCCGCCCCGCGGCAATATGGCGGCCCCGCGCCGGAAAGCGAGCCCGAAACACAGGCGCTGGTGCGGCTGTGCCGGAACCAGCCCTTCCGCCACGCGCTGGCCTTTCACAGCCAGGGAGAGGAAATTTTCTGGGAATACGGCGAACATACGCCGGAGCGGGGCAGAATGATGGCTAAAATCTTTTCCGCCTCCAGCGGCTATCGATTGGTGGAAAATGATGGCCTGGCCAGCCACGGCGGGTTTAAGGATTGGTTCCTCTCGGAATTCGGCCGCCCGGCCTTCACCTTTGAAATCGGCAAAGGGGAAAACCCGCTCCCCCTGAGCGATTTTGAGCAGATCTATGAAACGCTGGAGGAGACGCTCCTGCTCGCCGCGCTGATGTAAAAAGCCTTACTGTATAGTATTATATCACATTCTGCGAATTCGTCCATGAGAAAATGAGACGCACCGGGCATCCGGCGCGTCTCTTCCTTTCATTTGGGTGCTGCGGGAACTTTCTTTTTAACCGATACAGGAGGATCAGCAAAACTGCAGGCATCTTAAACTCCTCTCCTGCCACAGTCCGGCTCAACAAAATGCATCAGAAAGAATCTCAAGCACGTCCCCGTCGCTGACCGTAACCGGGTCCACCTCAAACAGGCCGCCCATCGTCTCCCTTGCGTTGCGCGCAAGGGCCGGGAATTCCTCCGGACACATGCCAAAGGAAGAAAGCGCCAGCCCGTCCACGCTGCATTCTTTTTGCAGCGCGTCCAAAGCGGTCAGGAAATCCTCCGGCTTCGTCGCGTCCGTTTTGCCGAGCGCGCGCGCCATCGCGGCCATTCGTTCCCTGCCGGCGCCCAGCCGGATCAGCTTCTGATAATACGCTTTGCTGACTGCAATCAGTGCCGCGCCGTGTGGAAGCTTTGGGTGGAAGGCACTCATCGCATGGGCAATCGAATGCTCGGAGATGCAGCCGGAAAGAGTCTCAACCATGCCGGAAAGCGTGTTTGCCAGCGCAACGTCTCCGCGCGCCTTCAAATCCGCCCCATCCCGGACCGCGTGCGGCAGGCTCTTCCCGATCAGGCGGATCGCCTCCAGCGCAAGCAGATCGCTGATCGGGCTCGCCGTCCGGTTGAGATACCCCTCTGTGCTGTGGAAAAGCGCGTCGAAGCCCTGGTAAGCGGTGAGCCGCGGGGGAACGGAAACCATCAGCTCCGGATCGACGATCGAAAGGACAGGAAAGGTCTTATCATAGCCGAATCCGATTTTTTCCTGCGTTTCTTCATTGGTCGTTACTGTCCATGGGTCGGCCTCTGTGCCAGTTCCTGCCGTCGTCGTAACCGCAACGATCGGGAGCGGCGCATTGGGCACAGCCTTTCCCTTTCCTGTGCCGCCGGAAACATAATCCCAGTAGTCGCCCGGGTTCCTCGCCATCACGGCGATGGCTTTTGCAGCGTCAATGCTGCTTCCTCCGCCCAGGCCCAAGACGAAATCGCAGCCCTCTTCCCGGCAGAGCGCCGCGCCCGCCATAACCTCCGCCTTCGTCGGGTTCGGCGTGATCCGATCATAGAGGACGGCACGTGCGCCCGCCCGGGAGAGCTGTTCCTCTACGCAAGCGAGATAACCGTGCTTTCTGGCAGATTGGCCGGAGGAGGTCACGAGCAGCGCCTTCCGCCCGGGCAGCACACAGCCGCCGAGCGAGGAGAGGCAACCCGCTCCATATAACAATCTTGTCGGCAAATAAAACTCATATGGCATTTGAATACCCTTCTTTCCCCACAGCGGTTGATGTAGATGATATATAGCGCAATATAACGCAGCCCTTCCGAAAAGTCAAGCTTTTCGGAAAGGCCGTATCCAGCGTATTAACTAACATATGTTTGTCCGCTGTGGTTTATTCCAAACCGAAGAACCCGAAAAAATTTAACATTACAGACGGGATCCATCCTAAAACAGCATTTTCCCAATTATTCCTGATCCGAAAAGGAATCAAGCGTGATGTCGCCGGTCGCGGCGGACAGAGCCACCGCCCGGCTCCCGTCTCCAAAGGCGAGCGTTCCTTTTGCTGATACGAGCTGAGAGCCGGATTGTTCGGTTACCGCTTCTCCAAACCGGTTCTCAAAGTCGCCGGCGCCGATTTCATACTGCAGCCGAAATCCGGCATCTGTGGGCCATACGAGCCGGAGATCACCCACATCGGCATGCATGGAGAGCGATTTTGCTATCCGGCTGCCATCCTCCCAGGCGAGATTTCCCGTATTGGTCACGAGCTCTGCCGTATCGGCCGAGGTGCGTTTGACACAGGTATCCCCGACATTTACGCAGGAGGAGAGCTCTCCGAACTGCAGCTCTTCAACCGTCAGGCGGCCCACGCTGACCTGAGCATTGAAAGCAGAAAGCTTTGCCGCAGGGAGATAAATCTCGGCCGTAATTTCCGTAAACAGATCCTTGCCCGGAAGGCGAACCCCCAGACGAAGCTCTCCCGATTCCCGATCCGCATAGGAGAGGGAGGAAAGATCGTCCACCGGATCTTCTCCATAATAACGGACTTGCATATAAGCGGCCCCGTCTTGGGACGGAAGGACATGCACATCTGCAAAGTCGAAGGAAAGGCTGACCCGATCGCTGGAATCAATGGAGAAGTCCGTGCGGGTTTCTCCAAGAAACTGTGCTTCTCTGCGATCCTTCCAGTGCTCGTGCCAGCTCTCAATCGAATCGAACCAATCGTTGAAGCGGCTGTTTCCATCTATGATATTGCGGATCTCCCGCGCGCCGATGGCGGCGCCGAAGCAAACTGCCAGCAGGGACGACAGTAGAAAAATAACCGTAAGAGCGATACATGCTTTTTTCACAAATGCTTCCTCCCTTCCTCAGCGAAGCTGCCGGTAACACGCGCGCAGGCTCCACACGATCAGAAGAATCACCAGCGCACCGGCGCTTACGAGCGCAACCGCCAGCGATATGAAAAACAGCGCCAGCAGGGCAGCCGACGCAAAAATACCGGCGGCAATGCTCGTGATCAATACTGCCGCGCCCGCCGCTACAAGGGCAAGCCCGGCCGGAATGCCAGGCAAAGCGATAAAAATAATATCCAGGATCAATAACACCGTAAAAAGTGTCCGGTTCCCGTTATCCGCAGGAGCCGGGTAAGGATGGGCCACAGCCCCTCCTGCGGGCGACGGCGGTACGTGGTGCGGCGGGGGCGTTTGGCTGTAGGCCTCCGCTCCGGCCTTGCTCTGCTGCAGGTAGGTCTGGGCAATTTCCTCCGGATCTCCCAGGGCACGGCAGATTTCTTCCTCCGACTTACCCTCTCCAAGGCCCGCGGCAAAATGCTCCTCATAATCCTGCATGATCTCCTGCCGCTCTTTGGCCGGCAAATACAGAAGCGCCCGGTAGAGTGCGTTTAAAAAATCATGTTTCGTCATATTGGATCCCTCCAATCAAATGATTGACCTGCTGTGAAAATTCCATCCACTCCGCATAGAGTTCCTCCTGCGTCTGGATGCCCTTCTGCGTCAGGCGGTAATACTTTCGCGGCGGCCCTTCCGGAGATTCCCGGAGCGTCACTTCAAAATAACCCTCGTTGCGCAGGCGGCGCAGGATCGGATAAATCGACCCCTCAGAGATAGAGATTTTCCCGCTGATCGCCTCCGCAAGCTCATATCCATATTTTTCGCCCTGGCGCAGCAGGGTCAGCACGCATAGCTCCAGCGCACCCTTTTTGAATTGCACATTCAATCCGTTCACCTCTTTCATATTCGCCGTTATAATATGGAAAGCCTCATTCGGCGCTTCTATAATATATCATTTGGTACTGTATATTGCAATATAGCAGATAAAAATTCATAAAATTTTTAAAATTACCAAATGATTTCGCGCGCGACACAAAAATATCTTCTTTCCACAGTGGATATGCTAATCAAAAGAATGAAACAGATGCTCCATGACGATATAAAAAGAAAATGGTGATAGAATCATGCGAAATAAAAAAAAAGGAAAGTTTTTTCAATTAATTGGGCTGCTCATGCTCTTACCGGTGGCTCTTACATTCCCCGCCCGGGCGCAGGGCACTGTAATCGGCACCTCAAACAGGACGCTAGCCGTGCCGGATGCCGGAACCATCCCCCACATCACGGTCGGCGGAGAAGAGGCATATAGCATGTTCATCAATGCCGCTCCGCCCGAAAACACCGCTTTCCGCCGGGAGGAACCCTATGAGGATGCTGGGGCCGAAGCGATCCTCTATGCCGGCTATCCTCTTGACGGCCTTGGCCTGCAAAAAAAATACGGCGTATCGGACGATTTTGCACGTGTGGTAACACAGCAGGCCCTCTGGTTTTATATTGCAGGCTTGCCCTTTGAATCAACTGAGGACAGCGTTCGAGCCCGATATATGAGGGAGCTTTTGCAGGCTGCCGAAGACCAGATACCGCAGGAGCATCCCGTTTCCATCAGCCCGGAAAATCCTTCTTTCCAGCATCAGGGCGGATATTACCGTTCCGAAACGGTCACTTTAACCCGGGCGGAGGGCAGCATTGCCGTCCAGCCGGAAAACGGAGTACAAATCCTGTCAGAGGACGGGACCGCCGTTACAACGCTCCGCCAGGGCGACCGTTTCATCCTGCTGGCGCCGGATTACCTAACAGAGATTACGCTGAACGTAACGCACCAATTCTCCGTTTTCTTGCCAGTCCACTATATCCCGGAAACAGATAACCCGAAAATGGACCATCTGCTTCGGATGGAAACGCAGGAGCAGACGCGCAGCGGGATCTGGCGGTTTTCTCTGCCGGAACAACCCTCTGCAGAAACACAGCCGCCCTCTGAGGAGCCCAGCGTTTCCCTCCCGTCTGGAACGACGCAGGCCCCCTCTTCCACGCCTGCGGACACAACAGCCATTGATTCCCCCAGTACCGGCGGAACAGGAACGTCGGTCACCGCGGCAACTCTGCTGGGCCTGTGCTGGGTCACAACGGGGCTGATCTTCCTCGGCAAACGGAACCGGAACGGCACCCGGTAACGGCAAAAAGGCAATTGGGCGGCCTCCGGAAAAGAATTGGATGACAAACCGCTTTTCTTATGCTATAATAGCCAATAAGTATTTTGGGATTAAAAGCATTCCAATGGAGGAGAGTCAGCTGCATGGAAATAAAAGAGGCATTGGCGCTCATTTTTAAGAGCGTTGCACCGGTTCTGGAGGAAAACGGTTTCGAGCCGGTTTATCCGCTGGACGTCCGGAAAAATGAGGCTCCTATTGAGGAGCAGTCGGACAAGCTGCGCATTAGCTTCCAGGGGGGCAAGGGCGCAGTCCGGATCGAGTATAAGGAGGCGCGTATTTTTCTCCTCTGCACAGATATCAATGCCTCTGAGGCGACGGATGAGGACTATAAGCAGGCCTCTCTTTCCCTGTTTGATCCTTCTACGGTGGACGATAAAGACATCCGCTATGTCGGGAACGAATTTTCCGACACGATCCGCCAGAAATTCGGAAAAAAGGAGCGCAACGCTGCAAAGACAAAGCTGCCGACGCCCGTTTCCAAATCGGCGGCCAAAAGCGGCGCACTTGCCTATGATCCGAACACGCTCGCAAGCCGATTTACCACCATGTATCCGGAGCTTCGCGAGATGTATAAGGCAAACATTGAAAAATACGGGGAATTCCTCGCGGAAGAGTTTTTTACCCGGTACGGTACGCCGGCCGCGATGCAGACGATCCGGCAGAACGATAAACAGCGCATGAAAAAGCTGTTTAACCTCTTGGATGATATCTATGAGGACGGCACCAACGAGACCCAGAGCCTCATTGCGGTGACCATTCTCGGCGCCATGTATACGGAGCCCCAGCTTGTAGAAAACGCAAAGGAATATATGAGCGAGACGCTCTCTCAGCCGGTTCTGGCCGTCATCCGCTATCTCAATTCCCCGGCGGGCAAGCATGCAGAGAAAAAGCTGGAGAATCCGCCCCCCTATAAGCCGAAAAAAGCGCAGAAAGAAAAGGGCATGTTCCGCCAGATGCTCGGGCTGTGACCGCTTTTTCCGGATCAATCAAATTTTAAGGCCGCGGCGCTATGAATGGTGCCGCGGCTTTTTGACCGCCCGAAAACACGGCGCCTGAAGAGCTGTTTATCGCATACTGGGCTGGAAGCAATCCCCTCCACAAAAATAAAACCCGCCGGCTTTTCGCTACGAAAACCGGCAGGTTTTGCTAACTTAACATACTGGTTATTTTTTCTTGCGGGTCACGATCAAAAGGCCGCATGCCGCCATTGTGGCAAGCATTGCCCCGCCCGCCACGAGAGAATCTCCTGTATCGGCAATCTCCGCCTGCTGCGTCTGCGAGGCTTGTTCAGTGGCCGCAGTGCCGTCCGTCGCCTGTGTCTCATTCTGTGTTACAGTAAGCTCTGCCGTAGCCGGCTGTGTGGTCTGCTCCTGTGCCGCTGTCTCCGTTACGGTTCCCCCCGTGGTGGATGGGTGCTCCGGCACCTCGATCCCAAACAGGGAAAGATCGATAGAGGCCACAAATGCTTCCTGGGCGGGCGTGAGCAGATGCGCCCCGTCGCTGGTGAAATGGTCCGGCATCTTGGTGGGATCGTCCGGGTCCTTCAGGCAGTCGAGGTTGATGGCCCCATCCGACTGGTCCGTCGTGCGGATCCACTGTGTCAGCCGGTCACACATCTCCTGCGTTTCGGGCGTCCATTCCAGATCTGCCTGGCCGGTTTTCAGCAGGTCACGGGTATATCCCTTCCAGGGGGACATCTCTGCAAACACGATTTTTACGCCGTCCGCATGCGCCATAGCGATCAGTCTCTGATAGCCTGCCACCAGCTCTTCCACAGAGGCCTCCGGCGCCAGGCCGATCATGCTGTGGCAGCGCGGATGAAGGACGTCGTTGAGCCCGATTTTGACCAGCGTATATTTAACGCCCGGCTGATCGAGCGCATCCTTCTGGAAGCGGTCAATCATTGCTTTGCCATAGATGCTTCCCGTCGGCCCTACGCCGTCGCTTAACAGGCAATTGCCCACGATCGATTTCTGCAATACGCCGACCTTGTTTTCGCCAGTTTCCTCAATGATGCGTTTGGCAAGCAGCTTCGGGATATCGTTGCTCGTTGTCGAATCCCCGATGACCACAATGGAATAAGCATCCGCATCCGCATAGACATCCAGGCCGCTGAGCAGCGGAACTACCGAAACAAGTGTGCCGAACGACAGCTTGATGCCAGTGAGCTTCTGATCCTCCGTATGGTTGCCAAATGCCAAATAAGTCGTCGCACCATACAGGGCCATCGTCCGCACCTTACCGAAATCATGCGCATAATAGGTGACGCAGAGATCCTCCAGCGCGCGCACCTCCATGTCCACTGGGTCGCAGTACACCGTACCGCCAGCCGGAATGCTGACCTGGCGGTTGCCGTTAAAGGTCACAGGGATGCTGCTGCCTTCCACGATCTCAGCGCCGGAATCGCCCTTTGCACGCGCAATGCTCACCTCGTCGATGACGAGCGGAGAAGATCCGTTTTCATTGGACAGGCAAAACCGCACCTTCTTGCCGCCGAGCGTCGGCGTCAAGCGGATCCGGGCCGTCATGTTTTTCACAAACGGGGCGATCGAAAGCCCGTCCGTGTTTTCCTTTCCCTCCAGAAGCGAAACAGAGATATCTGTCATCCCGGCGCTCCAGGAACCGACCCAATGTTTTCCGCCGGTGAGAGCTCCGGCACCGACCGCCGCTATGCCTAACAGCAGCGCGGTGCTAAGAAGCACCACCAAAAGTTTCCTGCATTTTTTCACAACTTTGCCCCCTTCAAAAGATGTATTTTCGCCGCAATTATTACGGCAATACACTTTTAGATACTAACTGTAGCATTCAAAAAAGCCTGTTGTCAATAGCTTTTGGCAAAAATTATAAACAGAATATAAATTCTATATTAATGAGAGGAATCTATCTCCTTTTCTCTTCTAAAAATGAAAGAATCCGGCTGCAAAATTGCAGCCGGAAATCAATTGGACTGTGAATCAGACAGGAAAGCAGAGGATCGTTGCCGCAAGCATGCACTGGGCTGCGTAATACGTGATAATATTCAGACAGCGTAGCGAATATTTCTTCCGCCCGGTAAAGTGCAGCAGCGCCAGCGTACCGTCTGAAATGGCAAACAGCAGCGCTCCGCCGCCCAGCAGGAACAGGATCGAGAAGCGCAGCGGGAACCCTGCGCGCATACACGAAAGTGCCAGGTAACATGCATGGATCACCATTGCGGCCAAAAGCGCCGCATAGAGGGCCATCGGTATTTTCAGCTTCCCGGCATCCAGCTTCATCGGCTTCATCAAAAGGGCTCCGGCGGTCAAGATCAGGGCGAGCAGCAGGATCTCGTGCCACGCTACCGGGCTCCGGCCGGGGAACAGCCTGACGAACGCAACGAAGTATGCCGCCAGATAGAGGATATGGGCAAAGGCAAAAGCAACCATTCCGTAGAGAAAAAAAGCATCCTTTTTGACAATCGCCTCATAATGCAATAGCGCATCCCCGAGAAAGGAGCAAAACAATGCGCTGAGCACCAGCCAGGCATAAACGGAATCATTCTTCACATAGAAGACGGCGCACAGGCCCACCACCAGAAACAGTGCGGAGCAAACCTGCTTGCAGATCAGCGACCGGTAGCTCCGGTCAGGCCATTCGACTTTTAAAAAAATCGGGACAAAGATGACCTCCAGCGTAATCGCACCAAACATGACAATTCGCAGAATATTCAATCACATGACTCTCCTTTGGGCAAAATGGACGCAGTGCTTCCGCTGTTAAAAGAATAAAATCGTGCTCGCCAGCAAAACCTGCGCTGCGTAATAGGTGCCGATGTTAAAACACTTGAGCGGGAAGGTCTTTTTCGGCCCGAAATTCAGCATGCCAAGGGTTGCGTCTGAGAGGACGAAGCAGAGGGATCCGACAATCAGCACAGCCGCCGCCGCACCGCAGAGTGGCGTCCCCGCGACCAGAAACCGGATGCCGAGCGAACTCGCCTTGACCATCATGGTAACCAGGACGCATATATAAAGGAAAGCGGGGACCTTGGCCCGACCGGGACGGATCTGTAGCCGGTGCGCTCCGGCCACGCCGATCCCCACTATGGCGGCGATGCACAGGCACTCGTAAAGGTTGAAGAAACCAGCCTCGGGGAAGTTTTGCCGCAGCGCGGTACAAAAAGCCACCACATAAAAAAGATGCGCGCTCAGGAAGCTGAACAGGCCGAGCAGGAAGAAATGCAGCCTGCTGCTGACATGCAGAAAAAAATCTCCCAGCCAGGAAAACCCAAGGCCGCATAAAATCCAGACCGCATAACGGGAAAAGCTCCCCGACAGCAAGACAGAAAGCATCCCCACCACGATAAACAGGGTAGAGCAGATCATCTTCAGCAAAAGAGATTTCTTCGTTTTTTTGGGCCATCCGGCCTTCAGAAAAAAGGGAACAGTACCCGCCAGCAGCAAAATCGATACCGCCATCAAAATCCGGTAACCCGTCAATCAAAGCACCTCCGCAAAATATCGCCGCATCATCTTCGCCATCCCGGAGAAAGCCGAAGTTGAAATGTATGAAAAACATCTACCACCAGAACCGGCAGGATCAGAAAGCGACCGGTTTGCCTTCTCTTCTTTTCTTGTAAGAACGCAAAAAGGAATTCCTTTTCTATGCTCCACCCGACCTGAAGGAGCAAAGTTTCAAGCGCAGTTTTAAATCAGTCTGCCCTTATGCACCGGCTCGACGATCCGCCAGGCCCGGTGCATCGCCTTCTTGAGCAGGTTGCTGAGCATCGGGTTCTTTACGAGGTCGTCAATACCCTCCGCAATATTATATGCCATGTCCTTCAACGGAGGCGTCGTGCGCGGTGTCATACGCACCTTATTGCCCTTGAAGACAAAATTCAGCTTGCGCACTGCGATGGTCTGCAGCGGGCGGAGCCAGATATCCAGCGTTTCCCTGTCCTTCCAGGCGGCGGTACAGCACACCGTATAGTCGATCTGCCCGAGACGGATCCGACCATACCGGTAATGGCCATCCATGCCGCACACGACGGTATTCTCCTCATCGCCCTCCGTCCAGGCCATCGTGCACTCGTTTTCAGCAAAATGCAGGCGGATACGATCGATGTTGCCGGCCCTGTCCTTTGTCATATAGGTAGCGGCAAAGGGGAGCACGCTCGTCGGGAACCCGATGAGATTAAGCAGGATTTTTTTGCGCATGCGGATCGTTTTGCCCTCAATTCGCCTTTCTGTCTCACTATGGAAAGAGGCCTGCTGCATCGGCAACGCCGCTTCAGCGCACATCGCCTTTAGATCCACTGCGGGCACGGCGGCCTTTTCGCCTCCGTTTAGGAAAACGCCGGGAAAATGCCGCCAGATACAATCCCGCGTTTTCTGCTCGCTGACCTCGGCACAGTTGATAACCAGCTGGGCATCGTAATCCTTGAAGACGATCCCGAACTGGGAAAACATCCCGTCCGAACGATATGTATTTTTGGCGCCGCCGCACTGCCAGAAGCAATAGCCATAGCCCGCGCTGGCGTCGAGATCGCGGTTAGCGGAGTTGTCGGAATGGATCGAGGTCGCTTCCCGCACCCACCAGGCGGGGATCACCTGTTTGCCCTGATAGACGCCGTTTTGCGCGTAGCAAAGCGTGAATTTCGCAAAATCCTCCACTGGGAGCATCAGCCCCCAGCCGCCGACCTCCACGCCGTGGTGATCCGTCTCCCAATAGGGGACGGGAATTCCCAGCGGCTCATACAGGCGGGGCGTTAAAAATTCTGTCACTGAAATGCCCGTGACGCGTACGAGAATCGCACAGAGCATATAGATATTTTCACTGACATAGAGAAACATCTCCCCCGGCTCGGAAATCCAGGGGGAATCGAAGAAATCCTTAATCCAGCGGTCTTTCGTCTTATCCAGCAGCAGGGACGGGTTTTTCCCGCTCGTCATCGTCAGCAGATGGCGCACGGTCATCTGCTCCAGCTTCGCGTCCGGCTTAGCAGGGCGGTATTCCGGGAAAAAATCGATTACCTTTGCATCGAGCGACAATAACCCCTCATCCACGGCGAAGCCGATTGCCGTAGACGTGAAACTCTTGCTGACGGAATACATCACGTGCGGCGTATCCCTTGTAAAAGGGGCAAAAAAACACTCCGCCGCAACCTTGCCATGGCGAAGTATCAGGAACGAGTGGTTTTCGATGCCGCTCTTCTTCATATCTTCCATAAACGCTGCCACAGCAACGGAAGAAACGCCTGCCTCTTCCGGCGATGCGCTTCTCGGCAGATACTCTCTCTCTAGAACTCTCATCGTAACTGTCCTCTCTGTATTAAATTTTTGAAAGGCCGGCAAGCTCCGGCCCTGTGTACTCCTCCAATCAGAATCATGCAGAAATTGACGACCAAAAATTACCTTTCGTTCATTATAACAAATAACCAGAAATTATGCAAGCCGTATTTAAAAATCCATCTGTTTTTCTGTTTCAAAAGATTCCCGACCTTTTTCCTTTCACACAGGGGCAGGAGGGCTTCCGAACACCGTTTCAACTTTGGGCGGATGTGCATTCCAAAGCGCGCCGCTTTCTGCTATAATAGATAAGAATTTGTAACAAGCGGAGGAATCCCATATGGAATTGTTTTTTGCAGCGGCAGGGCTGATCGTCAGCGCCGCGATTTTGATTCTTTTACTTCTGCGCGGCGGGCGGGAGAAGCAAACACAGGACGTCCTGCGCAGGCAGGTAGAGACGCTTTCCGCCCAGCAGCAGGCCTCCGGGCGGGAGAACGCGGCGCTGCTCGCCGCCTTTGGGAAACAGCTCGAGCAGCTTGCGCGCCAGACGGCGGATGAATTCGGCCGCAGCCGGCGCGATACGCTGCAGTATCAGCAGGCACTGCGGGAGGAAACCGGGAAGAGCCTGAGAGAGATGGCTGGGCAGCTCGGCGAGATGACAAAGGCAAACTATGAGCACCAGAAGCAGCTGACGGAGACTCTGCGCCTCTCCCTCGACCAAATCCGTACGCAGAATACGGAGCAAAACGAAAAGCAGAGCCGCCTGCTCGAAAGCGCGATCACCCGGATGCAGGAGAGCAATGAGAAAAAGCTCGACCAGATGCGGATAACCGTCGACGAAAAGCTGACCTCCACGCTCTCCACCAGGCTCGACAGCTCGTTTAAAACCGTGTCCGACCAGCTGGAAAACGTCTACAAATCGCTCGGCGAAATGAAGGAGCTCTCCTCCGGAGTGACGGATAACGTCACGGCGCTCAACCGTGTGCTGACCAACGTCAAAGCCCGCGGCACCTGGGCGGAGGTTCAGCTTGAGAGCATCCTCGACGAGACGATCCCGCAGCGCTATGAGCGCAACTGGGCGCCGCGGCCGAATTCCGCCGAGCGGGTAGAGTTCGCCGTACGGCTCCCCTCCAGCGAGGAAAACGGCGCGGATACTTTCCTGCCCATCGACTCCAAATTTCCGATGGAAGACTATGCGCGGCTGTGTGATGCAGCCGGGCGGGCCGACCGGGACGGGGTCGAGGCGGCGCGCAAGGCGCTGGAGGCTCGTGTACGCGACGAGGCAAAGGCTGTGCGGAAATACATCAACGAGCCGCGTACCACCCCGTTTGCGATCCTGTACCTTGCAACCGAGGGGCTCTATGCGGAGGTCACCTCCTCCCGCAGCGGCCTGCTCGAACAAATCCAAAGCCAGTATAACGTGCTCATCGCCGGGCCGACAACGATCACGGCGCTGCTCAATTCTCTTTCGATCGGCTTCAAGGCGGTCACCGTGAACGAAAAGGCAAAGGAAGTCCGCGAGCTGCTTGCCGCCGCCAAGGCGCAATACGGCAAATTCAGCGACCTGCTCGAAAAAGCGCGCAGAAAGATCGACGAGGCCGGGCGTACGATCGGGGATGCGCAGAATCGCAGCCGCTTGATTCAGAATAAGCTCCGCAACGTGGAGAGCCTGGATGCGGGGCTCGCCGAACGCCTGCTTCAGATCGATTCCCCAGAGGAAATCCAGCAGGAAACATCCGCTGAATGAGGCTCGATTTTCTTCTTTGAAGGACTGTTTCACGCATGAAAAATCACATCCATAAACACCACGGGCATCGATTTTGTCATGACCGCGCTGTTTGTGGTCATTTTCATCAGCCAATGGCGTGAGCGGTGCAGCCATCTGCCGCCCCCTTCGGCGCGCCCGAGGCCATCGCGCTGATCTGCGTGGCGGGCCTGCACCTCTGGAAAAAGCATCCGCTTTTAAGCATCGGGGCTGAAACCATCCTGTACATGGTGCCCGTCCAGTTCGTCTTTATATGAGGCGAGCGTGTCGCCAAGCGGCAGATTGTGCAGGGAAAACCGCTCCCGCCGCGTTGTCCGAAAGATTGCCCGCACGGTGCACACCCAGCTCTTTGCCTGCCCGGGCGATTGGATGATCCGCACGCCCCGCAGCGCATCCGGCAGGAAGAATAGCGTCCATTCCGAAAAGCCTTTTATCGTCCGGATGACCTGAATGTCGGAAGAAGCGCCCTCCCGGCGCTCCCGCCTGCGCGCAGGAAAGAAAGACAAAAGAAGAATGGGGAAAAGAACAGCGCTTACCAGGGAAACCGTGCGCAGCGGCGCTTTGGTAAAAAAGACGGCGAACGCTCCCGCGCCCGCCAGCACACAAATCTGGACGAACGCGGGCAGGTATGCTCTCCATCCTTCTTTGATCGGGATCCGTACGGCAATTTTATCACAATGCCCCCGGAGCTCCTGGATCAGACCTTCCGCCCCTCCGGAGGGAAAAAGCGGCATCAAAAGGGTTTCTTCCCCGCGCCCGCCGGTGCGCCCGGCATAAAGTACGCCTACCTGAACCCGCCGGATGAAGAAAAGCGGCGGCGTTTGCCGCATGGTAAACGCGCTGAGCCCGGCATTTCGTATGAATAGCCGTCTTTTTACAATCAAACCGCTTTGCGTTACCAGGGCCGTACCGCAGCGAAGCAGCGCAAAGCGATGATACAGCTCCAGGAGCTTGAGCACATGCAGCGCCCATCCCAGCAGCGCGAGGAGCGCGATCGCGGTCAGGAGGGGCGGCACATAGGCGGCTGCCAGCCGCTGCGCGGATGTCAGCACATTGCTCAGCCGCTCCTGCACGAGCGTGCCGAATAGATTTCCCGCTCCGCGCAGGACGGGTGCGGCGGCAAAAAGGCCAAGGGCAAAATTGGAGGTACTCAGCGCCGCCAGGAGCGTATCCCGTGCCTTCATGCGAAAAACCGGCCGAATCACTTCCCCCGTATAAGCTCTCAGAAGAATTTCTGCGTCTTTTTGCCCCAATAAAAGCGTCAGGCTCTGCGCGTTTGGTTTTCCCGCCGCGGTTTCGATCTGGAGGCGCCGCGCGCCGAACAGGCACAGCAGCGGGCCCCGGCTCTCGCGCACCGCCGCAATCAGGGAAAATGGAACGCGAAACTGCCTGCGCAGAAATAGCCCATTCGACAGCAAGAGAGAGTCTTCCCGGATCATCCACCTCCGCGTTTGCCAGCGCACAAAGGCCGCTGCAAAAATCAGAAGGACGGCGATCAGCAGCGGCAGTTTCCCCATCGGGCCGCCATCCTTCCATTCTGCCAGCCTGCGCGCAAGAGGGAGAATCAGCAGCCAGAAAAAGCGCGGAAGCTGCGTCAGTAAATAGGCCGGATGCGTCCGTTTCATCGAATATCGCCCTCCTTCTCTGATTGCGAAAGGTGCGTCAAAACCGCTTGCGCCTGTTCCTGCGTCAGCCCCGGAAGCAGCGCATGCACGCCCGCGCCCCAGAGCACAACCCCATACAGCCCGGTCAGCAGATAAAACGGCGTGCGGTAAACGCAGGTATAGAGGGCCTCCGGCCGGGGCAGGCGGGTCATCCGCGAAAAAAACAAGCCGCTGCTGATCGAAATTTCCCTTTCATCCAATCGATAAAAAATCCTCCCGCAATAGCGGGGGATCAAAGTCCAAACCATCAGGCAGACGCCTGCCAGCACGGTTATGCCGAGCACCCCCGCGGCCGGGTAAATGGCCATCAGCAGCCGCAGAGGGATCAATAGGAGGATAAAAAGGATACCCAAGCGGGCCCTCCAGACAGCGGCAAGCTTGTAAGACGGATGCAAACAGATTCTCTCCCTTCTCTGCAGGGCTTTTCTTACAAAATAGGATTCCGCGCCCGGCCGTATTTTATCCTTTTCCCGATTGAATCAGGTGTTAGAATCGGTTATAGTAAAAACAGCCCCAGATTTTTCTTCCCTGACGTTTTCATTATATTCTAGAAAGGCGGCTTTTCTTTGCGTGTTTTGATCGATGCCGATGGCTGCCCGGTGGTGGATAACGCTATCCGGGTCGCGCGGCGCTTCGACATCCCGGTATTGTTGCTATGCGACACGGCGCACGAGTTTTCCCGCACGGGTGCGCAGACCGTGACCGTATCCAAAGGCGCCGATCGCGCCGATTTTGCGCTAATCAACCTTCTTCGCCCGGGAGATGCGGTCGTTACGCAGGATTACGGCCTGGCCGCCATGTGCCTTGCACGCGGCGCACTCCCGATCCATCCGGATGGAAAATGCTATACGGCCGAAAATATCGACGGGCTTTTGCTTGCGCGGCACACCGCCAAAAAAATCCGGCGCGCAGGGGGGCGGCTGAAGGGGCCTGCCAAACGCACACCGGAGCAAGACCGCGCCTTTGAGGAAGCATTTGCAAGGCTTCTGGAAAACCAGCAAACAAAGGAGGCCGGTACAGATGAGAACCCTGCTTGACTTTCTTTCTGATACGGGAAAACCGGAGATGCCCGCCGTGGTCGAGCCTGTGGACGGCGGTTTCCGGCTTTACGCGGAAATTTACGCATGGGGCAAAATTACGATTCTGCTCACCAGCTGCGCCTTCTGTGAGGGGGAAGCCCTGCCGCAGGGCGCATTGATGCTGCACCGCTTCAGCTGTGGGAAGGAAGGGGAACGGTATACCGTATTCCTCTCCTATTCTCTGTTCGGCTCAGATGCGGCACGGGAGCAAAATCTGGCCTTCACCTGCCTACATATTGAAACCACAGAGCAGCTTTTGCGCTATACGGAGCATGCCGGCATCCCTGCGGCCGCCCTCCTGCGCGAGCAGACCGCCCTATTTTCCCTGCAGCTGCTGACAAAGGCCTACGCGCTGGATGAAAGCGGCCTGACGCCTCAGGAGCAATCGCTTCTGGATGGCGCCTGGTTCGCCTTGATGAATGCGCCTCCCGAATACGCGGACACACTCGCGGTGCTTTACGGAGAGGACGGCCTGGAGGAGGAAAGCCGCATCCGTGAAATACGCGCCTGTGCGCAAATTGAAAACAGCGGGCCGCTGAAGGCTGCACTCGAAGCGTTCCATGAAGCCGATGAGGCCGGAGATGAAAGGCGCCTCCGCAGGGCGCAGACGGAGCTGTTTCAAATTCTTGAAAACCCCGCCTGCCGGGAGCTTCACAGCTTCTATCACCGCCTGTTTGACGCTTTCCTGCGGGCAAATGAGGCTTTCCCACCGCGCCGGGAATCAGAGGGGACGGAAGCCTGCCTGCAATTCCTCGACGCTTTTCTCCGGGAGGCCGGCTTTACGGGCGTTTTCCCGCACTACCGCCGCCGCAGGGGTCTGCGCGGCGAATACGTCTCCTTCGCCTGGTCGCTTGATCTTGAGCGGGAGAACCCTGCAGCGATGCTGCATCTAATCGGCGGAACGGCTTCACTGATGGATGATGCGGCGGGCCCCATCCCTTTCGCACAGTCCAATGCCTTCGACTGCGAATGGACGACTGCAAAGGGGCACTGCGCAATCCTCGGTGCCTTTTCCACGATGGCGCAGGAGCAACAGCTCCTGCAGGAGGCGCTGCAGGCATTTGAAGGGAAGGCGCTTCCGGTCGGGAAAAGGATCGTGCCCGCTAAGGCCGCCCTCTCCTTTGCCGGGGTTGGGGCTCTGGCAGGCAGCGGTGTAACCCTGCTGCTCTATCTGCCGATCGTCTGCGCTCTGTTCGTAGGGAAGCTCATGGGCCGCGCGCCCCGTTGGCTGCTCCTGACACAGATGCGCTTCTGGGGCTGCTTCCTGCTGGCAGCCGTCCTGCTCGGCGCGTTGGCGGCGCTCCTCTATTTATATCACATCAGCCGGTATCCGCTCGGCAAGCGGAATGCCTCTGAAACGGCCCAATGAAGATAGGAGATGGCATGCACAATGATACAACCGGAACAGGGTTTTCTGTTTGAGATGCATCTGCATACAGCTGGGGTCAGCACCTGCGCACGCGTGCCTGTGGAAAAGGCGATGCCGCTATATCAAAAGGAAGGGTACGCAGGCGTCGTGGTAACAGACCACATCAACGACAGCACTTTTTCGCTCATGAGGCATGCCTCCTGGAAACGGAAAACGGATCACTTCCTCAAGGGCTACCGCCGGTGCAGGGAATATGAGAATGAGCATTTCGTCGTTCTGCTCGGCGCAGAGCTGCGTTTTCACGGCAGCGATAACGACTATCTGCTCTTCGGCCTGACGGAGGAATTTCTCTACCGTCACCGGAGGATCATGGATATGAACCCCGCGTCTTTCCACAGGCTCGCGCAAAAGGAGGGAATTCTCTTTGTGCAGGCGCACCCCTTCCGCAACGGCCTGAATATTGTCGACCCAAAGCATCTCGACGGAATCGAAACCTATAACGGCAACCCGCGCCACGATTCACGCAATGAGATCGCCAAAGCATGGGCGCAAAAATTCGGCCTGCTGGAAACCTCCGGCTCGGATTTCCACGAATATGAGGATCTGGCCCGCGGCGGCGTGATCTTTCCGCAGAAGGTCCGCACCGGGCGGGAGCTGGTTGCCGCCCTGCGGGGGCCGCACAGCCTGAAAGAAAAGGAGAAATGATAATGGAGGCCTTTTCCGTCTTCGGGGTCGCGGCATTCTGCATTGCCGCATGCATGCTGGGCCTGCCCGGCAAAGTAAGACAGCTTGAAAAAAGGATCAGAAGAATGGAACGCGGAAAGGAAGGGAGTGACGCTATGTCGGAGCTTTTAAAGCAGTTGGAGGGAAGCAAATGCCGTATCCGACTTACGAGCGGGACGCAGCTGCCGGAGGAATGCCTGGTACTTGCGGTGGATGAAGACTGGCTCAAGGTGCGTATTACAAACAAAAAGGGGATTGATACCACAAAGCTGATCCGCACGGAGGATCTCGCGGAGGTGACCTGCCTGTGATGGTATGATGCGCACAGGAGGCATGAATATTCCCCCGATCATCCGCCTTTGCAGGAGCTGATTATTATTCATACAAACAGGAAAGGCTGTGCAATCGCTGCACAGCCTTAACATGATTACATCAGGGATCACACGGTCTGCCGGCTGACTATTTCTTCTTTTTGACTGAACGAATCAGGAAAAAGAATGGGATCAGGGCAAAAACCGCCACCACGGCGCTTGCAAGGAAGATTTCCGGTGTGGGGACGGGTTTGACCTGGCCGAGCTCCTCATAGGTCATACCCGTATTCTTGATGACGCCGGAGCCGATATACGGGCCTGTCACCATCGGGAGCAGCACCATGAAAAACATCCGAACGCCCTGGAACTGCCCGGCCTTGTCCTCCGGTGTAAAATCGCGGATCAGGCCGCTGACCGCAGAGGTGAGCAAAAGCGCCGCGCCGAGCATGATGCCGCCGACGATCCCGAAAACCACCTGGCCGCCCTTGTTGCCGATCAGGTAAACGGCGATGAAGCCCGCCAGCAGCAGAGCACCCGTGGGAATCAAGAAGGGGATCTTCCCAATCTTATCCATCAGCCGGCCGAGGCTCAGGCTCGAGGCCATGGCGATCACTCCCGCGATCGCGATAACGGGGATGTAGTTTGCAAATCCCAGATATTTTTCAATATAGATAATCAGATATGGCATAAACACCTGCTGCGCCATGCTGAGGATCCCGAGCGCGCAGAAGGTGATGTATAAATTTTGATTCGCCCTGACTGTGGAGGGACGGAAGCCGTAGATAATATTGGAGAAATAATTGCCGGAGGCGGCTTTCAGCCCGGGTTTATCCTTGATAATGAAGAGACCGCCAACGCCCGCGATCGAGGTAAGCCCGCCGACGATCGCAAAAAAGAGCGTCCACTTCCCCTGCATGGTCAGCGGGGCAAGCGCGCCGAAGACGACCACCATGGCGAGCAGCGGCATAATCGCCAGCACGGTTTCGGTCTTGCCGCGGTTTTCCGGCACAGTAACATCCGTAATCCACGCATTGAAAGCGGCGTCGTTCGCAGTGGAGCCAAAGAAGGTCATGACGCAGTCCATAATCACGACGAACACACCCGCCAGCATGACGGCGTTCGCCGCCGGGAACAGGACGCCGGTGTTATGTACGGTAATCAGCGAAAACGCAAAGGTGGTAAATCCCCAGATGATATAGCCTGCGCAGATGAAAATTTTACGCTTGCCTACTTTATCGGAAAGCGCTCCCATAAAAAGGGTTGTCAGGGTGGCGGTAATCGCACTGAACGCCACCATAGAGGCGATTACAGTGGGGTTGCCTGTGATTGTATTGTATACATAAACATTGAAATACATGTTTTCAACCGTCCACGCCAGCTGGCCAAACAGGCCGAAAACGATTAAAGAGGCCCAGATACGTGGGCCGAGCTTGGATGAATTCATATTTTCCCCTCCAAAATGCGGAAATATTGATACAAAACTACATTGCTATCCTAACAGAAGCAATTCGTAAAGTCAATAGAAAAAGGACGCTCCGGCAAGAAGCGTCCCGGCTTGAGAGTCCTACAAAAAAGCGAAAAAAATGTAAAAAAAGACTTGCATTTTCAAAATAGTAGTGCTATAATAACTTTCGTCGCTGAGGAGCGTAGATAACGCTCCAGAGTCGGTGCTTATGACGATGAGGGTCCACCCGTTCCCATCCCGAACACGGTAGTTAAGCTCATTCGTGCCGAAAATACTTGGCGGGTGACCGCCCGGGAAGATAGGTCGGTGCCGACATTCAGAAATTCAGCCACCCAATAGGGTGGCTGTTTTTTGTTGGAAATCATTCGGGAAACAAACCGGGAACGGATTCCTTTTCCAATCCGTCTTCCCGTTAATCCGCCTGATGCTCGCACAGCTCGACAAACAATCGAATCAGCCGCACGCTGTCGCAGATGCCGAGGCTTGCGCTGTCGAGAGAAAGCTGGTTGGTTTCCGCAAGGCCCCATTTCCAGCCGGTATAATAGGTATAGTAGGCCGCCCGGCGTTTATCTGTCTTTTTGATCAAAGAGGCCGCCTTTGCTTCGTCGAGCTCATACAGGCGCATAATCCGATTGATCCGCGCTTCCAGCGGAGCGTGGATAAAAATTTTCACACAATGGGGATTGTCCCGCAGGATATAGTCGCAGCAGCGCCCCACAAGCACGCAGGCGCCCCTCTCCGCCAGCTCGCGCACTACGTTGCACTGCGTGGCAAAGAGCTTATCGGTCATGGACTCCTCCGGAAAAGCGGTAAATCCGTTGGGCGGCGTGTAGGAGCCCGCTACCAGAGAATAGAGCATGCTGTTGGTCGCGTTTTCATCCACATCGTCCAGCAGCGATTGATCAATGCCGCTGCGCTGCCCCGCGAGGGCAATCAGCTCCTTGTCATAGAACGGAATGCTCAGCTCTTTTGCAAGCTTTTCCCCAATCTCCCGGCCGCCGCTGCCGAATTGCCGGCCAATTGCGATGATGGTACGGTTATATTCGCTCATTTTCAACCATCCCTTCCTGCGGATTTTAGATCATTTGCCAACTTCATTATAACATATCTATTATAAAAGGGGAACGTTTTTCTGCTTCCCCGTGCAATACTGATTGACGTAAAATCGCGCTCCATGGTAAACTGGTTTTATGAACTTAGCCCGGGCCTTTCGGGCCCGGCAATTTTAAATGGAGGGATGGAACTTGGATTTCAAAAGCAGCCCTTTTCTGTATGTCCTCGGGTTTTGCGTGGTAGGCTTTATCATTGTGCAGTCCGTCTTTTTTCTGGTGCGCGCGTGGCGGCGTGGCAAGCAGCTGGGGATGACAACGGCTACTCTGAAAAACACCGTCGTATCCAGCGCGCTGTTCACCATCGCGCCGGCCCTGGCCGTTGTCGCCACAGTGCTGACGCTTTCAAAGGCGCTCGGCCTCGCGCTGCCCTGGATCCGCCTGACGGTGATCGGCGCCATCCAGTATGAGGTGCCCGCGGCGGAGGCGGCAATCAACGCCTTCGGGATCACAACCGGGCTTTCCCAGCCCGTCACGGACCCTGAGATTTTTGCGACCGTCGCCTGGGTTATGACAATCGGCAGCATTCTCCCGCTCGTCATCATCCCGTTTGCGCTCAAAAAAATTCAGAAAAGCATCGGGAAAGTTTCCACAAAGGATCCAAAATGGGCGGATACCATGGCCGCCGCCGCATTTATCGGCCTGATTGCCGCATTTATTGGGCGCGCCGTGCTCGGCAAGGGCCAGCCGGACGTGATCGGAGACGGCGCGGGGATTTTAAGCGTTGCGACGCTTTTGTTTGCCATTCTTTTCATGCTGATTCTGCAGAAGCTCTGCACAAAATTCACCCTGAAATGGCTGGAGCCCTTCGCAATGCCGGTGAGTATGTTCGCAGCAATGGGTATGGCGATGCTGCTGGCGAATGTGCTGCCGCCGGATATTGCGTTTCTCGAATGGAGAGGCTAGCCGAACATCACGGATTCCCGGCGAACCCGAAAAATTTGTTTTTTCGCTTGCTATGCTGCAGAATCAATTCCTCTTTCAAAGATACATTCCGGATTCTACGAAAGGATGACCATTCCTATGAAGAACCGCAGCTATGAAGATTCCGTTCACTTTTACGGGCGGATCTGGACCGTCACGGCCCTCTTTATGATGTTCTGCATTCCCACGGCAATCTGCATTTATTTTAACGTATGGCCGCAGGCGACCAAGGTGCTCGAGGGGCTGCTGCCCGTCGCCATGCTGTTTTATCCTTCCGCGATTATCGAGGTGCTCACCTACGGGCCGATGCTCGGCTCAGGAGGAACCTATCTGAGCTTTGTCACCGGCAATATTACCAACCTGAAGCTCCCCTGCGCGCTCAACGCCATGGAAAATGCAAAGGTGCGCGCAACCAGCGAGGAGGGGGATGTCATCTCCACGATCTCGATCGCCACCTCCTCTATCGTCACCACGCTGATTATCGCTTTGGGCGTTGTGGCATTCAGCCCGATCCTTCCCTATATTACGGAGCCGGATTCTCCCTTTGCGCCTGCCTTTCAGCAGGTGGTTCCCGCGCTCTTCGGCGCGCTGGGCGCGACCTATTTTGCAAAGCACTGGAAGATTTCGATCCTGCCGATCTCGGCTGTTCTGATCGTACTGCTGTTTGCGGGGAATACGGCGATCGGCGTGCTGATCCCAGTCGGCGTCGTGGTATCTCTCATCGGCGCCCACATCATGTATCAAAAGAAATGGTTAGACTAACAGGAAAGAAGCGCTCCGTATATGGTAAAATGGATTGTCATTGCCGCCCTGTGTCTTTTAGGGCTTCTGATCTTGGTGCTTCTCCTGCGCGCGGCGCTTTTCCGCCCCCGGCAGGAGGAATTTGAGCCGATGGAAAAACCGCAGCTCGATGAAGCCGGGGCTACCGAGCGGCTCGCGCAGCTCATCCGCTGCAAAACGGTTTCCAGCCGCGACCCGGCGATGGTGGACGAGGCAGAATTTGAAAAATTCCGCGCCCTGCTGGTTAAAATGTTCCCCCGCGTGCATGAGACCTGCACACGTGAGGTGATCAACGGTGGCCTGCTCTACCGCTGGGCCGGAAAAACGGACCGGGATCCGGGCATCCTTATGGCGCATTACGATGTTGTGCCCGCAGATGAAAACGGGTGGAATGTTGACCCCTTCGCCGGGATTGTCAAGGACGGCAGCCTCTGGGGACGCGGGACGCTGGATACGAAATGCTCCCTATTCGGGATCCTGGAGGCTGCAGAAAAGCTGATCGGCGAGGGTTTCGTCCCGGCGCATGATCTCTACTTTTCCTTTGGCTGCGACGAGGAGGTGGAGGGCAAGGCCGTACACGCGATTGTGGAAACGCTGAAGGCGCGGCAAATCCATCCCGCCTTTGTGCTCGACGAAGGCGGCACGATCGTAACGGATTTTCTACCCGGCCTGAAAACGCCGCTTGCAGTCATCGGCGTAGGCGAGAAGGGGCAGGTTGACCTGGAGCTTACCCTGCGCGGGAAGAGCGGCCATGCCGCCTACCCGCCCAGGCATACGCTGATCGGCCGGATGAGCAAAGTGATACAGCGGGTGGAAAAGAAACAGTTTAAAATGAAGATGACGGAGCCCGTCAAGCAGCTCATCGACGTGCTGGGCCGCACGCTTCCCTTCCCAATTCGAATCATTTTGGCGAACACCGGCTTTTTCATGCCGCTGATCAAGCTCGCCTGCCGGTTCGTCCCGATCGGAAGCGCGCTCATGCGCACGACGATCGCCTTTACGCAAGCACAGGGAAGCAAGGCCTCCAATGTCCTGCCCGACCGCGTAACGGCCGTGGCAAACTTCCGCCTGGCGGAAGGCGAAACGGTCGAGGGCGTGGTGGAGCATGTCCGGAAGGCCGCGCGCTGCAAGGAGCTGGAAACGCACGTGCTTAAGGGCAACCTGCCCACGTCGAATTCCCCGGCTGATGGGCCGCACTGGCAACGGATCAAAAATGCCGTGCATGCCACCTGGCCGGATACCCTGGTCGCGCCCTATCTGATGTTCATGTGCAGCGATTCCAGCCAGTTTTGCGAAATCTGCGACAAAGTTTACCGCTTTTCTCCAATGGTCTGCACGAATGAACAGGTAGCGAGCATCCACAGCAACAACGAGCATATCACAACAGAGAATATCACGCAGATCATTGAATTTTACGAGTATCTCATCAGGCAGTCCTGACGGGGTCGGAAGGATGGAATGGATGTCGAAAAAGGTCATGCTGGCAATGAGCGGCGGCGTAGACAGCTCCGCGAGCGCAATCCTGCTTTTGGAGGCGGGCTTTGAGCTGCTCGGCGCCACACTACAGCTGTTTTCCAAGGCTTCGAAAGAAAAAGAAGGCGCCTGCGGCGCGCCCTCCGATATCGAGGATGCGCGCCGCGTGGCGGAATGCCTCGGTTTCCCGCACGAGGTATTTCCCTTTTTCGGCCGTTTCCGCGCACAGGTAATCGACCGCTTTATCAGCGAATACCACGCGGGGAACACGCCAAACCCCTGCATCGACTGCAACCGGACGATCAAATTCGGGGCGCTGCTGGATGAGGCGCTTGCCCGCGGCTTCGATGCGATGGCAACCGGGCATTATGCCCGTGTAGAGCGGGATGCGGGAACCGGCCGGTGGCTGCTCAAAAAAGCGCTGGATGAAAAGAAGGATCAGACCTATGTGCTTTATCAGCTCACGCAGGAGCAGCTCGCACACGTGTTGTTCCCTTTGGGAAGCCTGCGCAAGGACGAGGTGCGCGCGATCGCGCGGCAGCACGGCCTGGTCAACGCGCAAAAGCCGGACAGCCAGGATATCTGCTTCATCCCGGACGGCGATTACGCGGCCTTTATCCGGCGCGATACAGGGACCGATTCCCCGCAGGGACGGTTTATCGACACCCACGGCAATACGCTCGGCACGCATCAGGGGCTGATCCACTATACAGTGGGGCAGCGCAAAGGCCTTGGCGTTGCCTTTGGGAAGCCGATGTATGTCCTTGCAAAAAACGCACGGGACAATACGGTTACGCTTGGCTCGAATGAAGCGCTATTCCGCCGCGAAATGACGGTGGAGCGCGTCAATTTTATCTCGATCGACACGCTTACCGGCCCGATGCGTGTGCAGGCAAAAACGCGCTATCGCCACGCAGCCCAGCCCGCGACGATCTACCCGGCGGGGCAGAGCCGTGTCAGGGCCGTATTCGACGAGCCGCAGCGGGCGATCACGCCCGGGCAGGCCGCCGTTTTTTATGACGGCGAGCTCGTGGTCGGCGGCGGGACGATCACAGCGGAATAATACGCATCTAAAACAACTGGTGGCGCTGCTCTCCGGAAAGGATGGAGCGGCATCTTTCAATGATAAAAGGAAGTCAATTAATTCAAATTTGTATGCTGTTCAAAAATCATCATTGCAGAGCAATTCGAGCCTATGCCAAATTAATTTGGCATAGGCTCATTTAGATAGATTCAATATTGTTTCAAAAAATTGAACCGTCTCCCTATTTAATATTTTGATATATTTTCCCAAACAGCTTCTATTTGCTGAACATCCACATCATAAGGTACGCCCTCATGCCACAAAACGCTATCATCCTTGACAATATCAAATTTATTACTTGTTCCGTCAATATAATAAACCGTAACCGTGTAACAGGATCCGCCTGTCTTTTCCTCAATATTTCTGTTTGTCACCTTTAATTCCGAAAGATATGCCACTAATTGGCTGATAATTTCCGAATCGTCGGTTGAAGCCTTTTGGCTGTTTGCGGGAACACCCTCATAATATCCAATGTCAATTTTTACAACGGCTTTATCAAAAGTAATTTCCGTGTTTTCAACCCATTCACCATAAAGGTTTACATAATACTTTCCTATCCATTGATTGCGGCACATAGCCCCTGAATTATCAAAATAGTACCACAAGCTGTCAATTTCAGTCCAGCCGACTGCCATTGCTCCGTTATTTTTCAAATAATAAGTATCTGCTTTCCAGTTATACCAACCCGTCTGCATTGCTCCGTCATCGTTCAAATAATACCACTTGTCGCTGATTTTCTGCCAGCCCGTTGCCATATCGCCATTAGCTGTTAAGTAATACCATTTACCATCAAGGCGTATCCAGCCTGTTTGCATTGATCCGTCATTGTTAAAATAATACCACTTACCGTTTATTTTCTGCCAGCCTGTTACCATATCACCATCATCAGTTAGATAATACCATTTACCATCAAGGCGTATCCAGCCCGTTCGCATTGATCCGTCATTGTTAAAATAATACCACTTGCCGTTTATTTTCTGCCAGCCTGTTACCATATCGCCATCATCAGTTAGATAATACCATTTACCATTAAGACTTAACCATCCTGTTTGCATCCAACCATACTTATCAAAGTGATACCATTTTCCGTTAATGTATTCCCAAGCATTTTTGGTATATGACCCATCTGCATGTCTGTACCACCATTTACCATTACTTTCACGAATCCAAGTCCCAGTTTCTGATGAACCGGTAGTATATGCAATTGAAGTATCTACTGCATATACTGTTTGTTCAAAATTAAAAACACTTAAATTACCTGACATTTCAATCCCATATTCTATGTCTTGTTTATTATCTTTTGCAAAAACATTCTGCATTGGTATTACATTAATTTCTGTAATTATTATTCCCATAAGAAACAACATGCAAATTAACCATTTTTTAATTGTTTTTCTTTTCATTGAATAATCTCCTTTTCAGTAATAATGCATGATGTAGTGTCTTTCAATTTTTTGTCGACATTTTGCAAAAGCTCCTCTCATATATATAGTGTTGATTTTTAAAAAAATGTGAACATAAATTTTAATATTTTTCAAAGTATTTTATTTTTTTATATAACTTTTTTTAATTCTTCGTGTCGCTTTCGTATTGTGTCATGCGTAACATTTAAATCAATTGCTATATCTTTTAATTTTTTGTATTTCCAATAATAGGAGATATATAATTCTTTTTCTTGTTTATTAAGTTGTGAAATAATATGTAATGCTCTTTCTTCAACCATCCTGTCAATAGTCATTTTATCTGCATAATCAGGATTATACGATATTGAATTATCAATTACTTGCAATATAAGAGTCCTGCACATAATCTTCTGCATACTCATATTCGTAGTCAAAATACTGCGAATAATACTGTATGAGCTGATTGCGATACTGTTCTCAAATCCATTATTTCTTTAATGGACATTGAAGTATCTATATTTTTACTTTGAAATTTAATTTTGTCCAACAAATATTCTCCCTGTTTTTGTTATTTTCATTATGTTAGTAATATTAAAATAAACTTATTAGTAAAATCTACCTTATAACACTATATTTACTAAACTTACTAAATTATTATAAATTTTTTTATAATTATTTTATAACGCTAAATAATCATTTTGTCAAGCAGTTTTGACAAAATGCAGATGATAATGGTATAAATAACGAAAATTAATCTTATACGAAATTTTTTCAATAGGAAATAAAATAGAGGCAGGATTATCCTGCCTCAAAATTGATATTAGTAATTATCAATTATATCTTCCCTTAACAAGAGCATACAAAAACACAACAACTTAATGGGCTGTCAACTTTACGCAAAACACCGCTTCCGGTAAAATCGGAGCGGTGTTTTTGTGTGACTTCTGGACACCGTGACCAGAAGTGACCCTGCCCATTTTCCCCGTTTCGTCCACGGAGGCTCTGCTGGATGTATCCCCCGTCGCGCCCTTTCCCTGGATAGGAAAAGGGCGGGGGGATAGGGTCGAACCGCTTCCTCTCAAATCGTTTTCTTTCCAAGGCTGATGTGTGGACAATTAGCAATTTCAATTCCTTGCCCCGCAAGGGTTTCCGGCCCCGATTCTGTGAGGGGTGGTGTAGTATCATTCCCCAGGCCCGATTTACCGAAATACTGTCAACATCTGAATTTACAGGAGGTATCTATGAGCGGCAGAAAATCAACGTCTTATATGTCCGAAAACCAGTCAACGCTGGTCGCTGGGAAAAAACGTATTCGGAGCACGTCCGTCTGTGTCTGGCTGTCCCCGGACGAACAGGCGAAAATCCGGGAGCGCATGGCGGATGCTGGCATCCGTAACCTTTCGGCCTATATGCGGAAAATGGCCCTCAACGGCTATGTGCTCCATCTTGACCTTGTACCTGTTAAGGAGATCGTTTCCTTGCAGCGACGTTGTGCAAATAACCTTAATCAAATCGCTGTCCAGGCAAATATCTATGGCGGGGTTTACCCCGAAGAAATTAAATCTCTGCAAAAAGATTATGCGGATTTATGGAGGCCGCTCTCCGAACTGCTGGAGAAACTTTCGGAGGTGGTGGCACTGTAAGCGCATAAGGCCCAGGAGCGTCAGCGACGAGGCCGCAGACAGCAGAAGCCTCTGGACACGGTGTCCAGAGGCTTCCGGCGGGTTTGGGGGCACCTCAACAAGCATTTTCGCGGAACGAAAATGGCAAGTGTTATACACTTGCCCTGCTTGCCGCTAACGCGCTCCCCGGGAAACACCGCGAAAAAACGGAGGCGACGTTTTCCTTACGTCCCCTCCATTTCACGGGCTTTGCGGATGCCCTCTACGGCACTCTCCATGATAATAAGCTCTTTTTCGTCCATGCCGTTCAGTATCCGATCAATTTCACTATTCCGCAGAGTATAACACAGCCTTGATAGTATCTCAAGGTTATGATAAGCTCGATAGCAGGAAATCGGCAAGGAGGAATACCATGTTTAGAATAGGCGAATTCTCAAAGTTGACACAAGTATCTATCCGTATGCTTCGATATTATGACGAGGCCAACCTTTTGGAACCGGCGGAAGTGGATCAATGGACGGGGCATCGATTATACTCTGTGGAGCAGATACCTCGCTTAAACAGGATATTGTATCTGCGTGACAGCGGATTTAATGTTTCAGAAATTTCTTGTGCGTTTGAAATGGATGACGACGCACTCCTTGGTTATCTTGAAAAAAAGCGGATAGAAATTGAACAGACAATAGAAACTGCACAAGAGAAATTGCTAAAAATAGCAGTTGCAAAAAAGGAAATTCAAGGAGATCGCGGTGAATTACATTACAACATTTCAATCAAATCAATTCCAGAGTATTGTGTACTCTCTTTACGCAGGATTGTGCCAACGTACTATTCTGAGGGTGACTTATGGAAAGAGCTATGCACCTTTGTGAGAACACACAAGATAGAAATATCGGGAAGTACGTTCACCATCTGCCACGATACTGACTTTAGGGAACAGGACGTTGATATTGAACTGTGCGCTCATGTAAGCCAGATATACGAGAATATAGCGTCATTCCGTTTCCGTGTAGTGGAGGCTGTTCCCATTATGGCTTGCACAATGGTATATGGCAATTTTTCAAATATTAAAGGGGCATATATCGCATTTGCTGAATGGTTACAAAAGAATAGTAAATATCGGATGTCCTGCCCTATGCGGCAAATCGTGCATAGAGGGCCATGGAATGAGAGTGAACCAAAAAAGTATTTGACCGAACTACAAATACCATTAGAGCTTAAATGAAATTTCTATTTAGATTCAGATAATTTCATTTTTCCTCTTGTATCTGACATGGTGTGAGGTATTATACTGGGCTTGCAAACGAAAAAAGGAGGAATATCCATGCAAGATTATCAGTTGAAGCCCATCGGTAAAGTAGAAAATGACGAAAAGGGGGTGTTTATTAAATTGGCCCCGGAATACATTCCGGGACTGCTTGCGTTGGATGGATTTAGCCATATTAACGTGATATGGTGGTTTAGCGATTGCGACAATCAAACAGACCGCAATATTTTGCAAACAGAACAGCCCTATAAAGGGGCACCGCCCGTTATGGGTGTATTTGCTACAAGATCACCGTTTCGGCCTAATCCTATCGCATTAACAGCGGTAGAAATTATCAACATAGATTTTGAACAAGGAATTATTCAAGTCACTTTCATTGACGCAAAAAATGATACACCTATACTTGATATTAAACCTTATACTCCCAGTCTTGACAGGGTAGAAGCCCCCGGCGTGCCTATGTGGTGTAGTGACTGGCCGAAAAGTACCGAACAATCAGGTTACTTTGATTGGGAACAGGTTTTCAATTTTGAGTAAGCCATTGATATAGAAAATATTATCTGCCCAACGGTAAATAAAAAAACCGTTGTTCTGGCGGCTGGTATCTGTGCGCCTAAACAAAAGAACAAGTAGCCTTGCGGCGGTTTTGAAATATCAAATTTCAAGCCGCCGCTTTCTTTTGAAAAAATGGAAAACAGAGGGTGTATTAAAGTCGCCCATTTTTAAGGACACGGCGGTATCCGGGAGGTATTGCCATGTCCTTTTCTTGTAGTTTGCTGTCAAAAAAAGCCCACCCCCGCTGACGGGAAGCCCTGACCGCAACTGCGAAAATTGTAATATTCCGTCGCCCCCTCACGTCCGTATAGCCTTGCGCTATGCGGGCGTGTTTCTATTCCGGCGGTGCCTCTAGACACCGTGTCCAGAGGCAGAGGACGGCACTCCTGGGTGCCGCTCCCCGCCTCCTCCATTTCGATCTGCTCCTTTCCGCCAATATCGAAATGGAGGTTACATATGACAATCATCAAATTGAACCGCTATTATCCCCACCTGACCGAAAATATCATCCTGGAAGTTTCCGACGAAATCGCCGTTACCCTCTCCACCGGGGGCCGTCAGTGTGACAGCTACAAATGCCGCAAGCGGGAGCGCGGCGAGTGCTCCCTGGACGTTGACCCCGGCTTTGAGCCGGATGTGATGTTCCCGCCCCTGAGCCCGGAGGAGATCATTCTGGACGAGGAAAACCGCTCCATCCTCTATGCCGCCATTGATCAACTCCCGCCCATCCAGGCCCGGAGGGTATATGCCCATTACATCCTGGGCAAGAGCAAAACCGAAATTGCCCGCGCTGAAAACGTGGCGGAAAGCGCGGTTTGCAGCAGTATCCGCCGGGGTGTAAAAAATCTTGCGGAAATTTTGAAAAATTTTTATAGGTAGGGAGTAAAAACGGCTCTTTTCCCGCCTGATAGGTAAGGAGGCTTATATATCAAGGACAACTGAATACACAGTATTCCAGGCACAAAACCTGCGTGAACAGCGACAAAAGGCGCGCCGCCAGGACAGCCCGCTTGAGGAGGTGACAAAAGCGGGCCGAGCGACCAACGCCAGCCTTTGACCCGGCCCTGGCAAGCCGGGCGCGATGACAGCGCGGGGGATAATGAAACTTGCTCACGCCCTCCCATAGACTTGCGGGGGAACTTCGCAATCCTGCGGAGTTATGACAGCCGGTGCCGCCGGCGGCCTGGGATGCTCCCCTGTGCCGGGGCGCGTGGCAAATACGGCGCAATCATGGATCGAAATGGATTTATTCTCGCTGGACTTCTGGTCACCGTGTCCAGAAGTGGGGCAAGGTTGAAGGGCGGCGCTTCTGCGCCGCCTTTCTGCGTTCCCCCACGGGACAAGAGGGAAACTTGTTCGCTTAAAGACCCCCGTGTTACACAGGAGGATAAAATATGCCGCACATCCGAACCAATTATCACAAAGAAGTGAAAACGGCCTCTTTCCAGGGCCGGACCATCACCGTGGAAAACCTGACCCCCATTCTCGCCCCCAAGATGCGGGACAAACGCAAGCGGGAGATCGAGGCGGGGCTTTACACTGTGTTCCGCAAGTACGCACCGGGCCGAGCCGAAATGCGCTGACCGGGCGGCATCCTTGTGCCTTGGGGCTGTCTTTGGTATAATATACTTGTAAAGGTTGGCAGCTCCATTTCCCGACAGGAAAGGAGCTATCATGGAAAACCGTATCGACGCTATCTACGCCAGACGGTCCGTAGATCGCAAGGACAGTATCAGCATTGAAAGTCAAATTGAGTTTTGCAAGTACGAGTTAAGGGGAGGGAATTTCAAGGACTATAAGGACAAAGGATTTTCCGGCAAGAACACGGACCGCCCTCACTTCCAGGAGTTGATGGCAGACATCAGGCGGGGCCTGATTCGCCGGGTGGTGGTTTACAAGCTGGACCGTATCAGCCGTTCCATTCTGGACTTCGCAACCATGATGGAGCTGTTCCAGGAATACAATGTGGAGTTTGTTTCCTCCACGGAAAAATTTGATACCTCCACACCGATGGGGCGAGCTATGTTAAACATCTGTATCGTGTTTGCTCAACTGGAACGCGAAACGATCCAGAAGCGTGTGACCGACGCTTACTACTCCCGGTGTCAGCGGGGCTTCCACATGAGCGGCGCGGCTCCTTTCGGTTTCAAACTGGAGCCTACCACCCTCCAGGGCATCCGCACAAAAATGATGGTGCCAGACCCCGCCACGGCGAATGTCGCCCGACTGATGTTCGAGATGTATGCCGAGCCGTCCACATCGTTTGGGGATATTGCCCGGTACTTCGCTGAAAACAATATCCTGATTTACGGTAAGGAATTGAAACGGGGCTTTATCTCCCAGCTCCTCCGCAACCCGATTTACGCCCAGGCCGATTTGGAGCTGTACGAGTTTTTCAAGGGCCAAGGGGCCGTGGTGGTCAATGACGCGGCGGACTTTGCCGGGACAAACGGTTGCTATCTCTACCAGGGCCGGGACGTGCAGGAGCGAAAAAACAAGGACCTGCGGGGACAGATCCTTGTACTGGCTCCTAGCGAGGGCATTGTCTCCGCCGATACCTGGCTGCGGTGCCGAAAGAAGCTGCTGGCAAATATCACGTTCCAGGGCGGGCGCAAGGCCCGAAATACCTGGCTAGCCGGGAAAATCAAGTGTGGGCGTTGTGGGTATGCCCTTATGAGTGTGGGCAACCCTGCGGGGACGCAGTATCTTCGGTGCTCCAAGCGGGCAGACAACAAAAGCTGTGAGGGCTGCGGGACGCTTCGGACGGCGGAGTTTGAGAAATTTGTTTACGGGGAAATGGTGAAAAAGCTCTCCGAATTTCAAACTTTAACCGCCAAGGCAACGACTGTCAATCCCAGGCTGACCGCCTTGAATGTGGAGCTTGCCCAAGTGGAGGACGAAATTGAAAAACTGCTGAACACTCTGACCGAGGCTAACGCGGTTTTGCTGTCCTACGCCAACGTGAAAATTGAGGAACTGGACGCCAACCGCCAACGGCTGATAAAGGAAATCGCGGCGCTGAACGCCGAAACGATCTCCCCGCAAAAAATTGAGCTTCTGTCTGCCCATCTGGAGAACTGGGACACGATTGATTTTGAGGACCGACGGCAGGTAACGGATATTATTTTGTCCCAGGTCCACGCCACCAGCGACCGCGTTTCGTTTGAGTGGAAAATCTGAAAATTTTTACTCTTTACGCTTTATACTATGGCCTGTGTGCCCTTGTTAAGCGTTGCTATCATTATATATTATTTCTCTTGCCTGATTTGCTATATTGTTCATCATCTGCACCCAAAGCATTTGATTTTCTGCTTTAAGTTGCTCTGTAATACCTTGCCCTTATGCAAATTGATGAATCAATAAATCATATTGTTTACTCGCTCTGACATCAATATCGCGCAGATTAAGAATTGAGTTTGCAAGAGGTTAAGAGATAATTCTATGATTGTCTTTTAAATAATCTCTATGTCTTTGTCCCCAAAACCTATTTCATAGTTTGTATCTACCGAAATAAGATTAAGTATACCGACATCTCCAACCTGTGTATAAGTTCCATTTGTTCTTTCACATAACGATTTGAGATAATTCCTCCGATTGATTTAATTATTTTACTTACAATTCAATCATTTCGGCTGATTGCAAAAATCAAACTTCCTTAAGTGGGGTTAAGCAAAGGGTCCTTAACCTTTTTTAAAAAGAAAAAAGCCCGCAAACCCGCATGAATACTGAAAAAAATGGAGTAGGCATCTAAAGTGTCTACTCCATTTGGAAGGGGTGGACACTTTAGATGCCCCTTTCCTTACATCGAATTCATACCTCCCAAAAAAGCACGAGAAATGTCTTTCTGAATATTTATTGTAATTGTATTATTGAAAAAAATCAAAAAATGTCGTATAATCAGAATGGATCATTATATAGGGAGGGAGCGTCATGTATTCTTATAAAATAAATATAGACAAAAAGGTGTTACGCCTTCTTGGTGCTCAACTATATGGAGACACTCCTAGTATAATTTCCGAATTAGTCCAAAATGCATATGACGCTGACGCAAAAAAAGTTTGGTTGACCATCAATACTAAAAATCCTGCAACCATTACAGTACAAGATAATGGGATTGGAATGACTCCTAGTGAAGTTAATTCTCGATTCTTAAATATAGGACAGAATAGAAGAATGGAACACCCCCTTTCTCCATCCGGCAGAAAGGTTCTTGGTCGTAAAGGGATTGGAAAACTAGCTGTTTTTTCTTTGGCAAAAGTAGTGGATGTTTTTTCTATTTGTAATGGAGAAGTTGCTGCATGTCGACTTGATTTTGATCAAATCACTTTGCATGATAGTGATCCCGAGTCGTTAGATGATTCCAAAGTAAACTTTTCGCCAGAGTTTCTTTCTCCATCAGGTTCTGGAACCATGATCGTTTTGCGAAATATCCAAAAGGATATTTCGAGAAGTTTAAACTATATAATTAATCGCCTAACACGCACATTTGAAGTAAATGAAGAAGACTTTAAAATTTTTGTTAGAAGAAACAATGAGGACTTTCATGAGTTATCGCGAAAAGAATTAGACTTCTTTAACTATATGGATACTATAGTTACATTTGGAGATGAATTTTCACAAAAGATTCAGCTTGTAAAATCCAACTCCATCTCCCAAAAGTATAAATATTTAAAGAGATATGATGATTTATGTGCTGAAAAAAAGTTTCAGATTATGCCCTATCAGATTTCAGTTTTAGATAAAAATGGGATTGAAACGAATGTGAATTTTAGTTTTAAAGGTTGGTTAGGAACAATTCACGAGAGACCTTCTTTTAAAAATTTTGTAAAGACCAGTTACGAAAGTGAGGGTAAAACAAAGTTTGAAGTTTCTATAACGGACAATCGAATTACAGTTTTTTCAAGAGGTAAAATTGGAGAGTTCGATATTTTGCCTAAAGTGCAAACTAACCGAATCGCCGATGCTTATATAATAGGTGAAATATACGTTGATCTTTTTGAAGATGACGATTTGTCTGATATGGCTATAAGTAACCGAAGAGGTTATGATGAAACAGATCAGCGATATGTTCAGTTAATCAGAGTAATAACCGATGTAGTTTCATTTATAACTAGAAAAAAAGAGGCAATTAATAAGCAAAAGAAGAAAGACGGAGAGTTACAGGGTGCTGCCAATATAAAGATAAAGTTTGAAGCACAATCACCAAAGACGCAACGTGCTATTCAAGAAAAATTCTCTTTGCAAGAGCAACAAGATTTCCAGGAAGAATTATTTCAATTTGGACGTGCGATCAATCTCTCTAATACGACCAAAAAAATATTTATCAGCCACAAAACAGAATGTGCAATATTCGGTAAATTTTTAGTTCGCTGTTTTGAACTTTCTGGAATGGATATTAGAGAAAATATAATTTTTACATCTATGACCGAGTTAGGGGTTCCTTATGATCAGGATATATATAATTATTTAAAAGACTGTTTTAGAGATGATCTATATGTAATTTTCTTATTCAGCAAGTCTTTTTATAATTCCAATGTCTGTATTGCTGAAACTGGAGCTGCATGGGCCACTAACAAAAAATATAGTAACATAGTATTAGATATGGGGTTTGGTGGAATTGATAAGCCTATTAACAACAGTCAAATTGGTATATCATTAGCAGACTTAGAAGCAGACGATTTAATTTTGAAATTACAAAGTTTGGTTAATAATGCTTTTAGTTTAATCGGATATACTCCGCTACCTAATGAAAAAAGGATAGAACAATCGATTAAAACTGCTTTTGATGAATATAAGGATTTATTAATAATGCCTCCCTATATGCCCCAAAGAAAATATCTTGCGACTCCTGTTTGTCCTAAATGTGGAAGCCAAATGGAGCTTCAATTGCAAGATGACGGCACATTAATTTATACATGTATAGCTAGAAATTGTAATAACCAAATCGATGCAGAGGTGAATTAAAAAATGCTCTTCATCATTTTTGATGGAGAGCATTTTTATACTCATAAAACAAAAAAATGGATCGACATAATTGAGAACGAATAGTTTTTGATAAATTCTGGAAATTTTCCGTTTTTTCAAGAACAGCTATGTAGTTTTCAAAAGTAGAATTAGCAATAGGTACAATATTATTGCATCTTCTGATTCTAGAAACTGCATCTTTAGCCGCAGGATATTTATAGTTATGTGCTTTTTGCAACCACTCAATAAATTCCATATTCATATTATTGTTTTTTCCGGAACAAAAATCCAGTAGTGCTGTAGCAACATAAGAAGCAAGATTTACGGGGACGGCATTTCCAATCATTTGCTCAATAATCGAGTTTGAATCATTCCAAATAAAATTTGAAGGAAAAGTTTGAATAAAAGCTCGCTCCTTATAGGTCAATGCGCGTATATCAGTAGGACTACAAGGATCTCCAGGATGTTTTTTATACTCCGCTGGTTTTGGTCGATTTACTCCACGAACTGTAGGAGACGGCTCATCAACAGAAAAAATTGCACGTCTACTATATGTACGTGGATGTCTATAGTAATATTCTATTTCCAGAGGAATACATTGTTTTAAAAAATGCTTTCTTACAGTTAAAGGGAATATTGATTGATTAACTGATAAAAAAGAAGATAGAAATTGATCTTCTTTCCCCTTTGCTCCAACGCAAAAAAAGCGTTTTCTTTTTTGTGGAACACCACAAAAACTTGCGTCCAGTACTTTTTCGGTCAGTCCATAACCAGAATCTTTAAATATCTGCTTTGCTTGAAGATATGCCATACTCTTAGTAGCTCTCTCTACATTTTCCATTACGAAAAAAGCAGGAGATAATTTTTGAATTATTTTCGCATAACAAACAGTAAGACTAGCACGCTCTCCTTCTTGGCGTCTACCCGCTACAGAAAAATCTTGACATGGAGGACCTCCAATTATTACATCGAAATTATACTTTTGCATTACTTGGACACTTTGATTGACATTTGATAGGTCTACTTTTTCAACAGGATGTATAAAATTATTTTTATAACATGCGATTGCATTATCCCAACATTCAAAACCAGCAACTATTTCAAAACCGGCATTTTGAAAACCTAAAGACATACCACCACAGCCACAGAATAAATCGATTGCTTTAATTGTCTTGCCCCTCCCTCCAGTAATCTTTAAAATCTAATTATATCATCTAATCAGTATCTATGTCAATTTCAGCAGCGCTTATTTTTACCAATAAAATTTCATCTTCTATTACCGAACAACAGTATTCAAGATTTTTCTGTATATCGCGTCCCCAAAATCTAATCACTTTCCAACCCATACTTCTAAGATTTTTATCGACCTGCAAATCGCGTTCCATATTTTTTTCGATTTTTTCAATCCAATATTTTCGGTTAGATTTAAAATCCAATTTTCGATGTTCCCAATCAAACCCATGCCAAAATTCACTATCGCAAAAAACAGCGATTTTATATTTAGTAATAGCAATATCAGGCTTTCCAGGAAGCACATTATAGTTTTTTCGGTAACGAATCCCCCTTTTCCATAATGCTTTTCTTAATATAAGCTCAATAGATGTATCTTTGCTTTTTACCGCAGACATTGCCTTATGCCGTTGATCTTTAGTTAGATTATCCATAGTGAACACCATCCCTACTTTAAATTATAACAGATTATTTCAAGTATCGCTCTGTTCATTTTCAATCATTCTATTGCTTATATTTTAGAGATAGTAACTCATACTGATCTATTTCTTTAACGGTAGATATCCTGCTCGTACCCGACGACAAAACGTATCCCGATTTGGATGGCGGAGAATACGGTCACCTGTTCAACGATCCTTCGGATAAAGTCATCGCTAAATTGAGTAAGGTTCAGGTTTTCCTCGTCGTTGATATAAAGCAGAGCTTGTTGGTGCTGGCACTTCTATACCTGATCTGCCATTTTCTGTTCGTAAAGCCACTGCAGTTTGGCGTTGTAAAAATTTCCACCTCTCTACAAACTTCTTTATTCGCTAACTTTTTCTTAAATATTTTTTGCAAATCACAAAGACAAATCTGCTATAATTAAAAGTCCATCTTCAAAGCAAAGGAGGAATTAACAAGATGGGCAAAAGACACACAGAGGAAGATAAAAAGAACTTGGTTTCACTTTACGAGAGCGGAAATTCAGTCCAAGAGATTTGTGAAAAATATCAAATTTCAAGAAGCACTTTATACAATTGGATAAAGCTTTATACAGAAAGGAAAGCACCCAAAACCGGCACAACTATTTCCGGCCACCGAATCGTTTGCCTGGAAGAGGAGAACCGGAAACTGCGAGAAGAAAATGAAATTCTAAAGAAAGCAAGCTGTGGCTGCAATGCGTCTCGTTCTAAAAAGATTCAGGCGGTACAGGAATTATATGGGCAGTATTCACTTCGAGCTTTATGCGATGCACTGGGATTATCACGAGGAACCTTTTACAACCACATGAAAAGCCAAAAAACTCAGAAACTTGTAGATAAGCAAAATGAAGAATTTCGTCCCATCATTCAAAAAATTTTTGAAGACAGCAAAGGGCGATTGGGTGCTTGACCAATCCGCGCCAAAATGCATGAAATGGGATATGAAATTAGGTATCGAAGGATTAACTATCTCATGAAAGAAATGAAGCTTTCTGCGGTTGTTCCCAAGCCTGATGCGGCTTATATGCATCCACGCTCAAAATTCTATCGTAATAAACTGTCCAGAAATTTTGATCAGGCAGAAGCAAACAAAGTATGGGCCAGCGATATTACATATGTACCTGTTGGAGACAAGTTTTATTATGTTTGTGTAATCCTTGACCTGTTTTCCCGCCGGGTGTTGTCCTACAGTGTATCAGATCGAATTGATACGAATTTAACCATCAAAGCATTTATGCGAGCTTACAAATCGAGAAATCAGCCACAAGGTTTGCTTTTTCACAGCGATCAGGGCTGCCAGTATACATCCTATGTTTTTCGTCAGATCCTGAAAGGCTATCATGTGGAACAGTCATTTTCTACACCGGGACAACCCCACGATAACGCTGTATTGGAAGCTTTCTTTTCTGGCTTCAAAAAAGAACAGGTATATCGGAATGTGTATCGTACAAAGGAAGAACTCGAAGCATCCGTTGCCGAATACATCGAGTTCTATAACGAGGGCAGACCTCATCGAAAATTAAATATGAAAACTCCAGCCCAATTTCAAGCCGAATATTTTTCTGCCATAAATGCGAAATAAAAAACGAATGACAGTATTTTAAACAGTCCACAAAAAACTGTTCAAAATACTGTCATCCGATCAGATGGTGGGAGAGGGTGGATTCGAACCACCGAAGTCAGTGACGACAGATTTACAGTCTGTTCCCTTTGGCCGCTCGGGAACTCTCCCAAATATGAACTTGATAACGTACATCCTGATAAACCAAAACATACGGCTGAAAGCAGGTGGAGCTGGTGGACGGACTTGAACCCCCGACCTGCTGATTACAAATCAGCTGCTCTACCAACTGAGCTACACCAGCATGTGCACTCTTAACGCGTATGTTACTATATCATATTCCGCGCGCGCCGTCAAGTAGAAAATGACAAAATTTTTTCACGCTGCAAGGCCTTGCCAAACCGGTTTCGACCGGACGTATAGAGTCTGCCGACGCACTCTATTGAGGCATAGCCGTATTTTCAGCCGGACAGGGGCACTGTGGTATCCCTGTCGATTCATCCGTCTTTTTTCTTGTATAACCGCGTATATCCTGCTATACTAAATTTGATTTATCTTCTGCCCGACCTAATGGCAGAAGCGCAGGCAGAAAGGAGAAGGAGCATGTTCCGCATCATTTGTATTGCCATCGGTTATCTCTTCGGCTGTTTCCAAACCGCTTATCTGATCACGCGGCATAAAATCTCCCAGGATATCCGCGATTTTGGAACCGGCAATGTAGGCACCGCCAACGTCACTCAAACGCTCGGCCCCAAGGCCGGCCTGATCACGCTCCTGGCCGATGTCCTCAAAACCTTTGTCGCCTGTTATCTCTGCGGCCTGATTTTTCCCGGCCAGCCGGATGAGCTGGTTGTCGTCTATGCGGGCGCAGGCGTCGCTTTGGGGCATGATTTCCCTTTCTGGCTGAAATTCAAGGGCGGAAAAGGCGTAGCCGTCACCATCGCTATCCTTTTGCTGCTGGACAACCATCTGCTTGCCATCTCTTTCTGGTCCGTCCTGCTGGCTTTTCTTTGCAGCAAGCGGCTGGTGATGGCCGTTGTGGCGCTCTGTATCACCTATCCGCTGGCGATGTTTTTCTATGGCTACCGGATGGAGACGGTCATTGTTGCCGGATTGCTGTCCTGCCTGATCATCGTGCTGCACCGCAGCAGCTTCCGCAAGGAGGTGAAGGTGGAGGACGATTACCGGGTGGAATACCAGAATCTCGGCAAAAATATCGCCTATTACCGGGAGCAAAAGCATCTCGACCCGCACGACCTCGCCCTCAGCGCCAAGCTGAGCGAAACCGTCCTGCGCGACCTGGAGGGGGAGGAAATCAAGCTCGCGCCCTCCCTCGACGCGCTGTTTCATCTTGCGCGGGCGCTGGAGATTCCCGCGGCGGCGCTGCTGGAGCCGACGCCAAAGCTTCCGGAAACACCGGAAGCGCACGATGCGGAACCGCCTGCGCGGCAATAGGCCTTTAAAAAGGCACAATGTAACGCTCCCGGCTTTCATCGGCCGGGAGCGTTTTAACTTTTGTAGCTTATCTAATGCGGATGATATCATGCTGCCCCTTTTTTCAAATAGACGACGCCCTGTCTACCGGCAAACGGATCTATTATATGAAAGCCCTCGCTGAGCGAGTGGGAGTCTGCCTCGATCACACTCTGCCGAAGCGCGGGCGCATTTGCAGGAACATACACAATATACTTCCAACCATAAGGGGCATCGCCCGTATCGCCGCCGTTTCCCTTCATGCAATTATAGAGCAGCGGCTCATCGTCTTTTGAAAGACCAGCCTCTCGCCCGACTCCAGCATGTTCTTCAGAAAAGAAAGGACCAAAATCCCCGCATATTCCTCCACAAAAGCATAGAATCCCTCAGTATCCTCCACAAGGCGAAAAAAATCCGCAGTGCTTTTCGACTGCGGATGGAATGGTGGAGATGAGGGGAATCGAACCCCTTACCTCTTGCATGCGAAGCAAGCGCTCTACCAAGTGAGCTACACCCCCATATGAACCTGTCTGCAAAAGAAGCGCTTTTGCGAAGATTATTATAGCGCCCTATACCGCGTTTGTCAATACAAATTTTTCAATCGCCGTTTTTCTTAGAGCAGAGACAGCGCCAGCAGGTGAGCAGGGTAAAAAATATAATAAACCCATCTGCCTGTTCTTCCTTCCAGGAAGCGGCCCTTGCGGCCGCTGTAAAACAAGATCAGCGGGAGCGCCAGGAAAACCCCCAGCGTATACAGGCTGGAGAGCAGGGACGGAATAAAGCCGATGCCTGCCGAAAACGCTTCAAAAAGCGTAAAGCAAAAATAAAAGGCCGCCACGGTACAAAAAGCCGCGGTTCGCTTTTCTTCCTCCTCCCGGCACACCCAGAATACAAGTGTAAACAGCACAGCGGTGACCGGCCAATCACACCACAAAGTAGCCATAATACATCCCAGAATCGCAGCCCACCGGAGCATATTGTTCTGAATTCTGTCATAAGACAGCACGCTCACAAAACAAAACAGCAGCGTAAAAATCACATTCAGATCCAGTGCATCCCAGGAATTTCCCTTGAACAGCGCATAAGGTACCTGGGAGAGCAGGGCAAAAAGGAAGAGCCGCAGCACGTACTTCTTTTTGCTGTGCGTATGGGCATATCCTTCCGCAAGAAAGAAACACATGACCGGCAGCGTGACCCGGCCGATGACGTGGAAGAGTTGTGCTGTAGGGCTTGAAAACGGGAAAAACCGCCAGCCGATATGGTCAATCAGCATTGCAGCGGCGGCAATTCCTTTCAGCACGCCCCGATTGAGCATTCTCAGGCTCTCACCCTTCTCCATAATCGCCCTCCCCTTGCCTAATTCCTCCCGTGCTTGATCTTATCCCAGTACGCCTTTGCGGCCTGCTCCGTCTTATTTTCCCCGTATTCGTAATAGCGCACATTTTTCAGTGCATCAGGCAAATATTGCTGTGGGATCCAGTGATTTGGATATTCATGCGGATATTCATAGAACTGCCCTTTCTTCGGATTGTCCGCGCCGTCGTAATGGACGTTTTGCAGCGTACGGGGGATCGGCCCGCTCCTGCCGCGCCGTACGTCATCCATAGCGCGGTTAATGCCGTCATAGGCGCTGTTGGATTTCGGCGCCGTTGCCACGAGCACTACCGCATCTGCAAGGGGAATACGCGCTTCGGGCAGACCGACCTGCAGGGCGGCATCCACTGCCGCCTTAACAATTGGGATAATCATTGGATAGGCGAGGCCCACATCCTCACAGGCGCACACCATCAACCTGCGGGTGGCGCTGGGCAGGTCGCCTGCCTCAAGAAGGCGCGCCAGATAGTGCAGCGCCGCATCCGGGTCGGAGCCGCGCATGGATTTTTGAAAGGCAGAGAGGATATCATAATGCTCGTCCCCCGCACGGTCGTAACGGAGCGCGCTCCGCTGGGACAGCTCCTTTGCGTGCGCAAGCGTAATCACACGGGGCTCGCCTGGCGCAGGCATTGGGGAAGCCAGCACACAGAGCTCCACCGCATTGATAGACTTGCGCACATCGCCCCCGCAGGCCTGCGAGATATAGGGGACAACGCCCTCCTCCGGCGCGATTTTCTCGCCGCGCTCCTCCTCCAGAAAGGTGAAGGCCCTGGATACAGCCCGCTCGGTCTCCTCCGGCTTGACAGCTTTGAATTCAAAGACCGTAGATCGGCTGAGAATCGCATTATAGATATAGAAATACGGGTTCTCCGTGGTGGAGGCGATCAGGGTGATTTTACCGTTTTCAATATATTCCAGCAAGGATTGCTGTTGTTTTTTATTGAAGTACTGGATTTCATCCAGATACAAAAGGATTCCATTGGGCGCGGCAAAGGTATCCAACTCCGCAACGACATCCCGAATGTCTGCTGTGGAGGCAGTTGTGCCGTTGAGCCGGTGCAGGCGGCGGTTTGTCGTCCGGGCGATGATGCCTGCAAGCGTCGTCTTTCCCACACCGGAGGGGCCGTAGAAAACAAGATTGGGCAGCTCACCGGAGAGGATGATATTACGCAGGGGCTTCCCCTCACCCAGAAGATGCCCCTGGCCGACGATCTCATCAAGAGACTGCGGGCGCAGGCGATCGGCAAGCGGAGCGGACATGGACGATTCCTCCTCAATTGGGGTTTGTCTCTACAGTATACGAGATTCCGGCGCGCAATGCAAGCTGACGTTACTTCCCATGCACCGATTTCAGCAAAAAACGAGGAAAGGTGTGCCGGTGCTTCGTTGCCTTCTTGCTCTCACAAACAATGGGTGCGGTACCCTTTCTAGCGTATGATTACTACAGCATAAAAAGATTGACATCTTAAGTAAAGAAGTCCGGGTATACTGATAATACCCGGACTTCTTTGTGATTGCGGTTGAAACGCGTGGCGGAGCAGATCAATTGCGGATTGATCTGCACGCGAAATATCGCTCCCTCTTATCGCACCAAGGCCGTCGGATTTACATCCCCAGTTTCTTCGCAATATCCCTTGCCACGACGATGCCCGTCACACTCGCCTGCATCAGGCCCCGTGTGATGCCCGCGCCGTCGCCAATCGCATAGAAATTCTCGACCGTTGTCTCGAAATTCTGATCCACGGCAAGCTTGGAGGAATAGAATTTAACCTCTACGCCATAGAGAAGCGTGTTTTTGGAATAAAGGCCAGGCGCGACTTTGTCAAATGCGCGCAGCGCCTCGATGATGCTCGTCAGATGGCGGTGCGGCAATACAAACGAAAGGTCGCCCGGAACGGCGGTTGTCAGTGTCGCACGGGTCGTCGATTTGCGCAGGCGGGATTCGTCCGTGCGGCGGCCCATCAGCAGATCGCCGAGGCGCTGCACCATAATTCCGCCCCCGGTAAGCATATTGCCCAGCTGCGCGATATACCGCCCGTATTCAATGGGCTGGTTGAACGGCTCCGTGAAGGAGGTGGAGACGAGCATGGCAAAATTCGTATTCTCCGTGTGGGAGGCCTCGTCTGCATAGCTGTGCCCGTTGACGACCGCGATGCTCTGATCGAAGGTATTGTTGAAGCCCGCGTTATAGTGCTCCTCGCTGACGATCCCGCCGGGATTCATGCAGAAGGTACGCACTTTGTTTTCAAACGTGTCGGAATAATAGACCATTTTCGCCTCATACAGGTGTTTTGTCAGGTTGTCCATCACGGAATTCGGCACTTCAACACGCACGCCGATATCTACCTCGTTGTTGCGCGTGGAGATATCGTGCTCGTGCGCAATGCCTGCCAGCCACTCCGCGCCGCCACGCCCCGGGGCCGCAACAACATAGTGGGCGGAAACGTCTTCTGTATTGCCGTCCTTGTCCATCAGACGGGCGCCGGTTACGGTTCCGTTTTGATCGATGATGGGATCGGCGTGCGTACGTTCCAAAAAGGTAAAGCCGTCGATCTTCAGCAGATGATCATACATGGCCTTGAGCACCTCATAGGAATACTCCGTCCCCATATGGCGCACCGGGCAGCGTACAAGATGGATATTGTATTTGCTGCACTCATATGCGATCTCGTCGGATTTTTTATCGTTGAGACCGAACACTTCCTTCGGCGCCCCGAAATCGAGATACATGGAATCTGCATAGCGGATCAGCGTACGCACCTCGTCGATCGGGAGATAATTGACGAGATTGCCGCCGACCTCCTCCGAGAGGGAAAGCTTTCCGTCTGAAAACGCGCCTGCACCGGCCCAGCCGCTCATGATATTGCAGGGATTGCAGCGCACACAAACGCCATGCTTGCGCGCAGGGCAGCGCCTGCGCTCGATATTGATGCCCTCGTCCACGATCAGCACGCGCAGGGTTCCGGGCGCGTGCTTATAAAGCTCCAACGCGGTAAAAATGCCGGCCGGACCTGCGCCGATGATGACAACGTCGTAATTTTTCATGATAACGATCTTTCACTCCAAAGCCTTTCGGTCAGAATCTGGTTTCCCGCACAAAAGAAAGCGCGAATAAAACCATATTATTATAGCATTTTCTGAAATAGGGTGCAAGGCTTGCGGAGCGTTTTTCATTTTTGGCGCGGGCGGCACTGGAGCAGGAAAGCACAAAGGCTGCCGCGGATTCTATTCCGCAGCAGCCTTTGTGTATGTACGGGCGGGATCTTTCCCGCCCTAACTTAGGGATGGACTCAGTCACAGCCACAGCCGCAGCCGCAGCCACGTCTGTTGAACTGCGCATCGTTGCAGCCACAGTTGTTGCAGCCGAAACCGTCATTGCAGAACAGTACGATGAGGATCAGGATGATGATCCAGGAATTGCAACCACCAAAACAGTTCATCTAAGCTTCCTCCTTTCCTTGCTTACACTCCCATATTATGTGGGCGGATCAAATGTGTGACTGACCTGGAAAACTTCTTTTGAATACGATGTAGCGAAAAGGCATAAACTATTGGTTGCATCCAGTATCAAAAAAATGGATGGGAGGTACGGCAGAGATGGAGAGCTTCGGCGGAAAAAAACCGTATTTATCCGATTTTGAAATCGCAGACGATCTGACACCCGATCCGTTTTCAGAGGAGCCCATGCAGACCTTGCGGCATACAGGGCGGGAGTCTCTGCGGGCGGAAAACCTGAAGAAGAGAAAAAAAGGCCCGAAACAAGGTCCTCCCCAGGCATCAGAGAATGCAGATTCTGCGGGGAATTGACCAGAATGGGAGAGCAGGAGCTATATGTATAAGTTTACAGGCTTTACGGAAAAGGCAAATACAGCGCTCAATATCGCCGTGGAAACCGCAGAGGATTTGGGCCATACCTATATTGGGAGCGAGCATCTTCTGATCGGCCTGCTGCGGGATACAGGCGGCGTGGCGTGCGTCGCCCTGGCCGGACGCGGCGTTACCGCGGCCCAGGTGGAGGAGCTGATGCGCAAGACCATTGGCATCGGCGCGCCGACCGTCCTTTCACCGGCGGATTTTACGCCGCGCTGCAAACGGATCATCGAGCTGGCGATCCTGGAAGCGCGCGGCCTGGGCCATAATTATGTAGGCACAGAGCATTTATTGATCGCAATCATTCAGGAGGGTGGGAGCTTCGCGGTCCATTTTCTCAATCAGCTTGGCGTTTCTCCGCAGGACCTGCTGGCCGACCTGACCCGCGCGATCGGCGGCAGCCTTCCCTCCGGGCCTGCGTCTCAAACGGCAACCAAGAAGGCCAAAAGCAATACCCCCACTCTTGATCAATACGGCCGCGATCTCACCCTCCTCGCCGCGCAAAACCTGATCGACCCGGTCATCGGTAGGCATGCGGAGATCGAGCGCGTCATGCAGATTCTAAGCAGACGCACCAAAAACAACCCCTGCCTAATCGGGGAGCCCGGCGTTGGCAAAACAGCTGTGGCAGAGGGCCTCGCCCTGCAGATTGCACGGGGCGAGGCGGCTGAGATGCTGCGGGATAAACGCGTCGTCTCCCTCGACCTCACCGCCATGGTTGCGGGTACCAAATACCGTGGCGATTTTGAAGAGCGGGTCAAATCCGCACTGGAGGAGGTCCGCAAGGCGGGCGACGTGATCCTCTTTATCGACGAGATGCACAACCTCATCGGCGCCGGCGCGGCGGAAGGGGCGGTAGACGCCGCCAATATCCTCAAGCCCACGCTTGCGCGCGGAGAAATCCAGATTATCGGCGCGACGACACTGGAGGAATACCGCCGCCACATCGAAAAGGACGCGGCGCTCGAACGCCGCTTCCAGCCGGTTACGGTTGAAGAGCCTTCACAGGATGAGGCGGTCGAAATCCTGAAAGGGCTGCGGGATAAATACGAGGCGCACCACCGGGTGCGGATTACGGACGAGGCGATACAGGCCGCCGTGAAGTTTTCCTCCCGCTATATCGCCGACCGCTTCCTGCCGGACAAGGCGATCGACCTGATCGATGAAGCAGCCTCGCATGTACGCATGCATGCGTACAAGGCCCCGCCGGATCTCAAAGCGCTGGAGGACCGGCTCGAGACGCTCCAGGCAGAAAAAGAGGCCGCTGTGAACACACAGGAATTCGAACGGGCCGCCAGCCTGCGGGATGAGGAGAAGCAACTCCGGCTCGACCTGACGCGCGATAAGAGCGCCTGGCAGGAGCGCTCCTCCCACACGGCAGGCGAGGTGACCGCGGCGGAAATTGCGGGGATTGTGTCCATGTGGACGGGAATTCCCGCACAGGAGCTCACGGCGCAGGAGGGCGAGCGCCTGCTGCATTTGGAGGAAGAGCTCCACAGGCGTATCGTCGGGCAGGAGGAGGCGGTGCGCGCGGTATCGCGTGCCATGCGCCGCTCCCGCGTCGGCCTGCGCGATCCGGAGCGCCCGCTTGGTTCCTTTTTGTTCCTCGGCCCCACGGGCGTCGGGAAGACAGAGCTGAGCAAGGCGCTGGCGCAATCCATGTTCAGCGATGAGAATGCGATGATCCGGCTGGATATGTCGGAATATATGGAGAAGCATACGGTCTCCAGGCTCGTAGGATCCCCGCCCGGCTACGTCGGCTATGACGACGGCGGCCAGCTCACGCAGAAGGTGCGCCGCAAGCCCTATTCCGTCCTGCTTTTCGACGAGGTAGAAAAGGCGCATCCGGACGTTTTCAACATGCTGCTGCAGATTCTGGAGGACGGCCACCTGACAGATGCGCAGGGCAGGAAGGTGAGCTTCAAAAACTGCGTTATCATCATGACCTCCAACATCGGCGCAACCCTGATCTCCAACCGGCGCAGCAGCCTGGGATTTTCCAGTGATACCGGTGCGCAGGGGGAGGAAAAGCATATCCGCGATGCGGTCATGGGAGAGCTGAAGCGGACCTTCCGCCCGGAGTTTCTTAACCGTGTAGACGATATTATCATCTTCCACCAGTTAACAAAGTCGGAAATTCAGGAAATCGCGTGCCGGATGCTCGCAAAGGTTTCCCAACGGATCCGGGAAAAGGGCATTACACTCTCGTTCAATGAGGAGGCCGTCCGGAAAATTTCCGATGCAGGCTTTGATCCCGTCTATGGCGCACGGCCCCTGCGGCGCGCGGTGCAGTCCCAGATTGAGGATCTCCTCAGCGAAGAGCTGCTCAGCGGCAGGATGAAGGAGGGGAAAAAATACCTGTGTTCCGTTCAGGAAGGAAATTTTGTTTTTCTGCAGAAAAAGTCTTTGGCGGCAGAAAAAATGCAAGCAGAGCGTTAAAAAAATAGAACGATCCTCTTGTATGATCTATAATCAAATGATATAATAAATCCAATTTATATACCGTATCCCTCAACTTTACCGGATATCATAGAATCCTGGTCAGGTTCTGAATGATACGGAAAGCGGCAGCCCCGTCCAAGGGAGCTGCCGCTTTCATTTGCACTTTTTCAGAAAGCGCCGGAAACCAGCGCCGCGCCGGATTGCGCCGCCTCCCAAAAGCAGCGCAGCGAAACGGGAAGAATGGAAGACGCATAGGGAAGCAGCCCTTTCACCCATTCCACATACTCTTGCTCCATCAGCCAGTAGCTGTTACCCGTTTGCAGGTGAAGGCCGTCCGGCTGCCCCAAAACGAGATGGACACGGGCGGCTTCCTCATTAAAGCTGACGGCCCTTGTGTTCAGCTGCGCGCTTACGGCGCCCCAGATGAGCGCTGTGACGCACAGGCCGATGATCAGAAACAATGCATACGCGCGTAAGCTTTTTTGTAATCCTGTTTTGGATGGCATTTTAACATCCCTCTTATTCTTTTACAACGTAATTTTCCAGGAGCTGGGCGAGCGCCTTTCCAAGCATCCTGCCGGAATAGGCCGCTTCGTCCAATGTATTGGAGTCGCTTCCCATTTCCAAAAGCAGGGAGCAATGCGACTTATGCATATTATACTGCCTGTTGCAGAAATAAAGCGGACGCATCAGCCCCGGAAAGCTCTCCTCACAAATCTTTTGCAGCTGCGTTGCAAACCGCAGGTTGTACCGCCAATCGGGGAAATCCGTCACGCCGCCGCCCTCACAGCCGGAAATAATCATGATCTGCGCGGCCTTTTTTCCGTTGATCGTAGCAACCGGCTTGATCCGCGTGGTATCGTTGGTCTGAATCGCATCCCGATGGATATCAAGCAGCACCTGAAGCTGCGGGTATTTTTTCTGATAGGCGTTGATCGCGTCCTCCGAGCGGTAATAGGCCCCGTTATAGGTGGCATCGTAAATTTTGGTGTCGTGGATCACGGCAAACCCGGCGGCCTCCAGCTGCTTGACGATTTCGTCGCCCACACGCACCATGTTGCGCGTTGCGAGGTTGCTGCGGGTCTGATAGCTCTTGGTAAACCAGTCGGTATCCAGCATCTGATAGCTCTCCGTGGTATGCGTATGGTAGATCAGGATGCTGGGCTTGGTCTTATCCGTAATTTTAAGATCTACCGGCTCCGCCAACACTTTTTTGATATCCATGGCCTGGCTGGTTCTGTTTTGGACGGCCACCTTCCCGTAAACTGTTGTCGCGCTGGTATTGTCGTACTTCCGGGAGATGATCTTTCCGTCGTGGGAGGCGTTGGAAAGCTGCTGCTTCGCCTCATCGATGAGCTTTTGGATATCGTCAGGCGTCTTTGTCAGGTCTGCGTCCGCCTTCGCTTTTGGATCGGCCTGCTGTGCCTGCGTCGTAGTGCGTGTCGCCTCGGAGGAGGTCACGGACGCAGGCAGCTCATTTTGCGGCAGCTCGCCCATTTTGATCTCCTCCATCTGCCCCCGCAGGAGGCTGGAGCCGCCTTCCGGGAGGGCAAGCCCTGCGCTCGCCAGCACCACGGGAAGCACTTTTTCCCCAATTTTTGGAGCTGTAACTGCCGAGGCAGCCACAAGGGAGACGGACAGGATACAGATTCCAATTCCTTTTGCGGAGCGTATCGCGGCCCCGCCTTTTTTTCGATGAAAATGCGTTATTTTCAAGTTTGGTTCCTCCGTGTGCTCCGGAGACATGCGCCGGGCCGCTTTCGCGGCCGCTGCACGCTCTGTTTTGGAGGCGTTTTGTAAGCTCCTCCGTACTTTATTGCTATGCGGGAAACGCATCGTTTATACGCATCTTCAGCTGGTAACGGAGAGGATGTCCTCCGCCGAAAGGGAGGGCTGGAGGGCACAGTTGATGCCGAGCGCCACCAAGCGGGCAGCACGCTCCACGAGAAGGTCGATTTCGCGGGGCGTTACCATCATCGCAGTCCCGCGCGGCTCCATCAGCTCCCGCAGCTTCGCTTCCTCCTCCTCAGCTTTGCCTTCGCCCAAGAGGTCGATGGCGAGCGTGGCCGCGTCCACAACGGTTGGCACGCCGATGGCGATGACCGGCACGCCTACGGTTTCCCGATTCAGCGCGGTGCGGGCGTTTCCAACGCCGGAGCCGGGCGTGATGCCCGTATTGCTCATCTGGATGGTGCATCCCAGCCGAGACAGCCGCCGGGCGGCGAGCGCGTCGACGGTAACCACCGCGGCGGGGTGAACAGCCCGAACAACCCCGGCGATGATCTCTCCCGTTTCGATCCCCGTCTGGCCCAGCACGCCCGGCAGCAGCCCCGCGACCGGGCGCAGATGTTCCATCCCGATCGAGCGGGCGAGCTCCGGTCCAATGTGGCGGGTTGCTAAAATCCGTTCTCCGGCAAGGGGGCCGAGCGCATCCGGCGTAATATGATCGTTTCCAATCCCTGCAACCAGTACGAGCCCTTCCTCCGGCAGCAGGGCGCGTAATTCATCCGCAACCGCCGTGAGCCTGCCGTCGAGCAGCTCTGCGTCGGCGGAGAAGGGCGGCACCTCCACCGTGATATAGTTGCCCACCGGCTTCCCGATCGCCTGAGCGCCTTGTTCGGTCTGCACTTCGATTGCCGTTACACGCACATTGCCGGATTCATTCACGCGGGATTTTACACCGGGGATCTCCCGGCCTGTTAAGAGTTCGCGGCGCTCGAGCGCCAGGTCTGTGCGAAAATCCATTTTGTGTTCCCCGCTTCTTTGTGGAATTCATTTGGCCCTTTACCGATCTAGTATGCGCTTTTCGCAGCTTAATTATCAGCAAAGCGCAAAACAGCGGCGTTTTTGCAAAAAATAGCTTGCATTTTATTTGGGTTCATGCTATCATAATTACCTGCATGACAAGCTAAAGGAGGTGTGACGATGCCTAACATCAAGTCAGCAAAAAAGCGCGTTCTCGTCAATCGGACCAAGGCGCAGCGCAATAAGTCCCGTAATTCCGCTCTGAAAACCGCGATTAAGAAGGCCAACGCGGCGATTGAAGCCAACGCGGCGGATAAGGAGCAGGTAGTCCAGGTTGCCGTTAAGAAGATCGATCAGGCGGCAGCAAAGGGCCTGATCCACAAGAACAATGCTGCGCGCAAAAAGTCCGCTCTTGCTTGTAAGCTCAATGCCTCCAAATAAGAATTAGCGAACGTTGCAAACCCGCCAGCCCTCAGAGGCAGGGCGGGTTTTCGGTTTCTTTTGCGATTCGCAGTAAATACCGAAAGATCTATGGCAAAAGTTCAAATTAATTTCATTGACTTTTGATACAGAGGCGGTTATAATTTTAGACATACGGAATGTCCAAATTTTTATGCGGAGGTGCTTTAAAAATGAAAGTTTTGAAGAAAATTTTGAAGGTTTTTGCGATTATCGCGGCAATTGCCGGTGCGGCGGCGGCGATTTATTTTGCCATTCAGAAACTGACGGCTGGCAAGAACGCGGCGGCGGAAGATGATTTTGAGAACTATGTCTCCTGCTCCTGCTGCGATGACGACTTTATTTCCGAGACAGTTGCCTAAAGTCCCCTCCCTCAAACAAAACAAAGCTGCTTTTCCGCCAAGACGCAGAAAAGCAGCTTTTTTACTGTAAAGCTCAGCGAGTAATGGAGCGATCCTTCGGCCTGCCATGTAAGAGCAGGCTTCTTCCCTCTGATCAGCGGCAGCCGAGAGCCTTTTTGGGCCTTGATCTCGTATCCGCGTTGAATTGCATACGCAAAAAAGTCCACGCCGACCACTCTTGCTTGTGAAAAGGTTGACAATTCGCAAAGACCTGATATAATAGCATTAAAATGTATCATATGAGACATTTTTAGGAGGCAGACAATGAAACGGGACCCGATCGAAACAGCCGCCGTTCTGCTGGCACGCAGCCCGATTTTTCAGGGAGCCGCCCCCCAAAAGCTCCGAGAATTTCTGCTGTGCCGCGGTGCGTCGCTCCATACCTTTGAGCGCGGGGAAACGGTCTGCCTTCCCGGAGCCCATAATGATTGCCTCGGCATGCTCGTCGAGGGCAGCGCACAGGTCAGCAAAGGCGGCGTAAGCCGCCCTGTTCTGATGAGCACCTTGCAAAAGGGCGATTTGTTTGGCGCCATCACCCTATATGGATCGCATGATTATTTCGTCACACGGGTCACTGCCTGCTCGCCCTGCACCGTCCTGTTTTTATCCAAGAGCCTGGTCGACGAAATACTGATGCAAAATCCCTGTTTTGCCCGGCAATACATCGCCTACCTCTCGGACCGCATCTATTTTCTCAACAGCAAGATCGACGCCTTCACCGGCGGCACTGCAGAAAGCCGCCTTGCCGCCTACCTGATTGCCAATCTCGTCCAGGACGGGAACGAAACCTACGTCCGCATGCGCACCAGCATGAATCGGCTGACACAATCGCTCGATATCGCCCGTGCCTCCCTGTACCGCGCCTTTGAGCAGCTGGAGGAAGCGGGGGCTATCCGGCGAGAGGGGCGGATGGTCTCCATCCTGGATTTGCAGAAGCTGCGCGCGTGCTGCGAAGGCTGAATGACGCGTCACCCGCGTTTTCCGCCCAAAAGGGCGGGGAGCGATGGCATAAGTTTTATTCATATGAAAGAGGGATCTCAAATGAAAAAGAGCACCAAGCTTCTCTCCCTGCTGCTGGCCTTGTCCATGCTGTTTGCACTGGCCGCCTGCGGCACCACGGGCACAGAGGATCAGACGACCGGCGCCGCTGCCGGAGCGCAGACGACCGAAGCCGCCGCACAGGACGTCACGCTCAATGTGGCAACGCTCAAGGGGCCGACTGGGATCGGCATGGTCAAGTTGATGCAGGACGCCAAGGACGGCTCCGCCGCAAACAAATACAACTTCACGCTTGCCGGTGCGCCGGATGAAATCACAGCAAAATTTATAAAGGGCGAGTTCGACATCGCGGCAGTTCCGGTCAACCTGGCGGCAACCCTTTACAACAAGATGAAAGGCAACGCGCAGGTAATGGCGATCAACACGCTGGGCGTCCTCTATATCCTTGAAAACGGCGATTCGATCCACTCCATCTCCGATCTCAAGGGGAAAACGATCTATGCGACCGGCAAGGGCGCGACGCCGGAATATATCCTGAACTACCTGCTGGAACAGAACGGAATCGACCCGGAGAAGGATGTCACAATCGAATACAAATCCGAACACGCGGAGCTCGCCACGCTGATGGCCTCGGGCAAAGCAGAGATCTGTATGCTGCCGGAGCCGAATGTCACGAGCGTTCTGCGTGAAAACAAGGAGATTCGCCGTGCGCTGAACCTGACCACGGAGTGGGACAAGGCGACGGAAAAGGCCGGCGAAAAGAGCACGCTTGCACAGGGCTGCATCATTGTCAACAAGGAATTTGCGCAGAAGAATAAAGAAGCGGTGGACAAATTCCTCACGGAATACAAGGCTTCCGTCGACTATGCTACCTCCAGTGCAGTGGACGCCTCCCAGCTGGTGGAGGAGTTCGGTATCATGCCCAAGGCTCTGATCGCGGAGCTCGCCATCCCCAACTGTAACATCATCTTCCTGGAAGGGGATACGATGAAATCGACCATGCAGGCGAATCTGAAGGTCCTCTTCCAGGCGAACGCCAAATCCATCGGAGGAGCAATGCCCGGTGACGACTTCTACTATAGCCGCTGACAAACGGCCTCGTTTCTCTCTGCTGAAAAAAGGCGCGGCGATCCTTTTCTGGATCGCCGTGTGGGAAATTTTATCGCTGTGCGTTGGGCAGGAGCTGCTGGTTCCATCCCCCGCGCAGGTGCTGGTCCGCCTCTCGCAGCTTCTGCGGGAGACGGACTTCTGGCGTATTGCCGCCAGCTCGCTGCTGCGGATCATGGGAGGCTATCTCGCGGCTGTGGCCGCAGCCATTCTGCTGGCAATCCTGACGAGCTCGTTTTCTTTTCTGCATGTGCTGGTCAGTCCCCTGCTCGGCATCATCAAGGCGACGCCCGTGGCCTCCTTCATCATTCTGGCGCTGGTTTGGCTGCGCGGCAGCCGGATCCCTCCTTTTGCCGCTTTTCTCATGGTGCTCCCCATCGTCTGGGCCAATGTCAGCGAGGGGATCCGCAACACGGACCAACAGCTGCTGGAGATGAGCCGGATGTTCCGCTTCGGCCCATGGAAAACGGCGTGGCGTATTTACGTTCCCAGTATCCTACCTTATTTTATGGCTGGCTGCACGACTGGCCTCGGGCTTGCCTGGAAAGCGGGCGTGGCTGCAGAGGTGCTCGCTATGCCGCGCAATTCGATCGGCATGCAGCTTTACAATGCCAAGGTCTATCTGGAAACACCGGACCTGTTTGCATGGACGCTGGTCATCATCCTGCTGAGCATGCTGCTGGAAAAGCTTCTGGTCGGCGTTATGCGCCGCCTGAGCATGCGGCTTATCCGCCGCATGCCGGATAAGGAGAGGGGGATGCCATGATGAAACTGGAGGCCAGCCATCTGGAAAAGCATTACGGTGGGCAGGCGGTGCTGTCTGATTTTTCCATGAGCCTCCCCTCTGAGGGCGTCACTGCCCTTTGCGGCCCCTCCGGATGCGGGAAAACGACCCTCATGCGGCTAATCGCCGGGCTGGAAAAGGCAGATGCAGGCACGATCACCGGCCATGCCGGCGCACGGATCTCCATGATCTTTCAGGAGGACCGTCTACTGCCCTGGTGCACTGCAGAGCAGAATATTGCCCTTGCCGCGCCCGGTGCGGATGCGGGCTTCTGGTTGGAGCAGATGGGGCTTGGTGAGGCCCGTCAAAAGCTGCCGGATGAGCTCAGCGGCGGCATGCGCAGGCGCGTCGCCATCGCCCGCGCGCTGGCCTACGGGGGCGACCTATTTTTGCTGGACGAGCCCTTTAAGGCGCTTGACGACGCTACCCGTATCAAGATGATCGAATGCACGATGCGGGAGATACAGGGAAAACCGGCAATCCTGGTCACACATGAGCTGGCGGAGGCGGCTACAATGGCCGATACGGTCATGCTGCTGGATGGCCCGCCGCTGCATATAATCTGCATGGTTACCCTTTCCACTCCTTTTTCTGACCGGGATCCGGAGCAGATCCAGAACTACCGCCGGCAGCTGGAAGAAGCGCGTCTGCGCTGAATGATACGTGTAATTGCTCAAAAGGGAACTGCTGTGGAATGTTTTGTTCCACGGCAGTTTTTGCAATATATTCAGCTGGAACGGGGAATGGATCCGCTGCAATCGTCTTCAAATACCATACAGTCATAAAGCGATCAAGAATCTTAATATTACCATTGATGTGAATATTATCGCAATTAATATACGATAATAATGGTTAAAAGTAACGCTTTATCGTACTACAATAAACGAAACGTTACAAAGTGGTGATTGTATGGCGCGTGTTCTGGAGACCATTACAAAATACCGGCTAGCACATGGATGGACGGAATACGAGCTCTCTGTCCGCTCAGGCCTTCCGCAATCTACAATTTCCTCCTGGTACCGCAAAGAGATGACACCATCTATCGCCTCCCTGGAAAAAATCTGTGCCGCGTTTGATCTGACCCTTGCGCAGTTCTTCGCGGAGGGGGAAACCTTTTCCGTGCTGACGCCGGATCAGACACAGCTCCTGGAGCAATGGATGACCCTCTCGGCAGAGGAAAAACAACTTTTGTTACAGCTCATCAGCCATATGAAATAGCTGTGATTCAAAATAGAAAAAACACGCTGCGAAAGATGCTTGCCTGATCTTCGCGGCGTGTTTTTATACCTATAAAAGGCCGGGCCCGTCAGGCCGGCCGGCTCCTTCACAAATGCGCGATCAGCGTGGCGATGGCGGCGCCGGCGCTCGCCGCGGCAGTCAGCTTGGCGGCGGAAAGCAGAGGCTTGCGCTTCGCTTTTGTGGGGGGAGGTGCGCCCGTGGCCTGCGCGATCTGCTCTACCCGTTCCCGGACCTTCCCTTCACTGACCATCGCATATTCCGGCTTTACAATAAATAAAATCCGCTCAAAGTATTCGCTGCCCGTGTCGCTCACCTCTACAACCTGGCGGTTGACCCCTTTAATCATGGCGCATCCTCCCTTTTTTCGATTCTGTTCCTGTCCTATTTTGGTCAGACGGCAGAACCTTTATACGGCAGAGGGTGGAAAAAAGACTGGCAATTGCTGCTTTATACGACTTGTATAGTTGAAAACCGGTGCAAAAGTGTGGAAAACTCGGTGGAAAGTGTGGATAACCGGGCCGTTTTTTTGGGAACAAGGTGGATTGGCCGGAAAACGCAAAATGTGGAGAAAGATTGTTAATTGTTTATCATATACAACGGGTTTTATCCGCTTTACGAAACGGCCTTTTTAGCGCAATCAGGCGGGTACCCGTCCAAAAAAGACAACGCCGGATTTTCATCCGGCGCCGCTTTTGATATGGAGGGGAAACGGGAGAAAAAGGCTCCTCCCGGATGTGGGCTTTTAAACGGCCAGCATGGCGGCCGGCGTGACATCATTGAAAAGCAGAGCAATGACAATCGCTGAGAGAAACAGGAATGCGATAATCGACAGGGAAATAATCATCATCTTTTTGCTTTGAATATAAGCTTTCATGTAGCTCCGCTCCTTTATCGTTTAATCTTGTTTTTATTATAGGATGGAACTGCGGGAAAATAAACACGATTTTGATTACAGATCGGTACAGTTTTGTAACGCTTAGATGCCAATGGTTACAAATCGTAATTTTTTCAAGAATTGGTTACAAAGAAATAACAGCATCGTGAACGAATTGAAACCAAATCGGACATCTGTATGATTTTGGGCCGTCTGTCCACAAAAAAGCCCCTTTCCCTGCGTTCTGTCTATAGACTCTGCTTCTCCAGCCCATGCTCCGCCAGCCGGTAAACCTGCGTGCAAACCTCTGTGATCAGCTTCCAGTCATGCGTCACGTATAAGAGTGCACCGACGCAGTTGCGCTGCGCCTCCCGGATGAATGGGTCGGCGGGCTTAAATTGCGCGCCGGCTCGTCAAGCAGGAGCACATCGCAGCCGCCCAGCAGGAGCTTGAGCAGGCATAGCTTTGCCTGCTGCCCGCCGCTGAGCGCGCGGACGGTCTGCTCCATCTCATCCGGGGTGAATTGCATGCTCCCGAGCCGGGTGCGCGCCAGGGTGAGGGCAGTTCGCTTGCCGCCGTCCCGGACGCTCTCAACCGGCGTCTTATCTCCGTCCGGAAGGGAGCAGTAATCCTGCGGCAGATAGCCCGCCCGGATATCTGTGCGCTTGCTCAGCTTCTTCCAGATTGCCCGCAGAAGCGTCGCCTTGCCCGTTCCGTTATCCCCTATGATTGCGGCATGCCTTTCTTACAGGTGGCCGCAGCCTCTTAAGCCGTTTCGCATAACATTTCTTATTGCATTCGCAGTCGCTGCGGCAAGTAAGCCCTGCTGGGAGCGAGATACTGGGGATGCTCCCCATCTTTGCGGCGCCTGTACTGATCTTGATATTCATAGCAGTCTCACAACCTGCTTGTAAATCAATTGAACCCCCCTAATTGATTAACTGGACTAAAAACAGTGATCTTTTCACTCGCCACAGATAGTATACTTTTTGATGTGTATATATGTTTCAATCGATCTGAATTTATTAATTCACCTTCAAAAATAGTATTTTTGCACTGTGTAATATACAAAAATACATCTTCGAAACCTCGGGACAAAATGGGTCTGATATTTCGAAGAAATATTACTTTATTTAAAGCCGGCTTATCTCGGTCGCATTTTATAAATAGAGTCTCTTCGGGCATAAAATAACCACCTCCACAGCTCATCTGCTGCAGAGGTGGTTATTTATCAAAAGGAATTAACCGTGATAGTTTACGAAACCAACCTTTTTTGTGTTGCCAGCGGTGTAAAGAACGACTGTGTACTCATAAATTCCTGCCACCCGGGTACAAGTCTCCCAAGGATTTAAGTATCCAATGGAATTGGTTCTGTTCGAGGCGTTATCTACGGTACTATAAACATACTCTCTCGTAGAACCATTACGGTATGTGGTGGGGTTCCAGTACGGATTGGTAACACCACCGCTGTAGTTAACGAATCCTACTTTATAGTTGCTGGCTTGGCTTCCATAATGCGGTTCAATAGGATACATTACAATATAGCAACCATCGTAAATACCAACTTGATAGGCTGTATCATTGGCAAACAAGGAGCCAATATAATTACTCCCCTGTGCTTTACAAGCGGCTACGGTGCTATAAACACGGGTAGTGGAGGATTTGTTCCGCCAAGTCTGGTAAGTTGTGCTGGCTGATGCTGATGATAATAACGCCTGACTAAGCACAAAAATAAGACAAAAGAGTGCGACCAATTTTCGGGAGTGCCTGAGATGTTTCATTTTTCTTTCCTCCTTTAAATTTGCTTTCTGGCTAGGGCAAGAATAAGTCAAGGTAATTTATACCATTGATTTATTTAGATTATATTACATATAATGTAAAATGTCAATGCTTTATTTTTACATAAACATAAATAAAAAAGAGCACTGATGCTTTCATACCAGTGCTCTTTTTAGTTACTCAATGCGGTTAGATGAATACTGAGATATCCAAGTCTTCCCACTTATTGCTTCCGTGCCTTGTTGCATATGCATGGAGACAGGCTTTGGCTTCGCCTAAATCTATTGAAAACTCTTGTACCTTAACAAAATTACTTTTTCCTACTTTCGTTAATAGCAGCCTGTGCCGCCGCAAGGCGTGCAATCGGCACGCGGAACGGAGAGCAGGAAACATAGTTCAGGCCAATATTGTGGCAGAACTCGACAGAGCTCGGGTCGCCGCCGTGCTCGCCGCAGATGCCCAGCTTAATGTCGGGGCGGGTCTGGCGGCCAAGGTCGGCAGCCATCTTCACGAGCCTGCCAACGCCGGTCTGGTCAAGCCTGGCAAACGGATCGGACTCGTAGATCTTCGCGTCATAGTACGCGTCGAGGAACTTGCCTGCATCGTCGCGGCTGAAGCCGAAGGTCATCTGAGTAAGGTCATTTGTGCCGAAGGAGAAGAACTCGGCCTCCTTGGCGACCTCGTCCGCCGTCAGCGCCGCGCGCGGGATCTCGATCATCGTGCCCACTTTGTAGGTCATCTCAACGCCAGCGTCCGCGATCAGCTTGTCTGCCGTAGCGGTGACAAAATCCTTGACATACTTGAGCTCCTTGACCTCGCCGACCAGCGGGATCATGATCTCGGGGACGATCTTATATTCCGGATGCTCCTTATTGACGGTGATGGCTGCGTTGATGACGGCGGTCGTCTGCATCTCGGCAATTTCCGGATAGGTGACGGCCAGGCGGCAGCCGCGATGGCCCATCATCGGGTTGAATTCGTGCAGGGAGGCAATGACAGCCTTGAGCTCATCAACTGTGATATTCAGCTCGCCGGCGATCTCCGCGATATCCTCTTCCTTGGTGGGGAGGAACTCATGCAGCGGCGGATCGAGGAAACGGATCGTCATCGGGCGGCCTTCCAGCACACGGTACATCTCTTCGAAGTCGCCCTGCTGATAGGGAAGGATCTTCGCGAGCGCCTTCTTGCGGGTCTCGACATCCTTCGCGACGATCATCTCGCGCATTGCCTTAATGCGCTCTCCCTCGAAGAACATGTGCTCCGTACGGCAGAGGCCGATGCCCTCCGCGCCGAACTTCACGGCCTGTGCGGTGTCGCGCGGCGTGTCGGCGTTCGTACGGACCTTCAGGGTGCGGGCAGCGTCCGCCCATTTCATGAAGCGGTCGAAATCGCCGGAGATGGTCGCCTCTACGGTCGGCACCGCTTCGCCGTAGATCTTGCCGGTAGAGCCGTCAAGAGAGAGATAGTCGCCCTCATGATACTGCTTGTCGCCGAGCTCGAAATATTTGTCCTCCGCATGCATCGTGATCTCGCCGCAGCCGGAGACGCAGCAGGTGCCCATGCCGCGCGCAACAACCGCCGCATGGGAGGTCATGCCGCCGCGGACGGTCAGGATACCCTGTGCAGCAGCCATACCCTCAATATCCTCAGGAGAAGTCTCCAAGCGAACCAGGACGACCTTCTCCCCCTTCTCCGCCCACTCTTTGGCATCCTCAGCCGTGAAGACGACCTTGCCGCAGGCCGCTCCGGGAGAAGCCGCAAGGCCTGTACCCACGGGTGTGGCCGCCTTGAGCGCCTTCGCGTCAAACTGCGGATGCAGCAGAGCGTCGAGCTGCTTCGGGTCAACGCGGAGAACCGCCTCTTCCTCTGTGATCATACCCTCGTCGACCAGGTCGACGGCGATCTTCAGAGCGGCAGCCGCGGTGCGCTTGCCGTTTCTCGTCTGCAGCATGTAGAGTTTACCGTTTTCAATGGTGAACTCCATATCCTGCATGTCTTTATAATGGTTTTCCAGATTCTGCGCGATGGCAGCGAACTGGTTGTAAACCTCAGGCATATCCTGCTTGAGCTGATCGATCTTGCTGGGCGTGCGCACGCCTGCAACGACGTCCTCGCCCTGCGCGTTGATCAGATACTCGCCGAAAAGGGCCTTTTCGCCGGTGGCCGGGTCGCGCGTGAAGGCAACGCCCGTACCGGAATTCTCATTGAGGTTGCCGAAGACCATGGGCTGCACGTTGACGGCGGTACCCCAGGAATAGGGGATATCGTTCATACGGCGGTAAACATTGGCGCGGGGGTTGTCCCAGGAGCGGAAAACCGCTTTGACGGCCTCCATCATCTGCTCCTTGGGATCGATCGGGAAATCGGTGCCCTTCTGCTCCTTGTAATATTCCTTGAAGCGCTTTACAAGCTCCTTCATATCGTTGACGTCGAGGTCGATATCGTTCTTGACGCCCTTTTTATCCTTAATCTCATCAATGATTACCTCAAACGTCTTCTTGGAAATTTCCATTACAACGTCGGAGAACATCTGGATGAAACGGCGATAAGAGTCATAGACGAACCGCTCAAACTTCGGGTCGGGATTCCCCGCGATCATGCCGGCGGCAACCTCGTCGTTCAGGCCGAGGTTCAGGATGGTATCCATCATGCCGGGCATGGAAGCGCGCGCGCCGCTGCGGACGGAGACAAGCAACGGATTCTTGGGATCGCCGAACTTCTTGCCGTTGATCTCTTCCATCTTGGCAAGGTATTCATAGATTTCCGCCTCGATTTCGGGCGCAATCTTTTTGCCGTCGTCATAATAACGGGTGCAGGCCTCCGTGGAAATCGTGAAGCCCTGCGGAACGGGCATGCCGAGCCTCGTCATCTGCGCAAGGTTCGCACCCTTGCCGCCGAGGAGCTCGCGCATGTTCTCGTCGCCCTCAGAGAACAGGTAAACGTACTTGTGGCTCATTCCAAATCATCCTCCAGTATTTAATATCAGCGAAATAATCACGACCACGGCCGGGTTCGATGAAAAACGGGGCCGTTTTACGTCAACCTGTATTATAACAGATACACACAAATTTTTCCATGCATGATTGAGATAAATTCGTGTTTTTGACGTTCTCTTGTTTTGTATATTATAGATACCTTTTCGCAACTTCAAATGTGAATGTTCGAAGGGCTTGAAAAACCGGAGCAATCTTGGCATAATATAGGGTAATCAAAACAGAGATTTACATAATGGAAAGGGGCCGCACTTCATGCAAGACAACCGCTGCGCAGTCATCCTCGCCGCCGGCGAGGGCAAACGGATGAAATCCGCCCGGCCGCTCGTCATGGCGAAGGTTCTCTTCAAGCCAATGATCGACTGGGTGCTGGACGCGGTGCAACAGGCCGGCGTTTACTCGCTGTGCACTGTCACCGGCCACTGCGGGGAAACGCTCGCCAGCTATCTCCAGGGGCGGAGCGAAACCGTGCTCCAGCAGGAGCAGCTTGGCACAGGCCACGCCGTATTGCAGGCGCGTGCTTTTCTGGAACGCTTTCGCGGCGGGGACGTACTGATCCTCAACGGCGACACTCCTTTGATGGACAGTGAAACGATCCGTGCCGCTTTTGAGGAGCACAAACGCGCCGGGAACGCGATCACCGTCATCTCCGCCTGCGTGGAAGACCCCGCTGGCTACGGACGCATCGTCCGCGCTGCGGACGGGGCCTTTACCCGCATTATCGAAGACCGGGATGCCAACGAGACGATCCGGCAGATTTGTGAGATCAACTCCGGCGCATGCTGGTTCCAGTGCGACAGGCTGCTCGAGGTATTGGGCCTGATCACCAATGAAAACGCCCGTCAAGAATACTATTTGACGGATGCGGTGCGGATTCTGCTTGCAAACGGGCAGCGTGCCGGCGCTTTTGCCGCGGCGGACCCGGACGTGGTGCTTGCCGCCAACGACCGGCTTCGGCTGCTCGACCTGAATACCCGCGCACGCCAGCGGATGCTGACGCACTGGCTTCTGGAGGGCGCGGATATCCCCTGCGCGGATGGCGTATTCATCGGGCCGGACGTCACGATCGGGATGGATACCCGTATCCTGCCGGGCACGATCCTGCGCGGAAAAACCGCGGTGGGCCGGGACTGCGTTATTGGCCCCAACACGCAGCTCATCGATACGACAGTCGGGGACGGCGTAACGCTCGACAATGTCCTCAGCGAACAGGCGGAAATTCAGGACGGCGCGGATATCGGCCCGTTCGTCCATCTGCGCCCGAACGCGAAAATCGGCCCGCATACGCATCTGGGCAATTTTGTTGAGGTGAAAAATGCGCAGATCGGGGAGGGGACAAAGGTCTCCCACCTCACCTATGTCGGCGACGCGGACGTCGGGAAAAACGTAAATTTCGGCTGCGGCTGCGTAACGGTAAATTACACGGGCAAAGAAAAACATCGCACGGTGATCGGCGATCATGCCTTCATTGGCTGCAACACAAACCTCGTTGCCCCTGTGAAGGTTGGCGATTACGGCTATACGGCCGCGGGCTCTACCATCACGGACGACGTTCCGGCCAATGCCCTGAGCATCGCGCGCGCGCGGCAGATCAACAAAGAGGGCTGGGTGCTGCGCAAGAAGCCCTACAAGGGCATGAAATAACAGCAAAATCCACTCGGCAAGGGCTGTGGGTGTTTCCACAGCCCCGTTTGTGCGTGCCGTTGGCCATAGAAACCAAAAATTTGATTGAAAAAGGCTGGAAAAGCTCTATGTTTGAAAAGTGGAAAATCAAGCGCGCCCCCGTCTCCTCCGGCGCGCCGGAATACCTGATCGCGGGGCTCGGAAATCCCGGGCCAAAATATGAATTCACCCGCCACAACGCAGGTTTTCTCTGCGTTGACCTGCTCGCGCAGCAGCTCGGCGCCAAAATCGACCGGATCAAATTCAAATCCATCGTGGCCGACGTTGCAATAGAAGGCCGGCGCTGCATCCTCATGAAGCCGCAGACCTTTATGAACAACAGCGGCGAGGCAGTCCGCGACGCGGCGAATTTCTACAAAATCCCGCCGGAGCATGTCATTATACTGTTTGACGACATCTCCCTGCCGCCGGGCAAGCTGCGTATCCGCCGCAAGGGATCAGACGGCGGCCACAACGGCATCAAAAGCATCATCTATCTCCTGAACAGCGACCAGTTCCCCCGCGTGAAACTTGGTGTGGGCGCAAAGCCGCACCCGGATTATGATCTGGCCGACTGGGTGCTCTCCACTTTTCAAAAAGACGAGCTTCCCCGGATGAAGGAAGCGATGGAAAAGGCCTGCGAATCGGTCCGACTGATCATCCGCGGCGAAACGGACCGCGCAATGAATCTTTATAACTCCTAATCCGCCCTAAAACCCGTTCAGAAAGGCTGTGCAGAGATGTCCCACCCTACATACCGCTATACCACGCTTTTATTTGATGCCGACGGCACACTCTTCGACTACCGAAGGGCTTCCTGGGAGGCGATGAAGCGCACGATGGGCCGCTTCTCCGCTCCCTTTTCTGAGGCGCTGTTTGCCCTGTACCAAGAGAAAAACATGGCGCTGTGGGAGCTCTATGAGGAGGGAAAGGTCACCAAAAGCGAGCTGGAGCTGCGGCGCTTCTCCCAGTTTTTCGAGGAAGCCGGGATCACCGGCATATCCCCTGCCGAGGCCAACCAATCCTACATCAGCTTGCTCGGTGAAGGGGCCTACCTCCTGCCCGGCGCGAAGGAGCTGATCGATTCCCTGCAAGGTAGGGTTTCTCTCTACCTTGTCACCAACGGGCTCAAGCGCACACAGTACCGGAGGCTGGAGCGCTCCCCGCTCGCGCACTCCTTCGACGGGGTCTTCATCTCCGACGAAATGGGCTATCAAAAGCCGCAGAAGGGCTACTTCGACTATGTCTTCTCCCATATTCCGGAGAAAGACCGCGCGCGGATGCTGATCATCGGCGACTCGCTCACCTCGGATATCCGGGGCGGCAACAATGCCGGCATCGATACCTGCTGGCTGAATCCGGGGGGTGCCGCCAATACCACAACAGACGCCGTGTGTACCTATGAGATCGCGCGGCTGGAAGAGCTTTATGATATCCTTTCCGAACAGCCTTCCAAATAACCGAGCGCCAATACAACCCTGTCAATGAATCCTGACAGCACGCATAAACCGCGTGCGGAAGCGGAGCATCACAACCATGTCCTGTTTTTCAAAAGTACTGCACACAAGCGCAGAATACAAAACCCTGTCCGGCGCAATCCGTGAAAACCGGCTTCCCGCCGGCGTGACGGGGGTTTCCCTGATCCACAAGGTCCATCTCGTTCACTCCCTTTGCGAGGACGAGGGCTGCCGGGCTGTGATCATCGTTGCGGACGAGGCCGAGGGCAGCCGTCTGGTGGAAAATTTGAACGCGATGAAGGGCGGCGCGCTGCTCTATCCTGCCAGGGATTTTAATCTTCGCCCAGCGCAGAGCCAATCCCGCGAATATGAGCAGCAAAGGCTCGGCGTGCTCGGCCATATGCTGGAGGGCGAATACCGCGTGGTGGTCTGCTCCGTTGAGGCTGCCATGCAGCTGACCCTGCCGCCGGAGGAGCTCTATACCCGCACCGTGACGCTGAAGGCCGGTGAAGACCGGACGCCGGACTCCGTTGTGGAATCGCTGCTCGCCGCAGGCTATGTCCGCGCGGAAACCGTTGATGGCACAGGGCAGTTTGCCCGGCGCGGCGGGATTATCGATTTCTTCCCGCCGGACGGCGCGCTTCCCCTGCGCGTGGAATTCTGGGGCGATTCAATCGATACGATCGCACACTTCGAGATCGAGTCCCAGCGCCGGACAGACCAGCTGCAGGTTGCCAAAATCACGCCTGCGCTCGAGATTTTGTTCGACAGCCCGGAGCTGCTCGCGGATAAAATCGAAGCGCACTGCGCATCTTTGCGCGGAAAGGCTGCTAAGGCAAGGGCCTCCCTGCTCGCAGACGCGGACAGCCTGCGTTCGGGGGCGCACCTCTCCTCTCTGGACCGCTACCTCAACCTGGCCTATGAAGCCCCTGCGACGATCCTCAATTATGCGGAGGACGCGCTTTTATTTATCAGCGATTCGGGCAAGGTCAAGGAGCGCGCGTCTGCCGCCGCATCGCTTTTGAACGAGGAGCTCAAGGAGCTCTTTGAAGACGGCATTCTCTGCCGGGGGCTCGACACTTTTACACTGGGCTGGGGCGAGCTGGTCAAGGCATATGAGGACCATGGCGCGATCTATCTCGATACCTTTGCGCGCGGCAGCTTCGACACGCCCGTTAAAGCGCTGACCAATCTGAACGCCCAGCAGCTGCCCGTCTGGGGCGGCGCGCTCGATATCCTGCTGCAGGAGCTCCGTCCGGCGCGGGAGCAGGGGTATACCTGCGTCGTAATGGCCGGCACGGACAAGGCAGCAAAAACCCTCGCGCAGGATCTGGAGGCGGAAGGCCTCCCCAGCGTCTTCTTTAACATTCCCCCCTCTGAGTTCCCCTCCAGCCGCATCAGCATCCTGCCAGGCGGGCTGACCGCAGGCATCGAATACCCGCTGCTGAAATTCATGCTCTTCACCCACGGGCGTGCGGCGGGCTCCTCCCGCCGGACGGTGAAGAAAAACAAAAACCCCCGCGCGGGCATTCATTCACTCGACGAGCTGCACCGCGGCGACTATATCGTCCACGCCGTGCACGGCATCGGCATTTTTGACGGCATCAATAAGCTTGAGGTCAGCGGTGTGACCAAGGACTACATCAAGATCAAGTATGCGAAGGAGGATGTTTTATACGTCCCCGTCACGCAGCTCGACCTCGTCTCGAAATATATCGGCCCGCATGAGGATGGCAAAAACCTCAAAATCAACCGCCTCGGCGGCAAGGAGTGGCAGAAAACCCGCTCGCGCGTGCGTGCCGCTGTCAAGGATATGGCGGAGCAGCTCACCAAGCTCTATGCGGAGCGCATGAAAGCGCCCGGCTATGCCTTCTCCCCCGATTCGGACATGCAGAATGATTTCGAGCGGCGCTTCGAATTTGAGGAAACGGACGACCAGCTGCGCTGCATTGACGAGATCAAGGGCGACATGGAGAAAAATTATCCGATGGACCGCCTGCTCTGCGGCGACGTGGGCTTCGGCAAAACGGAGGTCGCCCTGCGCGCCGCCTTCAAATGCATCGCAGAGGGCAAGCAGTGCGCGATGCTCGTCCCCACGACGATCCTCGCCTTCCAGCATTACCAGACGATCCTCAAGCGCTTTGAAGGCTTCCCCGTCGAGGTCGAGATGATCTCGCGCTTCCGTACGCCGCAGGAGCAGTCGAAAATCCTGCGCGGCCTCAGGCAGGGCAGCGTGGATATGGTGGTTGGCACACACCGGCTGATCTCCAAAGATATCAAGTTTAAAGCCCTGGGCCTTGTTATTATCGATGAAGAGCAGCGCTTCGGCGTGGCGCAGAAGGAGCATCTCAAGGAGCTGTTCCCCACCGTCGACGTTCTTACCCTCTCCGCCACGCCTATCCCCCGCACGCTCAATATGGCGATGACCGGCATCCGCGATATGTCGATGCTGGAGGAGGCGCCGCAGGACCGGCATCCGGTGCAGACCTATGTGCTCGAGCACGATATGGGCATTCTGGCGGAGGCGATGCAGAAGGAACTCCGGCGCGGCGGGCAGGTCTATTATCTTCATAACCGAGTCGATACGATCACCCGCGCGGCAGCGCGCATTCGTGAATTCCTGCCGGATGCGCGCATCGGCATTGCCCACGGCAAGATGGAGGAGGAGGAGCTCAGCGAAATCTGGAGCAATCTACTCAACGGCGAGATCGATATCCTCGTCTGCACCACGATCATTGAAACCGGCGTAGACGTGCCAAACGTCAATACCCTGATTATCGAAAACGCGGACCGGCTGGGCCTTGCGCAGCTGCACCAGATTCGCGGGCGCGTGGGCCGCTCTGCCCGCCGGGCCTATGCCTACCTCACCTTTACGCGCGGCAAGGAATTAAGCGAGATCGCTACCCGGCGCCTGAGCGCCATCCGGGAATATACGGAATTTGGCTCCGGCTTCCAGATTGCCATGCGCGATTTGGAGATCCGCGGCGCGGGCAACATCCTCGGCGCACAGCAGCACGGCCATATGGAGGCGGTCGGCTACGATATGTATATCCAGATGCTCTCCGAGGCAATCGCGGAGGAGCGGGGCGAAAAGCCGGAGAAGCCCGGGGAGGAGTGCCTGATCGACCTGCAGATCGAAGCGCATATTCCTGAGGCATACATCGAGAGCATCCCCCAGCGGCTTGCCATCTACCGCCGGATCGCGGATATCCGCACGCCCGACGATGTGGAGGACGTATACGACGAGCTCATCGACCGCTTCGGAGATCCGCCGCCCAGCGTACAGGGGCTGGTGAACGTCTCCCTCCTGCGCAATTCGGCCTCGGCGCAGCGCATCTATGAGATCAGCCAGCGCGGCAACTGCCTGCTGCTCTATTCCAATTCCATCGATATGCAGAAGGTCTCCCGCCTCGCCGCCCTTCTGCGCGGGCGGATTCTGGTCAGTGCGGGGGCAAAGCCCTATATTTCCGTCAAAATGGACGCAGGCCAGTCTCCTGTGGACACCCTGCAGGAGGCGCTGCGGATCTATTCGGCCGAGCCGGAAAACAAAAAAACAGATTGTTAAACGCCCTTTGCTTTGAATTCGGGTATAACCCCTTGACAGATTGAATAGATTAAACTATATTTTTCTTGATGGATTTGTATTAAATGTCATGGAAGTGAACTTATGCTGAAGCGCTATAAAAACCCCATCCTCTGCTTTTACATCCTGTTCGTCATTGCTATGGCCGTCGCTGCGCTTTATGACCTGGCAATTGATATTCGGCTGAACAATCCAGCAAACCTCTTTGCCCTCTGGCTGCGCAATACCGGGGAAGTTCCCTCCCGCCTAATCTGTCCGCTTGCGGGCACGGTCCTTTTCTTTGCCGCCGCCAACCGTTGGGAAAAGGCCGCCGGATTCCTTCTCTCGCTCGGCGGCTCGGCCTACCTGGGCTATTATTTCGGTAAGTATTTTTTCCTGGAGGAGAACCGGATGCTTTTCAGCATCCTCTGGGGCGTCGGATTCGGCGTGGTTGCGCTTCTTACCGGGAGCCTCATCCCGCGTGAATGGATGAAGAAGCTGAGAGCCGCCGCATGGATCGGCGTAATTGCCATGACCATCCAGCTGCTCTGCGTGGAGGGCCTGAAATATCTCTGGGGCCGCGTTCGCTTCCGTGATCTGCTCGCCGCCGGGAATTACGATGCCTTTACCTCCTGGCTCCATCCCAACGGGATCAATGGAAATAAATCCTTCCCCAGCGGGCATACCGCGGGAGCGGGGATGAGCTATCTGATGATGCTTCTGCCGTTTTGCACAGACCGCTTTAAGGGAAAAGAGAGGCTCTGCTTCCTCCTTCCTTTTACCTACACCTCTCTGGTTGCCTTTTCGCGCCTCATCATGGGCGCCCATTACCTCAGCGATGTTGCCGTAGGAGGCGCAATCAGCTTTACGATCGTTTTGATTGCGCTTAAAATCTATGAAAAACATTTTTCCTCCGCGCGGACCTAGCCGTCTCGATCCAGGGCCTCACAAATCGTCAAACAGCAAAAAGGGATGCTGCAGCGTCATGCTGTGGCATCCCTTTGGTATTTATTTTACATTAGCCTTTGTCTTCCTTGAGCTGGATCGCGCCTGTCGCCGCTTCAATCTGAATTTCACATGCGCCGTTTCCATAGAGGATCTCGCCGCTGTCACCGACAATAGACTGACCGCCTGTTTTCATAATCCGGATATGGGAGGGCAGCTTATAGATCAACTTTCCCACGTTGGTTCGATAAAACAGATGAAAGCCTTGGTCCAGAGGTAGAAATGCCGTTACCGCGCCCACATCTGTTTTTAACTCGAGACGGTCAGAGGCCCGGTTGCCGCGGCCATAATCGATCCCGCCGGTCGATACGCTGACCTCCGTCTCCTTTGTTTTTACCTTGTTTAACTTCGCGCCGCCGGTATCCGCCCGGATTTTTAATACTTCTACGCAGATATTTTCCGCCTGGCAGCCGCCAACATTCACTTTACAACTGAGCGCTATGATATTCCGCGGCACATAGACGACCAACGTCGCACCGCCGTTTTTCCCCCAGGGCCGGAACATTTTGCGTTTCAGGTAGAGATAGGTTTCGCCATCGCGATTCTCTGTCCCATAGCTGTAATTGGTCAAGCGGTCCCCCATGGAATGCATTTTCACCTCTGAGCGCAGCTTTTCATCCCATGAGGGCAGAAGCTGCAGCCCGCCGACATCCACCTCGACCCGGATATTTTTACACGGCTCCTCCGTTTCGGTGCGCAGCCCCTCAGGCCATCCCTCGGGCGGGGCCGGTTCCACGGGCGGGTCGGGTTCCTTTTGTTCCGATGCGCCGAGCGCTTCCACCAGGCGGTCCGCCTCCTTCTGAGTGATCACGCCGTCCGCCACCATCTGCAAAATTTCTGCTTGGGTATTCATTCCTGGCCCTCCTGTTCCGTTTTAATTTGGGTAATGGCCTCATCTACGGTGAGCTCGCCATTTCGGATTTTCTCCAGCACCTCCTGCTGCGCCGATTTCTTTTTGACCTCAAAGCCCATTTTGCGGATGATCGTCTCCAGATTTTTCTTCACGGTTGGATAGGAAATCCCCAGTTCCTTCTCCATTTCACGAATGCTGCCCTGCACGCGCAGAAAAGTCTCTGCAAAAGCGAGCTCCTCCCGATTGAGCGCGTGGAATTTGGAGAGTGCAAAATCCCCGCTGATCTGCGTCCCGCACTGGCGGCAGGACAATTGCGTTACGCTGAGCTTCTCCCCGCAAACTGGGCAGGTACCGATGATTTCATGCGGCAATGACCTCACTCCTTTCGTAGTTGATATCCTATGATTCAAAAATAACACAGTGTATTCATTTTGTCAATTATAAAATCAATTTTTTTAATATTTCAATTTATTTCCTTGATAGTGTATCAACAAAACTGCCGCAACCTTTGATAGACTGCGGCAGTTTTTCTAAAAAATATAATTTTTTTCCGAATTCGATTGCCCCGGCTCGATTAGCTACCATCAGCCAGCGGAATACGCACCGTGACCTTGAACAGGTCGCCATCCATGGAGATCACAAGCGCACCGCCCTGCAATTCACACAGGCCCTGCGCGATCGACAGCCCCAATCCGCTGCCCTCCGTGCTTCGGGAGGCGTCTCCCCGCACAAACCGCTGCGTCAGCTGTTCAACCGGAACGTCGAGTGGATCCCGTGAGACATTTTTGATGGAAAACACGCCGTATCCGTTATCTTCGCCAACCTCGATATACACCCTTGTACCGGCCAGCGCATATTTTTTCACATTGCTGATCAGATTGTCGATGATCCGCCAGGTTTTCTGGCTGTCCGCGTAGAGAATCGGCTCCTGCCCCGGTGTATTCAGACGGATATCCAATCCGGCGGCCTCCAGCGCGTCCTCGTTTTCTCCAACGGCCTGCATCGCCAGCTCATAGAGATTCACCTTGATAAAGTTGAGCTTGATGTTACCGGTCGTCGCCTTCGATGCCTCTACCAGATCCTCGATGAGATGCTTGAGCCGTTCGCTCTTCTCCTCCAATACACCGATATATTCCTGCGCCGTTGCGTCAGAGATCTCACATTTTTTGAGCAGATCAACATAATTAACGATTGCGGTCAGCGGCGTTTTGAGATCGTGCGAAACATTGGTGATTAATTCTGTCTTCATATGCTCGCCCTTAATCGCCTCGTCGACCGCTGTGCGCATCCCGTCCTGCATGCCGACAACGTCTTCGCCGAATTTGCGCAGCAGCCGCGGCATTTTTTCTGTTTTCAGGGGATAACTCAAATCGCCCTGCCGCGTTTTGGAAACAGCGGTCATAATCTCGTCAAGTGCGATGACGGTTTTCCAGAACAATATCAGGACAATTAGATTAAATAAAATCGTTAACACCGTGAAAAAAAGCAAACCGAAAGCGGGCCCATCAGCCATACAAAGGATTGTAAGACCAATCAGTATAACGTTTAGCAACAGATAACCAGCAAACAAAAACAGAATCGACGCGCGCAGGTTTTCCATCCGGTGCTTCGGGATCGCATGCTCCCTGATATCCTCCTTAACATTGTGAAGCGCTGTTCGAAAGCGTTTCCAACTTTTCTTCAGAAAGCGGAGGAATTTTGCGATCAGCGTATTGCGCCAGAACTGCCTGCGTTTCAGGTTGCGCGCCGCGCTCGTCAGCCATTCGAGCAAAACGCCGCCTATCCCCATTGCACAGCCGACTCCGGCCAGCGTCAGCAGCTTCTGAAATCCCTTTGTGGCATCTAATATCTGAGCTGGAAAGCCGACCGCCCCGGCAAGGCCTAACATCACAAGCGATCCCGAAAGCAGCAGATGGAGATCGTTGGGAATCCGATCCGTCCACAACAGGGTGATCTCTTCTGTCTCCGCACGGTGCCCGCTCGCGACGGTTAGATAGACAGCGCATAATACATAAACCAGCAGGCAAATTGCGGACATTGCCAGCGCGACGGGCAGATTGTTTTTTGCCTGCTGAAAATTTTGATCAAGCGTATAATAAATATCCAGTTCTCCATCTAATCCCTTAGGCAAAAGCTCATCATTCAAGGCAATATAAACATCCCATCCATGTTTGACGAATTCCTTTTCATAAAGCGTGATTCGGTCGTTGTATTGATGAAACCAATCGCTGATACGGATACTCGCATAATCATAGCTGCTCATCCACTGGGTCTGATTCACTACGCGCTCGCCGCTGTGATAGCCAGCAATGTTGGTGTAAGTTTCATTCCATTTATATTGCTCCACAAGCTTTCGGAAGTCCGTACTTTTTGGATCAATTTTTTGAAAATTTGTGAAAACCTCACCCGTCTCACGATTCACCAATGCATAGTGTAGGTTGGAGAGGCCGGCCAACTCTTCCTTTGCCTTTCGGTAATCCTCCTCAAAGCTCCCCCGCAGGGAGCGCAACTGTGCTTCATATTCCCACAGGCACTGATCACGGATTTTCTCCTCTTCCTCCGCGCTCAGTGTAATCTGGGGCTCTGTGGTTGCGTCCGGCGTATTCGGCTGCGTCGGGTGCATCGCCGTTTCGGGCAGCGTCACCGTTTCGCCGTCTTCATAACGACCTGGCAGCATTTCCAGGATCTCTTGCTCTTTTTCTTTACGGGCGTCTTCCAGCTTTTCCTGAAGATTTGCTTCATATTGCTCCTTTAAAAGCGCCTCTTGTTTCTTCAGCGATTCTCCGCTACGCATCTCTGTCTCAGAGCCATAGACGGACAGCATCTGTTTGATATAATAGAGCTCCCAGGCCAACTGTTCCTGAAACGCATTGCTCGCAGTAAAATCGCTGTGCTCCTCAAGAAACAAGGAATCCCACGAGCCGCCCAGAGCCTCCGTTAACGTAAGTGCCCGATAGATCGACATGGCAATTCCGCCCGCTGTAGCTATGGCAAGCAATACCGCACAACCCTTAAGCCATTTCGCCTTAAGGAAGCTTTTCGATTTTATACCCAATGCCCCACACCACCTTTAAATATTTGGGCTCTTTCGGATTGATTTCAATTTTTTCACGGATGCGCCGGATGTGCACGGTAACTGTCTTTTCACTCGAATAGGAGGGCTCATTCCAGACGGCCTCATAAATCTGCTGCGTCGAAAGCACATGCCCGAGATTGCGCATCAGATATTCCACAATGCCGTATTCCCGCGCGGTCAGCCGGACCGGCTCACCGTCGAGCGTCAGCTCCTTTGCCACGGTGTCGAGCGCAAGCCCTCCCGTGACGATTACGCCTTCCTTGGACTCAATGCTTCCCAGCCGCACATACCGCCTGATCTGGGACTTCACGCGTGCCATCAGCTCCAGCGGGTTGAAGGGCTTTGTCACATAATCGTCCGCACCGAAGCTGAGGCCTGTAATTTTATCGGTGTCTTCACTTTTTGCCGAGAGCAGGATGATCGGGAAGTTATGCTTCTCCCGCATTTTTAGCGTTGCAGTCAGGCCGTCGATATTGGGCATCATGATATCCAGGATTGCACAATGAATCTCCGTATTTTCCACCGCCTTGAGCGCCTCCTGCCCATTCGTCGCGCGGATGGTATGATAACCTTCCAGATTCAGATAGATTTCCACAGAATCCAGAATTGCCTTATCGTCGTCACAGACCAGAATATGATACATAACATTTCTCCTCCCGTTTCCCTCCGGTATTTCAATCAGGATTGCTTTTCGCAAGCTTCCGTTTTAGTATACCAAGCCCCCATAGAAGACAAACAATCACCCGCCTTCTTTATACCAGAATAGCAGGCGATTGTTACATTTCAAGCGGAAAAAATCTTACGAAATCCTTACAATTTTTCTTCTTTTTCATAATCAGGCCAGCCGGTACATGCGGCCCGCCCATTTCACCGTAAAACCTACATGATCGATGCGCGGAACTGATAGCGGTATAGCTGCGCATAGATCCCATCCCGCGCCAGAAGTGAGTCATGCGTGCCGCGCTCCTGAATCCCCTCGTCTGTAAAGACGATGATCTCGTCGGCGTTTTTAATCGTGGACAACCGGTGTGCAACGATCAGGGAGGTTCTGCCATGCGACAGCTCCTCCAGAGATTCCTGAATGAGCATCTCCGTTGCATTGTCCAGCGCAGAGGTCGCTTCGTCGAGAATCAGAATCGAAGGGTTCTTCAGGAATACCCGCGCAATCGAAATCCGCTGCTTCTGCCCGCCGGAGAGCTTCACGCCGCGCTCTCCGATATAGGTATCGTACCCATCCGGGAGCGACATAATATAATCATGGATATTGGCCTTTTTCGCCGCGGCAATGATTTCATCCTGTGTTGCGTCCAGGTTGCCGTAAGCGATATTTTCCCGGATGCTCCCTGTAAAAAGGAATACGTCCTGCGCAACCATGCCGATATTCCGGCGCAGGGAGGTACGCGTCAGCTTTGCGATATCCTGCCCGTCGATCAGAATCCGGCCCTCGCTGACCTCATAAAAACGGGGAATCAAGTGGCAGAGCGTCGTTTTTCCCCCGCCGGACGGGCCGACCAGCGCAACCGTTTTGCCCTGCTCGATATGCAGCGACAGATCCTGAATGACATACCGGCCGCTGCCCTCGCCCTTTTCTCCATCATACTGAAAGCTGACGTGATCGAAATCGATGGTACCGGCAAGCTGCTCCGCCTCTACGGCATCCGGCGCCTCTGCTTCCTCCTGCTGCGCCATGAGCTCCTCAAAGCGCTGGAATCCCGTGATCCCATTTTGATATTGCTCAAAAAAGGCGACAAAGCGCTTGATCGGGTTCAGGAAGGAATTGACATAGAGCAGATAGGCTGCAAATTCACCCGCATCAATCCGATCCTGGAAGAAGAAAATGCCGCCTGCGATCAGTACCAGCAGATAGAGCACGTCCGTGAATAACGTGCTGCCTGTTGTAAAGATCGCCATAATTTTATAGGCGGCGCTGCGCGCCGAGACGAAGCGCTGGTTCTGCCGGTTGAATTTTCGGATCTCATGCTCCGCACCCGTATACGCGCGGGTGACGCGGATCCCGGCGATGGAGTTCTCCAGCCCCGCGTTGACCTCCGCGATCTCCTCACGCGATTTTGTGAAGGCCTCCTTCATATTTTTGCGCAGCCGCATGGAAAAATAAATTATAAATGGAAGCATCCAGAAAATAATCAGCGTCAACGGCACATTGATCGTACAGAGAATCACAAAGGAGGCCGCCAGCATGACCAGCGATAGAAACAAATCCTCCGGCCCATGGTGGGCAAGCTCTGAGATATCCATCAGGTCATTGATGATACGAGACATGATGCTACCCGTTTTGTGCTCGTCAAAAAAGGAAAACGGCAACCGCTGCAGCCTGCGGAACACATCCCTGCGCATATCCGCCTGCATTCTGACCCCTACAATATGCCCGTAGTAATTGACAAAGTAGTTGAACCCGGCCTTGAGCAGATAGACGCCCAATAAAACCGCCGACCAGATGAGCAGCAGCCGCAGATTCCGGTTTGGAACATAGTCATTGATGATATTTTTGGCGATCATCGGGTAAAACAGATCGCACACCGCCAGCAGGAATGCAAAAAACAAATCTGCAAAAAAGAGCTTGCGGTGCGGTTTATAATATTCAATAAAATGGCGAATCATTTCTTCTCCCTCCCCCTCAATACGCATGAAACGGTCAAGCAGAAATAGGGTAACATGGATGCGGCGGAATTTCAACCGCTCCCTTGTGGAAAATCGGCCATGTAGCGAAAAACTTCTCTTGCTACAATACTCGACGTGTTTTCCGATTCGTGCTATACTTAATCAGAATCAGGCGGAGCCCGACCTCATGCCGTCACTGCCCGTCCTTTTCATTATATATAGTAGTTCTCAACCCGGGAGGAATTTTTTTGGATCACACGATTGCCGCCATCGCCACGCCGCAAGCTGCGGGTGGCATCGGCGTTATACGAATTTCCGGGCCGAAGGCGATCAAAATCGCTGATACGGTGTTTCATGCGGCAAGCGGGCTTCCACTGGCCCAATCCAAGGGCTATCATGCGCATTTCGGCAGGGTTTTCAACGACAACGGGCCGATTGATGAGGCAATCGCCCTTATCTTTCGCGCGCCGCACAGCTATACGGGAGAAGATGTGGTGGAGCTCTCCTGCCACGGCGGCCTGTTTTTGCTTCAGCAGACTCTGCGCGCCGTTTTTCAGGCAGGCGCAGTTCCGGCAGCCGCGGGGGAATTCACACGCCGGGCTTTCCTCAACGGCAAAATGGATCTCACACAGGCGGAATCCGTAATGGGGCTCATTGCCGCTCAGGGCAACCAGGCGGCCCGCGCCGCCCTGAGCGCACACGACGGCGCGCTCAGCCGCGAGATCCATGCAATTTCCAAATCCCTTTTGAAAGATGCTGCGCATATGGCGGCTTGGGCGGACTATCCGGAGGAGGAGCTGCCGGAGCTTGATTTTATCTCCCTGAACCGTGATTTCACACAGGCTCATCAGAGGCTTTCCGCCCTCCTTGCCCGGTTTGACACGGGGCGGGCGGTCATGCAGGGCGTCGATACTGTGATCTGCGGCCGGCCAAATGTGGGAAAATCCACGCTGATGAATCTACTCACCGGGGGCGAGCGCTCCATCGTCACATCCCATGCGGGAACGACCCGCGATATCGTCGAGGAGACGGTCCGTCTGGGCGGCCTTATTCTGCATTTGGCAGATACGGCCGGGCTGCGGGAAACGGACGACCCGGTGGAGCGCATCGGCGTTTCCCGTGCGCGGGAGCGCCTGGAGCGTGCCCAACTGATCCTGGCCGTATTCGATGCAGGAGAACCCCTGGATGAAGAGGACTTCCAGCTGCTCGAGGCATGCCAAAACCGGCCCTGCATTGCCGTTATCAATAAATCGGATCTTCCCCGGCGGCTGGATGCACGGTGCGTAAAGGAATCCATTGCGGAAACCGTTTTCATCTCCGCCGTACAGGGCGAAGGCTATCATACGCTCTCCGATGCCGCCGCCCGCGTGCTGGGAACGCAGGATTTTGATCCCTCCGCTCCCCTGCTCGCGACAGAACGCCAGCGGGCCTGCTGCCTTCAGGCAATTTCCTGCCTGGAACAGGCACTCGAGGCAATCGAAGTGGGCATGACGCTCGACGCCGTCACCGTCTGCATCGACGGTGCACTCTCCGCCCTGCTGGAGCTTACGGGCGAAAAGGCAAATGAAGCGATCGTAGACGAGGTTTTCTCCACCTTTTGTGTTGGCAAATAGCATGATAATGATTCACCTTGTATGGAGGAATTTGTTTGGAATATTTCGCAGAGACCTTTGATGTCACCGTTATCGGCGCAGGCCATGCCGGGATCGAGGCGGGCCTCGCCGCGGCAAGGCTCGGCTGCAAGACGGCTGTTTTTACCATTAACCTGGATTGGGTGGGCAATATGGCCTGTAATCCTTCAATCGGCGGCACTTCGAAAGGCCATCTGGTGCGTGAGATTGATGCGCTGGGCGGCGAAATGGGGCATGCGGCAGATGCAAATACCCTGCAGAGCCGGATGCTCAACGTTGGCAAAGGCCCGGCTGTCCACAGTCTGCGCGCGCAGATCGACCGGCGCGCTTATACCGCCTATATGAAGCACTGCCTGGAGCGGCAGGAGAATCTTTTTTTGAAGCAGGCGGAGATCGTCTCCCTGACCAGGGTCACTCCCCATGTGGGAAAGCCCGCAATCTGGGCGCTTAAAACGCGTCTGGAAGCCGTCTATCACGCCAAAACCGTCATTCTGGCAACGGGAACCTTTCTGGCAGGGCGTGTCTATGTGGGCGACTGCTCCTATGAAAGCGGGCCTGACGGCATGTTCCCCGCGACGCAGCTGGCCAAGTCCTTAAAGGAACTTGGCATTCCTACCCGGCGTTTTAAAACCGGCACTCCCGCCCGTATCAACCGTAGAAGCGTCGATTTCGCCGATTTGGAGCCGCAGCCTGGCGATGAGCCCACCGTGCCCTTCTCCTTTGCCACGAACCGGTCGATCGAAAACAAAGAGCTCTGTTACATCACCTATACCAATCTGCAAACAAAACAGATCATCCTGGACAATCTGCACCGTTCTCCCCTCTACGGCGGAAAAATCGAGGGCGTCGGTCCGCGATATTGCCCCAGCATCGAGGATAAGATCGTCCGTTTTTCCGATAAAAAGCGCCATCAGATCTTTATTGAACCCTGCGGCGCGGAAACGGAAGAGCTTTATCTGCAGGGGCTCTCCTCCTCTCTGCCGGAGGATGTCCAACTGCAGTTTCTGCACAGTATCCCCGGCCTGACCCACTGCGAGGTGATGCGCAGCGCTTATGCGATTGAATACGATTGCGTGGATCCGCTTGCCCTGCGGCCAACGCTGGAATTTCTCGATTTGGAAGGGCTTTACGGCGCCGGGCAGTTCAATGGCTCCAGCGGATATGAGGAGGCTGCCGCACAGGGGCTGATCGCGGGGATCAACGCCGCCCGCAAAGTCCAGGGCAAAACACCTGTGATCTTGGACCGCGCCTCCTCCTATATCGGCACATTAATCGATGATCTCGTTACAAAGGGCTGCTCCGATCCTTACCGTATGATGACCTCCCGCTCCGAATACCGCCTGATCCTGCGGCAGGACAATGCCGATCTGCGGCTGACCCCCCTTGGGCATGAAATCGGTTTGATCAGCGAAGCCCGCTGGCAAGGCTTTCAAAAAAAGCGAAGCCTGATTGAAGCAGAACGGAAGCGCGCAATGGGGGCGGTCCTTTCCCCAACCCCTGCGCTTAACGATTTGCTTGTTTCACGTGAAACATCACCTGTACAGACCGGGGTCCGGCTCAGTGAGCTCCTGAAAAGGCCTCAGCTCAACTATCGTCTTTTGAAACCATTCGATCCCTCACGCCCTGACTTGCCGGACGAGATTTTTGAGCAGGTCGAAATCGATTTGAAATATGAAGGCTATATCAAACGGCAGCAGACTCAGATCGATGAAATGCGCCGCCTGGAGGGGAAAAAGCTTCCGGATAGAATCGATTATTTCACCATTACCGGCCTGCGGAAAGAGGCGCAGGAAAAGCTCCAAAAAATTCGCCCGGAAAATGTCGGCCAGGCCTCCCGGATCTCCGGCGTGAGTCCAGCGGATATCTCCGTGCTTTTGGTCCATCTGGCTTCTGAAAAGAAACGCTGGGAGATAGAAAAAAATGATACCCTGACCGGAAAGGAAGGTGACTTCAGCCGTGATTGATTCGGAAAAACTGCGCGCCGGTGTCGCAAACTGGAAGGTGTCTCTAGACGAAACAGCGCTTTCCCGCTTCGATGCATATGCCTCCCTGCTCGTTGAGTGGAATCAAAAAATAAATTTGACGGCAATCAAGGATCCTGACGGAATCGTAATCAAACATTTTATCGATAGTCTTGCGCTTCTCTCCTTCGTTTCACCGAAAGAAAATGCGAAGGTGATCGATGTTGGCACAGGAGCAGGGTTTCCCGGCGTTGCCCTTTTGATCGCCCGCCCGGATCTCCGGCTGACGCTTCTGGACAGCACGAAGAAAAAACTTTTCTTTTTAGAGCACGTCCTCTCTTCGCTCGGCCTGCAGGCGGAAATACTCCATATGCGTGCTGAAGAGGCGGGGCAAAATCCCGCATACCGGGAACAATTTGACTTAGTCACCGCAAGGGCCGTCTCCAACCTGCGCGATTTGAGCGAATTCTGCCTCCCATTTGCCAGCCCCGGTGGATTATTTACCCCCTTGAAATCAGCAGAAATCGATGAAGAGCTCCATCAGGCACAGGCCGCGATTTCCCTTCTGGGCGGTCAATTGGAGCGCCTGGAGCGCTATGAAATCGAAGCCGGCGGCAGACGCAGCCTGCCTGTCATCAGAAAAATATCGCATACTTCGTCAAAATATCCGCGCCCTTCTGCTCAGATTGCAAAAAAGCCGCTGGTATAAAGGGGAAAAAACATTTTTCAGGCAGTTTTTTCACGATCGAAAAAACTGGACTTTTTCTCTCCTCCCTGATAAGCTTGACTTGTAAAGACGGACAAGCCTAATCAGGAAGGAGGTTTTTTCATGCCCCTTTTAAAGAAGTCCCCTCCCAAACCGAAATCCGGTGGCACGATCCTCATGATCCCGGAACAGGAGATCATGCCGAACCCCACACAGCCGCGCCGCCATTTTGACCGCCAGGAGCTTGCGAACCTTGCGCAAAGCATCCGCGCCAATGGGATCCTCCAGCCGCTTACCGTCAGAACGATTCCCGGCGGTTATGAATTGATTGCCGGAGAACGGCGGCTCCGCGCAGCCCGTTTGGCCGGCCTGACGCAGATTCCCTGCATCCTGATTAATGCAGACGACCGGAAAACGGCGATCTTCTCTCTGCTGGAGAATTTGCAGCGCCAGGATCTCAGCTTTTTTGAGGAGGCAAATGCTATCCAAAAACTGATAAATGTTTATGGCCTCAGCCAGGAAGAAGCCGCACGCAGGCTCGGTATGGCGCAGTCCACCCTTTCCAATAAGCTGCGTCTGCTGAAGCTGCCTGAATCCACCCGCCGTATGCTTGAGCAGGAACAGCTCACAGAGCGCCATGCGCGTGCATTGCTTCGCCTGGAAACAGAGGAGCAGATGGCGCAGGCACTCTCCAGAATCGCAGAGGAAAAGCTGAATGTTTCGCAGAGTGAAAAGTTGATTGAACAGCTTCTGCAAAAATCGAAGACGCAGAATCCGCAGACAAAGAAGAAAAAGGCCCCGATCAAACTATTCAAGGACGTACGGCTGTTTGTCAATACATTAAACCATGCGGTCGATACGATGAAGCGGGCCGGAATTTCTGCCAATGCCTCCCGCAATGAAACGGACGATTATATTGAATATGTCGTCCGTATTCCCAAAAACGGCGAAACGGTCACCCACTCCTGCTCAGACAGCGCCTGATTTTTTGCCAACAACGCTTTTGCGTTTTGGAATAGATTCCCCGCGCTGAGGATCAGCGCAAAGCAATGACCATATCTTTTCTCTTTCACACCCCACATCCACGACAGCGGGACAGGCTTCGCGCCTGTCCTGTTGTCGTTTTTTTAACTGTCGCGTGTAAAAACGTTTCTTTATCAACTTTTGATGGCGGCGCTGTTTCCCCTTGTTTACCGATGCTTGTATTCCGTTCAGGTTTCTGTTCCCCGCTTATCTGGTGTTGATATGTTTCACGTGAAACTTTATTGCTCCACAATCTGCTGGATACAATTTATAGTAGAAGATAATTTCCACCTGCCACTAGATCCTGTAATTTGTTCTTTCACAAAGGCAAAACAGTAGATTGTTTCACGTGAAACGAATTGTTACGGAAACAAGGACCAAGCCTTCCCTTCTTCCCTGCTTTGTGTTATAATTTTGAAGGATCAACATCTCATTGTATGATACTGGACATTTCAAGGAAGGGCATGAGCAACAGAATGGGAAAAACAATTGCAATCGTCAATCAAAAAGGCGGCGTTGGAAAAACCACCACCGCTGTCAATCTTTGCGCTGCCATCGGAGAACACGGATTGAAGGCGCTTCTTGTGGATATCGATCCGCAGGGCAATTCCACCAGCGGCATGGGGTTGAATAAGCGTTCGATTGAAAAATCGACGTATGATGTTCTCATCAACGGTGCGAGTGCGCTTGAAACCATCATCTCCAGCCAATATGCCAACGTCGATATTCTACCAGCCAATATGAATCTCGCCGGTGCGGAACTGGAGCTCGTTGAATCGGATCACCGGGAATCCCGGCTGCGCACCGCGCTTGCAGAGCTTGTTCCGCTTTATGATTTCATTTTTCTGGATTGTCCCCCTTCGCTTGGGCTGATCACACTCAACGCATTATGTGCTTCGGATTCCCTGATGGTCCCGATTCAATGCGAATATTACGCACTGGAGGGGCTTTCCCAGCTGATGTCCACGGTCCGTCAGGTCAAACGCCTTTATAACCCGCATTTGGAGATCGAGGGCGTACTTCTCACAATGTATGACGGAAGGCTGAATCTGACACAGCAGGTCGTTGATGAAGTAAAACGGTTTTTTCCGCAGAAGGTATATTCCAGCGTCATTCCCCGCAATGTCCGCCTTTCGGAAGCGCCCAGCTTTGGACAGCCAGTCATGTATTATGACCGCTCCTCCCGTGGAAGCTCTGCCTATGAAGAATTTGCAAGCGAATTTTTACGTTTAAATGGAAAGGGATGAATGATTTATGGCAGCAAAAAGAGGAGGCCTTGGGCGCGGACTGGACGCACTCTTTGCGGATAACTCTGTGGAGGAAAACAGCTCCGCCAGTGCTGTAAAGCTCAGCCTCAATGAAATTGAGCCCAATAAGGACCAGCCTCGGAAAACTTTCGATGAAAAGGCGCTTTCCGAGCTTGCAGACAGCATCGCGCAGCATGGCGTCATTCAGCCGCTGCTGGTTCGTCCGATGCCGGACGGCAGTTATCAGCTGGTGGCGGGTGAACGCCGCTGGCGGGCCGCCCGCAGGGCGGGATTGTCTGAGGTGCCCGTCGTCATCCGCGAGATGAGTGATAGCGAAATGATGGAGCTTGCGCTGATCGAAAACCTGCAGAGGGAGGATCTGAACCCAATTGAAGAAGCGGAGGGGCTGCAGCAGCTCATTGATACCTATGGGCTGACGCAGGAAACCGCCGCTGCCCGTGTAGGGCGTTCCCGCCCCGCGATCGCAAATGCACTCCGCCTGCTCTCCCTCCCCACTCCGATTCTCGAATTGACCCGAGAGGGGAAAATTTCGGCCGGCCATGCACGCGCACTGCTCTCCCTGGGCGATGAAGAAAAAATGATGGAAATCGCAGAACAAATCTTAAAAAAAGAGATTTCTGTCCGCGAAGTGGAGCGCCTCGCCAAGGCGGCCGCAAAAGAAAAAAAACAACCGGAAAACCATCCTTCCCGCCGGGATACCTTCTACGATGAAGTGGAGCTGGCCTTGACCAATTCACTTGGCCGAAGAATCAAGGTAAATGTCAATAAAAAAGAAAACCGCGGCACGATTGAAATCGAATTTTTTGATCAAAATGATTTGACAGATATTTCCAGACTCTTGGACCCAGATCGCGATTGAGCTGCATGCGGCAGATGCCGCTTTATGATATCAGAGAAGGGAAGAATGCATTGTGCAGCAATACGAAAAATTGTTTTCAGAAGGTAAGATCGGGACCGTCAGCCTGAAAAACCGCGTCGTCATGTCGCCCATGGTTCTGGGGACAGGTGGGCTCGACGGGGCGCCCGGCGAGCAGATGATGCAGTATTATGAAGAACGCGCCAGGGGCGGCGTAGGGCTCATCCTCACAGAGGCCACGCGCGTGGATGAAAAGCACGGCCCGCTTGCCCCCCGCCAGCTCGCAATGAGCAAGGACCGCCATATCGAACCCTTTGCAAGGATGGTAAAACGCATTCACCGCCATGGTACGAAAGTGTTTTGCCAGCTGCACCATCCGGGCCGCCAAAATCTCTCTCTTATGGTGGGAACCTGGCGCATGAGCGAGGCGATTGGCCGCCATTGGCATGGATATTGGGATATTTTCTTCAAGGTTGCGCAGCATGCGGAGCTGGTGGAAAAGACCGGCCTGCTGCCTGCAGTAGCCGCTCCCTCTCCTGTGCCCTGCCGCCTTCAAAAACAGAAAACGCGCGCGCTGAAAACGGAGGAAATCAAGGAGCTGGTCCGCGAATTCGGCGCGGCGGCAAAACGGGTCCAGCTCGCCGGAGCGGACGGCGTAGAGCTGCACGGCGCCCACGGCTATCTGATCCAGGAATTCCTTAGCCCCTATACCAACCGCAGGACGGACGAATACGGCGGCTCCTTCGATAACCGGATGCGCTTTATCACAGAAATCATTGCGGAAATTCGCCGCCAGTGCGGAAAAGATTTTCCGATCATAGCGCGGATCTCTGTAGATGAATTCTATCGTGAAATCGGCGATCCCGCCGATGAGGGCATCACGCTGGAGGAAGGAATCCGCATTGCCAAACGCCTAGAGGAGTGCGGGATCGATGCAATCGACGTTTCCAGTGCTTCCTATGAAACCATGAACTATTGGCTGGAGCCGACCAGCTTCCGGACCGGCTGGCGCAGCTATCTTGCAAAGACGGTAAGGGAAAACGTATCCGTTCCCGTCCTCGCCGCTAATTTGATCCGGTCCCCGGAGCAGGCGGAGCGGCAGCTGGAGGAAGGTATCCAGGATTTCATCAGCCTCGGCCGGCCGCTCCTTGCGGACCCGGACTGGGCCAACAAGGCGAAATCCGGCCATCCGGAGGAGATCCGGCGCTGCATCTGCTGCCTGTGGTGCTTTGAAAGCATGCTGGATGGTGCTGTGCACAATAAGCCCGGCCAATGTGCCGTCAATCCGCGTACCTGCTGCGAGGTCGGCATTCCCAGGGAGCCGAAAAAAGACGGAGATGGGCGCGTCATTGCAGTCGTCGGCGCAGGGCCGGCGGGCCTTACTGCCGCAGAGATGCTTGGAAAACGCGGATTTCGGCCGATTGTCCTTGAGAAGGAGCCCTTTGCTGGAGGCCAGCTTCAGCTGGCGGATAAGCCTCCGCGGAAGGAAAAGATCGACTGGTGCTTTGAGGATCTTGAACGTGCGGCGCGCAGAGCCGGTGCAGAAATCCGCCTGAATACGGAAGCGGACGCTGCGCTGATCAAAGCGCTGAAGCCCTATGCAGTGATTGTCGCAACGGGAGGAGACGCTGTTCATCCCCGTATTCCCGGCGCAGACCAGCCGCATGTCTGCACCGTCACAGAAATTCTCAACGGCAGCGTGAAGCTGGAAGGAAAGCAGGTCGCCGTGATCGGTTCCGGTATGACCGGTTTGGAGACTGCGGATCTCCTCGCAGAGCAGGGCAATCAGGTCACCGTCGTGGAAATGGCGGATCAGATTGCGCCTGGTACCTACCATCAACATACGGACGATATCCTCCCCCGCCTGAAATCCCTCGGCGTTGAAATCCTCACCGGCTGGAAGCTCGCAAGTGTCGGGCAGGAGGAGATCACCCTGGAGCCTGCCAACGGCGGGGCGCAGATACAGAAGCCTGCCCAGCAGGTCGTCATGTCCGTCGGCGTCCACAGTAACAACGCGCTTTACGAGGAGATCAAGGATGAATTCGATCGCATCTTCCTGGTTGGGGATGCAAAGCAGATCGGTCGGATTGCACAGGCAACTCACGGTGCCTATGAACTCGCGCGGAAGCTGAAATAAGGATCTGATCAATAAAAATGCCGCAGCTACGATGCTGCGGCATTTGCTTTTATCACGTTACTCTTTGATGCCAGTGAGTCTGTTAAAAATGATTAGATGCTTCAATGCACAGAAAGTCATCGGATATTTTTAACATTAAAAAATAGACAAAATACGGGCTTTTTCGCATTTTTTTATTTCCTGTCCTAACTCTCGCGACATATTTTTTAAAGCGGGCACCGCTTTATAATCTATTCTTTATAGTAGGTAATCACCTGTTTGTTCCCTCCGAAAAAGAAAGGAAGAGAACAGAGATAAACAAATACGCCCATAACTAAGATTAGCAATTACCAAGGATCAAGTTCTGTTGGAATGCCGAAATAGCGTTTATGTAGCTCAAAAAAATAACGCTGTGGAGATGCAAACTCGCATTCCACAGCGCCTTTTTCGCTCCTTTTGAGGCAATTCTATGACAGTAAAGGAACCAAAAATCATTCAAAAAAATCCAGTGGCTCCAGATCAAAATCAATGCGTTAAGCGAGTTTTCTTCCAAAGCCAAGCAGCGTATGTCTCTTTGTTGTGTCTTCCTGTGTATTGGTCGTCTCATTTCCCTGATTTACGCTAGGGTTCTCCTCCGTTGCGGGCTCCTGTGTTTCCGGCCGCGTGGTTGCCTCACCGCTGACCGCCGGAACTTTCGTCTGCTCTTCATAGGAAGGCTTGGTTTCCTGCAGGTTGGAAGAAGGGCTCACATTGCTGGAGGGGGAATAATTGCTACTATTATTGGAATTGCTTCCGGAAGAACTCAAATCCAAATCAAAGGGAGACACATGTTTCTCATCAGGAATATTGCTGTTGCCATAGAGCGCTATCTGAAGTTCGCGGGCCGCGGCCTGATAATCAATAATGATAAAAGAAACATCATTGATATACTGTCCCCTTCGATACGCTTCGCTTGGCACTGTAATCTGGTTGATTGGATAGTTCATCCACCCCTGCACAATCGCCTGTGTACCAATCGATAAAATTTCCGATTTCGAAAGGTTCGTATTGATATAGGGCAAAATTTTATTTGCCAGGCTGTTCAACTGGCCGATCGAAGCGCTCTTCGTCTGTTTGATCAAAGCTGTAATGACCTGACGCTGGCGGCGCGTCCGGCTGATATCGCTGTCTGCATCGCTTTTCCGGATTCGGCTGAAAACCAAGGCTTCATCGCCGTTGAGCAGCACATTTTCTCCTACCGGGAAATTCTTAAAACGGCTTGTCCTGCGGATATACTCCGATTCATAGGGCTGAACGTCCACATAGACGCCGCCAATCGCATCGATCGCCTTAGAGAAGTTTTCAAAGTTGACCGTCACATAATAGTCGATTTCAATCTTAAAATTATTCTCCAGCGTTTCGATCAATAACTCCGGCCCGCCCCATGCATAGGCGGCATTCATTTTTGTGTAACGGTCCTCTCCCTTATAGTTGATATAAGAATAACTATCGCGGAAAAAGGAGGCCAGAGTAATGCGATTCGTCTTTTTATTAACGGACGCAAGGATCATGGAATCAGAGCGGCCGTCATCCTGCCCGATCAGGAGGACGTTGATCACATTCCGGCTCGAATATTTCTCACCGCCGTTTGTCGCCCATTTTTTCAGCAGATCCTTAAGAGAATTCGCATCCTTGATCCCGTCGATCTCGGCAAAATCCTTTTCATCATAAATCTGATCTTCTACGCCGTTATTTGGATGATTGGGATCCTCCGGCCCTATCAGATTGAGCAGATTATTCACATATAGGACGGCCACCACCACTGCAACAACGATCACAGCAGCCAAAACGCCGATCATAATCTTCAGGTTGCGCTTTTTGTTTCTCGTCCAAAAAGGGACAAACCGATCCTTCCAAAAGGATTGCTTCTGTGCAGGGCTATTCGCCGGCTGCATCCAATCCTGCTGCTTGTCGCCCGAAGGTTCTTGCAACAGCTGATCTTTTTTAGGCGCATCTTCGTTTTTATGGTCAAAATTCTTATCGTCTTTCACGTGCGTTCCACTCCCTTATCCTGTTTTCTGTTCAAAAACGGAAAGAATAGCATTTATTATATCGAAAGCCGCCACATTCTGCAAGGATCATCGATAAATTCCTGAAAAATTTGAATCCGTCGGCGATTGCCCACTAAAAGGTCTCCAACAATGAGAACGCCGCAAAATATGAAGCACGATTCTGAAACGATACAATGACCGCCCTCAAGCCGCAGAAAATTCTCGTCTGTTTTTATGCCTCTTCGGAACCTGCCGTATCCTGCCCTTCTGCCTGCTCCTCTGAAACGGTATTTTCAGAACTGGTCTCCTGGTCTTCCTCATGATCCGCGCTCGTCAGCGTGACAACTTTTTCCCCTTCGTTCACGCGCATAACGCGTACACCCTTTGAGGGACGGGCACACAGGCGAATGTCATCTGTTGGAATCCGTATAATAATCCCATCCGAAGAGATCAGAATGACGTCTTCATCCTCCCGGATCAAACGAACAGCGGCGACGTCTCCATATTTTTCCGTATGATAGTTGATCGTACCCTTACCGGCGCGCGATTGGAGGCGGTAATCCGTTACCTCACTGCGGCGGCCGTATCCGGTCTCGCTCACGGTCAGGACCGTCCCGTTCTCTTTCAAGACCGCCATGCCGACAACCTCGTCACCCTCTGCCAGTTCAATTGCCTTCACTCCGCGGGCCGTTCTGCCGAGCGGACGCGCATCCATTTCATGGAAGCGGATGGACATGCCCTTTCTCGTAGCAACCAAAAGATCATCTTCCCCACTGGTCAGATGGACCCAAGCCAGCTCATCGTCTTCATCGAGGCTAATCGCAATCACACCGTTTTTCCGGACATTGCGGTATGCCTCCAGCTCCGTACGCTTGATGATACCCTTGCGTGTTACCATGCAGAGATACTGCCCCTCTGAAAATTCCGGGACGCGAATCATGGCATTGACCTTGACATCCGCTGTGATCGGAAGCAAATTGACAATATTCATCCCCTTGCTCGTACGGCTTCCTTCCGGGATTTCATAGCCTTTGAGCCTGTATGTGCGGCCATCGGAGGTGAAGAACATCACATAATCATGCGTGGAGCAAGTAAACATGGTTTCCGCCACATCCTCCTCACGGCGCGCCATTCCGATGACGCCGCGGCCGCCGCGCTTCTGGATACGGTAGGTATCGACCGGCTGGCGCTTGATATAGCCGAGCGTCGTCATCGTGAAGACGCAGGTTTCCTCCGGGATCAGGTCTTCGATATCCACCTCACCGCTGACGTTTGCAATCTCTGTACGGCGGTCATCGCCATATTTATCGCGCAGTACGAGTGCTTCCTCCTTCACGATCTCCAAAACGCGGGTCTCTGAGGAAAGGATGGCCGTATATTCTGCAATCTTTTCCTTCAGCTGCGCCATTTCCTCTTCGATCTTATGGCGTTCCAAGCCGGTCAGCTGGCCAAGGCGCATCTGCACAATCGCCTGTGCCTGCGCTTCATCAAGGCCGAAGCGCTCCATCAACCGCTCGCGGCCCTCCGGCTGATCCTTGGAGGAGCGCAGAATTTCAATGACTTCATCGATAAAATCGAGCGCAATCAGCAAACCCTCTAAAATATGCGCCCTTTCCTGCGCCTTGCGCAGATCATAGCGCGTCCGCCGGACAATCACTTCGCGCTGAAAATCGATATAATTTTGCAGGACCTCCTTAAGCGTGAGTATCCGGGGTTCCCCATTGACCAGCGCAAGCATGATGACGCCAAAGGTGGTCTGCATTTGCGTATAGGTATACAGCTGATTGAGGACAACCTGCGGATTGGCATCCCGCTTCAGATCAATGACCATATGCATCCCCTCGCGGGAGGTATAGTCGTTGATATCTGAAATGCCCTCGATCCGTTTCTCCTTAACAAGATCGGCGATGCTTTCGATCAGCCTTGCCTTATTGACCTGATAGGGCAGCTCGGAAACAACGATCGAAAACCTGCCGTTCTTCGTCTCCTGTATCTCCGCGCGGGCCCGCACGATGATTTTTCCGCGGCCTGTTCCATATGCGGCACGGATGCCGGAACGGCCCATGACGATCCCGGCAGTCGGGAAATCAGGGCCTTTGATATACTCCATCAGCTCTTCTAGCCCTGCATCCGGGTTATCGATCAGGCAGCACATGCCGTCGATCACTTCCCGCAGATTATGCGGTGGGATATTGGTGGCCATGCCGACTGCGATGCCTGTGGAGCCGTTGACCAAAAGATTTGGAAAACGGGATGGAAGAACGGTCGGCTCCTTTTTATTATCATCGTAGTTCGGCATGAAATCGACGGTTTCCTTCTCGATATCCGTCAGCATCGACATTGCAATTTTGCTCATGCGCGATTCTGTATAACGGTAAGCGGCGGGCGGATCGCCGTCCACAGAGCCGAAGTTGCCGTGGCCGTCAACGAGCATATAACGCATGGAGAAGGTCTGCGCCAGGCGCACCATCGCGTCGTAAACCGACATATCTCCATGCGGATGGTAATCGCCGAGCACTGCGCCGACCGTTGCTGCGCACTTATGATAGGGTTTATCCGGAGTCAGGTTTCTCTCATACATCGTATAGAGAATTCTGCGGTGCACCGGCTTGAGGCCATCCCTAACATCCGGCAGGGCGCGTGAAACAATGACGGACATCGAATAATCCAGGAAGGATTTGCGCATTTCCTTATTCAGGTCGACATCGATAATCTTTTGGTCTTCGTAATTCATATAAGTCCATCCTTTATTATAGAGCTGCCGCAGCCGGGTTTTGTTGCAGCAAATTTGCTTTTTTCTCTCAATTCATCTGAAACAAGCTTAGATATCAAGATTCTGAACATATTTTGCATTTTTTTCAATAAACTCACGCCGCGGCTCCACCTTATCCCCCATCAGGATCGAGAAGGTTTCATCCGCCTGCATTGCATCCTCCAGCGTTACCCGGAGCATCGTGCGAAAATCCGGATCCATCGTAGTCTCCCAGAGCTGCTGCGGATCCATCTCACCAAGGCCCTTATAGCGCTGGATATCGCAGTTACCGCCCATCTCCGCAATATATCCATCCCTCTCCTCATCGGAGAACGCATATTTTACCTTTTTGCCTTTGCTGATTTTAAACAGCGGCGGCTGGGCGATATAGATATAGCCGTTATCGATCAAGGGCCGCATATAGCGGAAAAAGAAGGTGAGCATCAACGTACGGATATGTGCGCCGTCGACATCGGCATCCGCCATGATGACGACTTTGTGATACCGCAGCCTGGTGATGTCAAACTCATCTCCAATGCCAGTACCGAGCGCCGTAACGACCGGCATAAGCTTATCGTTGCCGATCACCTTATCGAGACGGGATTTTTCGACGTTGAGCATTTTTCCCCACAGTGGGAGAATCGCCTGAAACGTACGGTCACGCCCCTCTTTCGCGGAGCCGCCTGCCGAATCGCCCTCTACAATATAGATTTCCGTATTTTCTGGATTTCGATCCGTGCAGTCCGCCAGCTTGCCGGGCAGGGAATTCCCCTCCAGAGCGGATTTGCGCCGTGCCAGATCGCGTGCCCTGCGCGCCGCTTCACGGGCGCGTGCAGCGTCGAGCGCCTTTGCATAAATTGCTTTGACGACGGCCGGATTCTCTTCAAAATACGTCATCAGTTTCTCATAGACCATTTGAGATACCATCTGGCCCATATCCGTATTACCGAGCTTTCCCTTCGTCTGGCCTTCAAACTGCGCATCCGTCAGCTTGACACTGATCACGGCGACAAGCCCCTCCCGGACGTCGTCGCCGGATAAATTTTTGTCGTTATCCTTGAGAATGCCATATTTCCGGCCATAATCATTGAATACACGGGTCAACGCCGTTTTAAAACCGGTCTCATGCGTACCGCCGTCAATCGTGTGCACATTGTTGGCAAAGCTTAATATCGTTTCATTATAGCTGTCATTATACATCATGGCGACTTCCGCTGAACGATCCCCCGCCACGGTAATCAGATGGATCGGTGCCTCGTGCAGAGGCGTCAGCTTGCGGCTCTCATTGATATATTCGACAAAAGAAGAAATTCCGCCCACATAACAAAATTGCTCGCTGATGATATTTTCCGGATCACGGCTATCCGTCAATGTGATGGAAAGACCGGCATTCAGAAACGCCTGCTCGCGCAGCCTGCGCTGGAGGATTTCATACTCATAGACCGTTGTCTCCTGGAAGATTTCCGGATCCGCCTTGAATTTGATAAAGGTCCCGGTTTCATCTGTATCTCCGATCACAGACAGCTCCGATGCGATATTGCCGCGCTCAAAACGCTGATGATGGATATGCCCATCCTGTGAGACCTCGATCTCCATCCATTCTGACAGCGCGTTTACCACGGAAGAACCAACGCCGTGCAGGCCGCCGGATACCTTATAGCCGCTGCCGCCGAATTTTCCGCCCGCATGCAGCACCGTCAGCACAAGCGTCACCGCCGGTATGCCGGATTTTTCATTGATGCCGACCGGGATGCCACGCCCATTATCCCGCACCGTGATCACATCATCCGGCAGGATTTCTACCTCAATATGTGTACAAAAGCCTGCAAGCGCCTCATCAATCGAGTTATCGACGATTTCATAAACCAGATGATGCAGTCCCTTTGGGCCGGTAGACCCGATATACATACCAGGGCGTTTGCGCACCGCTTCAAGTCCTTCCAGGACCTGGATCTGATCCGCATCATATTTTTCTGTTACGGTCGTATCCATTTCTTCTTGGCCCTGCTGCTCCAGAGCAAGCTCTCTGTCCTGCTCGATAAATTCATTTCTTTCCTGTGTATCCAAACCTGAAGCCCTCCAATTTCGGCTGACAGCACCCTATTTGGATGCATCAACTGCAGACATTCCTTAACTTAAAATTTTTGTCAGATATTCGCTAATTTATCCATAAACTCCGTCCGCTTCAACAGCGTTGCGGAGGAAATCTGAGAAATATAAATGACCCGCCCGCTTGGCCTGGACGGACTGGCACAGACAATAAAGGATTTTGGGAGCTCCATCGAAACATTGATCACATCTCCCGCTTTTTCAGCACCCGTCAGGTATTTTCTTGTCGCCTTAGATACAGTTGTCGTATCCAGATCAAAAATTCCAATAATTTCATCCAGCGTAACGACCGTATCCTGTCCCAAATGCAGATACAATGCCATGGCCCCTTTTCTTTGAGAAATCCCATTTCATTCCTGTTTTATGCCGTTTCTTCCAGACAGCCGCCGCGCAGGGAAAATGTTTTTCCCGCACACAGGCGAAGCAGGGAGGAAGGCTCGCAGCAGGTGATGAATACCTGCCAGCCTTCAATATGGTTGAGAATATAATCCTGCCGACCTGCATCAAGCTCACTCATCACATCGTCCAGCAGCGCGACAGGCTGCTCTCCGGTGATTTCACGGATCAACACCGCCTCGCTGAGCTTCATGGATAGCGCACAGGAACGCTGCTGACCTTGGGAGCCATAGACCCGGGCGGATAGCCGATCTACAAGAATCTCCAGATCGTCCCTGTGCGGGCCGACGGAGGTGCTTCCATTTTTCAGGTCCTCCCGGCGGAATTTCGTAAGATGCTCACGCAGCTCCTGCGTAAGCCCGGCCACCGTCCGGCTCTCCATCGATGAGGCATAGAAAAGATAAAGCTCTTCCCTGCCGCGGGATAAGCCATGATAAAAGGAAACAGCGCTCTCCTGCATGCGCTCTACATAGGAGCGCCTTTGATAAATGATCTGGGCTCCAAGCGCGGAAAGCCTGTCATCCCAAATTGCAAGCGTATCCGTCAATTCCGGATGATAAGGAATATCCTTCAATAAAATATTCCGCTGCGAAAGCGCCCGGTTATATTGGCTAAGGATCGATGCATAACGCGGTTTTAGTTGGCTCAGCGCCAAATCCAGAAAACGCCTGCGCTGTGCCGGGCCCTCCTTGACCAGAGATAAATGGACCGGGGAAAAGACCACGGCGCGAAACTCTCCCATCAATCTGGTGGCAGAGGAAAGCTTGATTCCATTCAAAACAGCATGTCTTTTTTCATCCAGCAGCAGAGAGGCGTTCTGATCCCTGCCGCCCGCATAAAAATCCATCTCAAGCCGTGCGGCCTCATTCTGCAGTGAAACCAGCTCTGCATCCTTTGCGCCGCGGAAGCTCCGGCAGCCGGTAAACATCCAAATGCTCTCCAGCAGGTTCGTTTTCCCCTGTGCATTTTCGCCATAGATGATGTTGACGCCTTCCTGCGGATAAATCTCAATCTCACTTAAATTTCTGTAATGAGACGCAGAAAGCCTGGTTACCTTCATAAGGCCGATACCTCATACTGTTTCTCTCCATAAGAGGTAACATCGCCCGGCCGGAGTTTTTTCCCGCGCATCAGGCATACCTCTCCGTTGACCGATACCTCTCCATTTTGAATCACCATTTTGGCATGGCCGCCGGTCTGTACCGCATTCGCCAGCTTCAAAAATGCGTCAAGGCGGATAAAATCGGTAGAGATATGCACTTTTTCCGGCGGAAGAGGGCCGTTCTTTTGTACCACCCTGACTTTTACTTTCATATGATACGCTCCCGTGATCCTTTAATTTTCATTTTTCAGGCGAACCGGCAGGACAAGGAAAAGGAAACTGTCTCCCTCCGGCGGAAGAATCAGGATCGGCGACACAGCACCGTTTAATTCAATGCGGACCTCGTCCGTATCCACTACCTTCAGCGCCTCCAGCATGAATCGGTTATTAAACCCGATCTCCACCCGGTTGCCATCAATGACCGCGTCAATTTTATCGTTTGCGCTTCCCAGAGAGGTAATGCTGGAGATCCGGATGGTGTTTTCATCGAATACGCAGCGCACCGGGCTCTTCAAGCGGTCTGTAATCAGCAGAGAGGTACGCTCGATGCTGTCAATAAACAATTTTGTATTCACGCGGACATGCGTTGCATTATTCGCGGGGATCGCGCTTTTATAATCCAGAAAATCGCCATCCAGCAGCCGGGAAATAATATGATAGCCGCCCGCTTCAAATACGATATGGCGCTTTCCAACACCCATGGAGACAACGCCTTCCTCGTCTCCAAGCAGCTTCGTTACTTCAGAGAGCGTCTTGGAAGGGACGACAAAGGAGATCTCCGTCCCTGTGTAATCGATCTGTTCCGTACGGACTGCAAGACGGACCCCATCTACTGCGATCAGGCGGATCGTTCCATTCTCCACCTCAAACTTAACGCCTTTGTGCACCTCTTTGCTGTCGTTCACCGCAACGGCGAAGATCGTCTGGCGGATCATGTTTTTCAGCAGCTCCTCCGCAATGGTAACGGGGTAACCGCCCGTGACAGATGGAAGCTCCGGATATTCGTCCGCTGCGATGCCGATTAAGCTGTATTCCGCTTCCCCGCTGTGGATGACCGTCATCTGCCTTTCATCCGCTTCAATGGAAACACTCTCCCCGGGAAGGCGGCGCAGGATATCGCACAACAGCCTGGCATTCAGAATGATACTTCCCCCCTGCTCCACGCGCGCTTCGATGGAGGTGGTAATCCCTACCTCCAGATCATATCCGGTCAGGGTCAGCCCATTTTCCTCCGCTTTCATGAGAATGCCTTCGATTGCCGGAATGGATGCTTTGGTAGAAACGGCCCTCTGTACATTGGTGCAGGCGTCGGCCAGAGCGAGCGCATCGCAAATTACTTTCATATGGGTTCCTCCTATATTTTCGCTTTTTTCCAAGATCGTAAAAGCACGCATAGATGATGCTTTTTGAAAAAGAAAAGATCAAAGATTCATGATTATAAATAGTCTTAGTATTAGAGGCAGTGGAAAAGGTGGAAAAGAGAATTTTTCCCTTTCCTCATTGGAAAAGAAAGGAATTTCTCCTTGAGGAAAACTTCTGGACGAATGTTTGAAACTTTGAAGAAAAGAGCCCCCTTTACACACCAGTGTGGAAAAGGCAATGTGGAATGTTGATAAAACAGTGGAAAAAATCCGTTTTTCCTGTTTACTGATCCTGTATATTTTTGATCGTATCGGAAATCGTCGCTTTTAAGGATGGATTCTTCTCCATTTCCTTTTCAATCTTCGTCAGGGTATAGAGGACGGTAGAATGGTCGCGCCCGCCAAATTCATCGCCAATAGCCTTCATCGGCAGGCCGGTGACCTCACGGACGATGTACATCGCCGCCTGGCGCGCCTTGGAGGTGGTCGAATCCCGCTTATTCGAGCGGATATCTTCTTCTGTAATGCCGTATGTTCTGGCAACTTCCTGAATGATTTTTTCCACCGTGACCGGGACGGGCTGGCTGTCGCTGAGGATATCTTTAATCGCTCTCTGCGCCAGCAGGATCGTCGGCGGATGTCCCTCGATGGAATGATAGGCTTTCATGCGCTTGACCGCGCCCTCAAGCTGGCGGATATTGGTCTTCAGCTTTTGGGCGATATATTCGGTTACATCGTCCGGTAGGCCGAAAGTGAGCAGCTGCGCCTTCCGTTTGACGATTGCAATCCGCGTTTCAAGGTCCGGCGGCTGGATATCTGCAAGCAGACCCCATTCGAAACGGGTGCGGAGCCTGTCTTCCAATGTCAGGATTTCTTTTGGGGGCCGGTCAGAGGTCAATACGATCTGTTTGCCCGCCTGGGAAAGATTTTCGAATGTATGGAAAAATTCTTCCTGTGTCTGGATTTTACCAGAGATAAACTGCACGTCGTCTACGAGCAGGACGTCGACATTTCGATATTTATTATGGAAATCGATCATCTTTTTTTCCGCGATGGAGGTGATCAGCTCGTTTGTAAAATCCTCGCCTCTGACGTAGAGAATATCTGAATTGGGATTGGAACGGCGGATTTCATAGCAGATTGCGTTGAGCAGATGAGTTTTGCCAAGCCCGGAATTCCCATAAATAAAAAGCGGGTTATATGCGCCGCCGGGATTCGCGGCGACAGCCTGCGCGGCTGCATGGGCAAATTTATTGGAGGAACCGACAATAAAGGTTTCGAAAGTGTATTCGTATTCCTCGCTCTGGACCGGCTCCGGCTCCGGTTCCGGCTTCTTGCCCTCGTCCGCAACGGCAATTTCCACATGAACCGGGAAGCCGAGCGCCTGCTCAAAGGCCTCGCAGAGCAAATCGTTGAATTTGACCGCAACGATTTCTTTTTTAAAGGTATCTCCTATGGTCAGCAGAGCCGTGTTTTCGTCCAGCCGGACAAGCGTCAGCGGCGCGATCCAGACGTTAAACGCAACCTCTGTAATCTGTGTTTTACAATAATCCTGTACCGATTTCCAGATCTCCATAAAGGAATTCATGATTTTGTCCGCTCCTCTGTGTTTTACGGCAGTTGCATATGGGATGAAAAGGGTGCGGGCGGCTCTTTAAAAAGGCCGGATTTCTTTCATCTGCTATTCCTGCTCAATCTATTTAATTCTATCACAAAATAGACTGGTTTTCAACATACTTTCCGATGGATTGTGGAAAGAAAGGCGGAAACAGAGAGGTTTTCTGCAAAAAAAGATTGACAGGGCGAGAAGGTCTGATATATAATAAATCTCTGCAAGGTTGCATAGTAGCGATTACTGTTTTTCCTGATGCATTGAACGGACAGTCTGAAGAATGCAGAGGGTCATCCCCATGGAATGGAGGTAAAAAATCATGAAAAGAACGTATCAGCCGAAAAAAAGGCACAGAAAGATGGAGCATGGCTTCCGTAAAAGAATGGCGGATCGAAACGGCCGCAAGGTTCTTGCCCGCCGCAGGGCAAAGGGCAGAAAGCAGCTGACCTATTAATTGCAGTTTCTATGTGCTGCTGCTTGAAGCAAAAAGCAGCGGCACATTTTCTGCATAGCCCTGAAAGTGAAAGGATCGTTTTGGCAGACTATATTGCAATGAATCGGAATACGGACTTCCGCCGCCTCTACATGCGGGGGAAATCGTTTACCCATCCTGCGTTGGTGACCTATGTGATGAGAAACCGCGCGGGCATTTGCCGGTTAGGGATCACAACGAGCAAAAAAATTGGGAACGCTGTGGAGCGCAATCGCTCCAGGCGCGTGATTCGCGCAGCTTTTTTCACCGTATCAGAGGAAATTTCCGGCAATTGGGATATTGTCTGTGTCGCCAGAAGCCGTACCAAATGGATCAAAAGCACCGATCTTGAAAAGATCATGAGAAAGCAGCTCTGTGCCGCCGGGGTGATCCCTTCAAAGGAGAAAAAGAACCCATGAAAAAGGCTTTTCTCTCCATGATCCGCTTTTATCAGAGAAAAATTTCCCCTCTTTTTTCGCCGCGCTGCCGGTTTTATCCGACCTGTTCGCAGTATGCTGTGGAGGCGATCGAGCGCTTCGGTGCTTTTAAGGGCGGATTATTGGCGTTATGGAGGCTTTTGCGGTGCAATCCTCTTTTTCCGGGGGGATATGATCCTGTCCCTCCTAAAAAATAATATCCTGAATTTGTTTGAAGAAACATTTAGATTCTATATATTGCTATTTGCGTAGGGCATTCTCGTTTAAATAGAGTCCCTCTTTTGTTAGCTCATTGAAAATTACGGAGGTCTTTCATGAGTATTTTAAGTATTTTATATGTTCCATTCGGATTTATTTTCCGGATTTTTTATGATCTCGTCAACAATTATGGACTTGCCCTGTTTCTATTTACTCTTTTATTCCGGCTGGTTCTTCTCCCCTCCTCCATCAGCCAGCAAAAGGGCACGGCAAAGCAGATGCGCCTGCAGCCCAAGATCAAAAAGCTGCAGGAAAAATACAAGGGCAATCAGGCCAAGCTCAATGAAGAGATGCAGGCCCTCTATTCCCGTGAAGGCTACAATCCGATGAGCGCCGGCTGCCTGCCGATGCTGATTCAGTTGCCGATTATCTTCGGCCTTTTGGGTGTTATCTATTATCCGATCCAGTATGTGCTCGGCGTTGATTCCAACACGGTTGGCGAAATGACGAAGATCGTCCAGGGCCTTTTGGGCGATACCTCTGTGAAACAGAATTTGCTGGAGCTTCAGGTATTCAACCATCTGGATGAGGTCATTGCAAAGATGCCAGCACTCTCCACAGAGATCATTGATAAGCTGCGCGGCTTCGATTACACAATGTTCGGCATTCCGCTTGCAGAAACACCGAGTTTTGCAACGCTCTCTCATCTCGGCTCCGCCAGTAAGCAGGAGCTGATCCTGCTGCTCGTTCCGCTGTTCTCCGGCCTGTCGGCTTTGCTCTCCGGCATCTATACCTGGATCCGGCAGAAGCAGACCAATCCGGAGATGGCGAAAAATCCGATGATGGGATGCACGGCCTTCGGTATGCCGCTGTTTTCCCTGATCATCGCGTTTCAGTTCCCGGCGGGCGCGGGTATTTACTGGATTATGTCCAATATCATTGCATTCGCACAGATGATTCTACTCAACTATACGCACAGCCCCAAAAAGATCATTGCCAAGATGATGGTGGAAGAAACGGTTAACCGCCGTTCCAAAGAAGAAAATATGAAACTGATCGCGCAACGCCGCATGGAAGGATAACGCGCGCCGGTTCATAACGATAATAGGTGGTGAAGGACATGATAAAAGAGGCAATCTGCACAGGCGCCACGATCGAGGAGGCGCGGGAAAAAGCGGTCGCAGAGCTTGCGGCGCCGGAAAATGTCGAGGTTAAGATTGAAGTGCTGGAAATGCCAGTAAAGAAAACATTTGGGCTTTTCGGCGGCGCTCCCGCAAAAGTGCGGGCATCCTATGAGGAATCCCCGGCGGGGAAGGCGATCGACTATCTCAAACGTGTTCTCGAGGGAATGGGGATTCCCGATGTGACGGTGAAAGAGATTTGCGAGGATGGCCATTACAGGCTGGATCTGGATTGCGGCGAAAACCATGGCGCGATCATCGGTCGCCGCGGCGAAACGCTGGACGCGCTTCAATATCTGACGAGCCTCGTCGCTAACCGTGGCGCTGAGGAATATATCCGTATTTCTCTGAATGTGGGCGATTACCGGGAGAAACGGGATGAAACGCTGCGCGGCCTGGCCCGGAAGAATGCGAATCAGGTGCTTAAATACGGTCGTAACGTCGTCTTGGAGCCGATGAATCCTTATGAGCGCCGTGTGATCCATACGGCGGTTCAGGAGATTGAAGGCGTCCAATCCCATTCGATCGGATCGGACAGCGACCGTAGGGTTGTCATCTCCCTGGAGGAGGGCATCAAGCCGACGCACAGCGGCGGGTCAAATCGGAGCCGCGGCGGACGCGGGCGCTCCGGCGGGCGTGATCCCAGAGGTCCAAAGAGGGATTTTTCCAATCATTCGAGAGACCGGAAGCCGCAGGCGCCTTGCCGTGCGCCACATCATGACGCGGGGGCTGCGCCTCTCTATGGAAAGATTGAACCGAAAAGCGAATAATTAGGAATATTTTATGGAAAAAGAAAAAACCGGTGTTTTCATAAACATCGGTTTTTTCTTTTTCAGAGGTATAAAACGACTGGATGCTTGGGAGAGAAAAAATGAAACATAAGGAATGAGTGAAGGGAGGGGGATTCCCTTTCACTCATACAATAAAATGAAAATATGCATTTCCAAATACAAAAATGTGGATAAATCATGAATTTTATCATAAAACGATATAAGCTGTGTAGGAATCCATCGATTCTGGATCCATGTAGAAAGGCATTTCGTTGAGTCGTAACTTTGTTAAAAATTAGGACAAGTTATTTTAAAAACTAAATTTTTTTGAAAAATAACTGTTATATTATTAACAATCTATTGACTTTCTCTGGTATCTATCGATATAATAAGAGACAATCACGCATATGAATCAGTGGAGGTAATGAAAGAATGTCCAGAGTTTACAATTTTTCTGCCGGCCCGTCCATGCTGCCTGAAGAGGTGCTGCGCAAAGCGGCTGCCGAAATGCTCGATTACGAAGGCTGCGGGCAGTCCGTCATGGAAATGTCCCACCGTTCGAAGGAATATGAAGGAATCATCCGCGGAGCGGAAAGCCTCTTGCGCGAGCTGATGAATATCCCGGAGAATTATAAGGTGCTCTTTTTGCAGGGCGGTGCGTCCACACAGTTTGCCGCCATCCCGCTGAATCTGATGAACGGCAGCGGCAAAGCGGATTATGTGATTACCGGCCAATGGGCGAATAAAGCATATCAGGAAGCCTGTAAATATGGCGATGTACATATCGTAGCTTCCTCGAAGGATAAAACCTTTTCTTACATCCCGAAGCTCAATAAGGCAGACTTTACGCCGGATGCGGACTATTTCTACATCTGCATGAACAATACGATTTACGGCACGGTTTATCATGAGCTGCCGGATACTGGCAATGTGCCGCTGGTAGCGGATATCTCCTCCTGCTTTCTTTCCGAGCCGCTGGACGTCACAAAATTCGGCATGGTCTACGGGGGCGCGCAGAAGAATGTGGCTCCGGCGGGACTGACGATCGTGATCGTTCGCGAGGATCTAATCGGCAAAGCGCGCGAAATCACGCCGACGATGCTGGACTATAAGGTTCATGCGGATAACGGCTCCATGTACAACACGCCCCCCTGCTATACGATTTATATCTGCAAGCTGGTGCTGGAGTGGATCAAATCCATCGGTGGCCTGGAGGCAATGAAAGAACGCAATGTCAAAAAGGCAAAGGTTCTCTACGATTTTTTGGATATAAGCAAGCTGTTCCGCGGGACGGTCGTCCCGGAGGACCGCTCCCTGATGAACGTCCCCTTCGTAACGGACAGCGATGAGCTCAATGCAAAATTCATCAAGGAAGCGACGGCCGCCGGGTTCGTCAACCTGAAGGGTCACCGCACCGTCGGCGGCATGCGCGCGTCGATTTACAATGCAATGCCGATCGAGGGTGTGGAAAAGCTGGTCGCCTTCATGAAGAAATTCGAGGCGGAAAACGCATAACATCCAAAATTATCATGCAGAAAGCGAGAATAGCGTAATGTATCAGATTCTGACTTTGAATAAGATCTCCGCCACAGGCCTTGACCGCCTGCCCGCGGAGAAATATACCCATGGCAATGAAATCGCCCAGCCGGACGCTATCATGGTCCGCTCCGCCTCCATGCACGATATGGAGCTGGATGAAAACACTGTGGCAATTGCGCGCGCAGGCGCCGGTGTGAATAACATCCCGGTGGATGCTTGCAGTGAGCAGGGAATTGTCGTCTTCAACACGCCGGGCGCGAATGCCAACGCCGTCAAGGAGCTTGTGCTCTGTGCGCTCTTACTTACCTCCCGCAAGATCGTTCCCGCTATTGATTGGTGCAAGACGCTCAAGGGCGAGGGCGATGCGGTTGGCAAGCTGGTGGAGAAAGGAAAATCCGCCTTTACCGGGCCGGAGATCAAGGGCAAGACGCTGGGCGTCATCGGCCTTGGCGCAATCGGCATTTTGGTTGCCAATGCGGCAAAGAGCTTGGGTATGCAGGTTTACGGCTATGATCCGTACCTCTCTATCGATGCGGCATGGAGCCTTTCCCGCGATATCAAGCATGCGACGAGCCTTGACGACATCTTTGCAAAGAGCGATTATATCACCGTCCACGTTCCACTGACGGATGAGACCCGCGGCCTTGTCAATCAGGCATCTATCGCGAAGATGAAGGATGGCGTACGCATCGTTAATTTTGCGCGCGGAGATTTGGTGGATTCCAAGGATATCCTGGAGGCGCTTCAGAATGGTAAGGTAGCCGCTTATGCGACCGATTTCCCATCAGACGATCTGATTGGCGAGAGCGGCGTGATCGCGATTCCGCATCTCGGCGCGTCCACGCCGGAATCGGAAGATAACTGCGCGGCGATGGCGGCGGATGAGCTCAAGGATTATCTGGAGGAAGGGATTATCCGCAATTCCGTCAATCTGCCGAATGTCGTTCTTCCCCGCAGTGCAACTACACGCATCTGCCTGATCCATAAAAATGTACCGAGCATGCTCAATCAGATCACGGCAACGCTGACGGAGAAAAACGTAAATATCGACAATATGATCAATAAATCCAAAAAGGCGTTTGCCTATACCGTGATCGATACGAACGATACGATTGAAGATGATACGCTCGCGGCCCTTGGCGTGATTGATGGGATCGTTCGCGTCCGCGTCATCCGCTGACGAAAAGATTTTTTGAAAACCGGCTGCCATGCAAAGACGGCGGCCGGTTTTTTTTGATCTAAGGATCGAAGCAAAGAGAGAGATAAGCAGATGAAATATGATGTGATCGATGCTTTTGCGGATGAATGATTCCGTGGAAACTCTGCCGGGGTCTGCCTGTTGGACTGTGGGATTTCAGAGGATCTGATGCAGAAGATCGGGTTTGAAAACAACCTTGCGGAAACCGCTTTTCTGATGGAAAAGAAAGGCGCAAATCAGTTGTGCTGGTTTACCCCGGAGATGGAGATCGACCTTTGTGGGCACGCGACGCTGGCAACCGCGTTTGTAATGATACATTTGATCAGGCCGTCTCAAACAGCGATCCAATTTAAAACGAAAAGCGGGAGATTGAATGTCCATCGGGATGGAGAACTCTATACCATGGATTTTCCGGCACGCATGCCAAAGCCGGTGGAAAAGGCGGATAACTGCCAGACAGCTTTTCAAACCGGGTGGGACGCTGCTTTGCGAGTTCTGCGGCGAGCGGGTAAAAATCGGCGGTACAGCTCGCTGCTATCTGAAAGGGGAATTACAGCTGTAGCGCTGCCGGAAGGCGGTTTGTACCGCTTTTTTTCGCTTTTTTCTTGACTTCCCCAGCCCTTACTGATATAATCATAAATTGCCGTTATGATAAAACGGCGAGTTATCCTTGCTCCGTATCAATTGCGGGGCCAAAGACCAAAAGGAGGTGCAAAAAGAATGTCAGCACAGAACAGCTATGAAACCATGCTCATTTTCTCTCTGACCAAGGGTGACGAGGGCATTGCGGAACTGGTGGAAAAGTTCAAGGCGCTTATTGAAGCAAATGGCACTCTTGACAGCGTCGAGGAGTGGGGCAAGCGCAGGCTTGCGTATCCCATCAACGATGAGGCCGAGGGTTATTACCTTCTGCTCAACTACACCTGCGCGCCCGAGTTCCCGGCGGAATTCGACCGGGTCCTGAAGATTACGGATGGCGTCATCCGCTCCCTGATCATCAAAAAGTAAGGAGGATGTAAACAAATGCTCAATTGTGCAGTCATTATGGGCAGGCTCGTGGCAGACCCGGAGCTCCGCACAACGGGGTCTGGGCTCTCTGTTACATCCTTTCGCGTAGCCGTTGACCGCAATTATCAAAAAGCGGGCACGGAGCGCCAGACGGATTTTATCGATGTGGTCGCCTGGAGGCAGACGGCTGAATTTGTTACCCGCTATTTTCATAAAGGCTCTATGATCGCTGTTCAGGGATCGATCCAAACGCGCAATTATGAGGATAAGCAGGGCAATAAGCGGACGGCGGTCGAGATCGTCGCCGACAATGTCAGCTTCTGCGGCTCCAAGAGCGAAACCGGCACCGGACCGCGCAACGATTACGCGGCGCCGGCTGCAGCGCCCGCGCCGTCTTATGCGACGGGAAATATGGGCGATTTTGAAGAAATCCAGGACGATGATGATCTTCCCTTCTGAGTTCTATTGGAGAATTCAGAGCACCCGAGAGATTTGAAAAGGAGGTTATTCTCATGGCATATGACCGCAATGACCGCCGCGGCGGCCGCAAGGGCCGCAGGAAGGTTTGCTCCTTCTGCGTCGATAAGGTCGAAACGATTGATTACAAGGATGTGCCGCGGCTTCGTAAATTCATTTCCGACCGCTCTAAGATCCTTCCGCGCCGTGTGACCGGCACCTGCGCCGCACACCAGCGTGAGCTGACAACCGCTATCAAGCGCGCCCGTCACGTAGCTCTGCTGCCGTATACGAGCGACTGATCCGGTATAAGAAAATCATGCGTAAGGGGACGCCTGCTTTTGCAGTGCGCCCCCTTTTTGTATGCTGAATATCAGGCTTTGAAGCGCGTGATTCCGGAGACTAAATAGATGAAGAGAAAAAGATGATCCAAAAATTTTCTGTGTGAGGTTTTATAAATTCTTTAATCAGATGCTTGATAGCACGAATGAATAGAGGATTCTATTCATTCGAAATCGCCGAAAACGAGTTGGTCGAATGACGAACCATATATAATTTCTAAAAATTAGGAATATAAAAGTATAGCGATGGTTTTTTGTAGATAGTCTTAACATAAATTTTAGCAGGATAGATAGAAAAATCGTTGATTTATTCTTTTTAACATGTTAAAATAACTTTTGTATCTATCTCTGAATCGGTTGGAGCGTTGTGTATTGCCTTGTGCGTAAACGTTTACGTTTTGACAATACAATCTATGATGGGGAATCGCTGGTTGAAAGCATCGGTAAACAAGGGGAAACAGCGTCGCCCGGCAGGTGAAAAGCCACGTTTGCCGCCTTCTTGGCCTCTCGCCCTTGTGGCCTTGCAAACTTGCCCCTGCGCGTGCCGGAGTGCTCCTTTGGCGTTTCGGGGCCGGTTCCATCTCTTTGCCATGGAGGAGGGAGTTGAGGCATACGCCAGGTTTCCGGAGATTATATCAAGCTCAGCAATCCGGAAATGGATGTCTCCCGTTGTTGGGACCGGTCCGAAAAAAATCAAGCTCTTCTATAAAAAGCAGCGCAGATTTTCTGCCGGGCGAAATCATGAAGCGGATGGGAATCACGCGCTATCTGCTCTTCCGTCGAGCGGCACATGGATAAATTTACAAGGCTCTGTTGCCTTGCAAATAAGGTCAAATTCGTTCAGGAGCGGTACCCTGATGCACATCTCGAAATTTCTATATCGATTCCATGGACGACAGAGCCATGATGGATGATATTTCAGATCATATATTTCTTCTAAATAATAGTAAAGCAACCCAAATCAAGTAGGAGGAATGTAAATGGGAAAATTGAATGAATTCCTGAACCGTAAGATTATCCAGAAGGATGTCGGCGAGGAGACCTATCTGACCTGGAAGGAAACCATTTCTTACGCTTTGGGCAGAGGCGCACAGGGCATGAGCACGAGCATGACGAGCTCAAAATACATCAACTATTTCCTGACGAATGTGCTCTTCAAAAAGCTCTCCAATCCGATGGGGGTCGCTTCCAACATCCGCTTTTTCTGCGGCATTTTCGATGCGATCAACGACCCCATTATGGGCGTGATCGTCGATAAAACACGGACGAAGGACGGGCAGATGCGCCCTTATATCAAATGGGCCCCATGGTTTGTCTCACTTGTGATGATCCTGTTCTTTATCGGCAGTGCCGATGCTCCGCCGGTATTGAACATAATTTATACGACAGCCCTTTTTATCGGCCTCGATGTAACCTATACCGCATTCGATATTCCCATGGGTGCGCTGGCCTTTTCTATCACCCCAAGTGGAATTGAACGAACGAAACTCTTCGGTGTCAGCTCGATCCTGCGTTCCATCGTGGGTGCGCTGCCGCAGGTGTTTGTAGCGGCTGCCGCATGGCTGCCTTATTTTAAGAGCCACACGCCGCAGGCCTATTTGACCTCCGCAACTGTTTCCGCGATCGGCATTATTTTTCTCACCCGGCTGACGTTCCACAATACGAGAGAACGGGCGGAACATAAAGAGGATGTCCCCTCCGTTCGGGAATGCTTTAGCCTGCTGTTTAAAAACAGGCCGCTGCTGATGCTTTTCTTAGGCAACATCTTTTTTGTGGTCTGCAAAATCGCAGAGCAGGTTTCCTTCTATTTTGTTGCCGACCTGATGTTTGACCGTAAGTATAATGTGGTTGTTGACGTCATCAAATTCCCCGGATTCCTGCTGGCCGGCCTGATTGTCCCCAAGCTCATCGAAAAAGCCGGGCGGAAAGCCGACTCCAGGCGCTTCTACCAGCTTTGCTGCGTAAGCGCAATCGCGGTTCATGTGCTCTTTGCCATAGTCTGCTACCGGGGGCTGATGCTCAAAGAGCCGGGCACGCCGGTTTCTTTCCTGACGGGCATCTTCGTGATCCTTTTTACCGGCCTTACCACAATCCCGCTTGAGTTTAAAAACCTGATCCAGAAGGAAATGGAGGCGGAAACGGTCGATTATATCGAATGGAAAACCGGCACCCGCGTAGAGGGCATTATGCTCTCCATCATGAGCTTCACTGGCAAGATTGAAAACACCTTCTCCTCCTCAATCGGCCTTGCAATTCTCGGCCTGACCGGATATGTCCAGCACGTCGAGGGAAGCATGGTCCAGAATACGCAGACGAACTGGGCACTGTTCCTGATGACAACGCTGATCCCCGCAGCGGGCTATCTGCTCATGCTCATCCCCATGCATTTCTATAACATTACGGGCGACGGCCACCGCCAGATGATGAAGGATATCATGGAGCGCCGGGCGCTTCGGAAAGAGCAGCGGGTGCAGGAGGAAGACCTTGCCCCTCTGGACTAAAAATGCTGCCGGGCGGCCTTTTGGCTGCCCGGCTTCTTCTTCCAGATAATTGAATGCCGGGAATCCGCATAAACACGGTGTTTTCTGACGGCCCTGTATTTCTTTTTCTCTCGTCCTGACAGGCAATTTTTCGGCCAATGGCGCCATCAGTTGCGCCCTTTCTTCAACCGGCATAAGATGAACTATCTTATCTCCATGAAGAAAGGGCGTTGTTATGTCTCATCCGACTTATCCTTACCGTGGGACACAGGAAAAATGCCGGCAGGGAGGGCTGACCTTTCCGCCGCAGCATCAGGCTCACCAGCCGGGCCTGGAATACCTCATGGATCCCCTGCCCATTGCGGAAACCCCCACCGCAAAGGGTCGCGGAAAACTGCAGGGGAAAACCGCCCTCATTACGGGCGGCGACAGCGGCATCGGGCGAGCCGTCGCTTATGCCTTTGCAAAGGAAGGGGCCAATGTGGCCGTCTCTTATCTTGACGAAGAACGCGATGCGAGGGAGACGCAGAAACATATCGAGGAGCTCGGCACACAGTGTATCCTCCTGCCCGCCGATCTGCGGGAGCGGCGCAACGCCAAGCGGATCGTCAGGGAAACGGTGGATCTCTTCGGAGGGATCGATGTGCTCGTCAATAATCACGGCGTTCAGTTTGTGCGGGAGAGCATTTTGGATATCACGCAGGATCAGCTGGCTGATACCTTTGAAACCAATGTCTACGGCTTTTTTTATGTGATTCAGGAGGCGCTGCCCTTTATTCCGGAGGGAGGGGCGATCATCAATACGACCTCCATCACCGCCTACCAGGGCGACGATAAGCTCATCGATTACAGCGCCACAAAGGGCGCGATCGTCTCCCTTACGCGGTCGCTCGCCAAGTCCCTCATCAGCCGGAAGATCCGCGTGAACGCCGTCGCACCGGGCCCGGTCTGGACGCCGCTCCAGCCCGCCTCCTTCCCGGCGGACGCGCTGGAAACCTTCGGCTCCTTCACCTCGGAAACGCCGATGGGCCGCGCGGGCCAACCGTTTGAGATGGCGCAGGGGTATGTCTATCTCGCCTGTGATGATTCCTCCTTGATGACCGGCCAGGTGCTCCATATCGACGGCGGCTCCCTCGGTTACTCCTGAATCGGCTCCATCTGCGCGCACAGTGCCTCTAAATCTGGGGGAAGAGGAGCCTTTACCATCATCGGCTTCCCGGTCACAGGGTGCACGAACTGGGCGCGGACGCAGTGCAGCGCCTGCCGGGCGATCCGTTGATCCGCCGCTCCGTACATCGTATCCCCCACGAGAGGCGTGCCGAGGGAGGCAAAATGGACGCGGATCTGGTGCGTGCGGCCGGTCTCCAGCCGGATGCGTACCAGCGTCATGTTTTCGCCCTGCATGACCGCCGTCCAGTGCGTCACCGCCGGAAGGCCTCCCGCCCCGACCGCGCGGCTGGTATGCATCGGATCCGGCCGGATGATCGGGCGGTCAATGGTGCCATTGCCCCCATACAGGCCGGAAACGACCGCAAGGTATTCCTTTTCCACATTGCCGGAGAGGCGCGCAGCCGCATAGCGGTTCAGCGCGCACAGGACAATGCCGGAGGTATCCCGATCCAGCCTTCCCACACATCGCATGGTGACCGTCCGGCCGTGCTCCTGAAAATAAGCCGCTACGGCATTTGCCAGCGTATCCCCCTGGTGGTTATGGGTCGGGTGCATGGCAAGGCCTGCGGGCTTGTTGACAATGAGTATGTCTTCATCCTCATATAAAAGATCGAGTGGAAGCTTGAGCGGCTCTACATCGCCCGGATCGTCCGGCAGGCAGAGCGTCAAAACATCTCCTTCATGAATCTGGTCGACCGTGCGGATCTGCGCGCCGTTGAGGCAGATGCCGCCAGGCAGCCGTTTGAGCGACTGGACGAGCCGCGCCGACAGCCCCGCCTCCCCGCGCAGGTAATGGATGACCTTACGGCCCTCGTAGCGCGCGTCGACCTGAAAGCGCAGGATGCGCGGCATGCCTCTCCCCCCGTTCTGGTTAGAAATTGTGCAATTTGATCCGGATCGTAAAATCGAACCGTCTGTTGCTCTCCAGCCGCTGGCTGCCCTGCTTATGGGAAACATCCGAAACCCGCTCAGGGGAATCTGCGATGCCGTACCACGGCTCGATGCACACATACGGCGCGCCGCCGAAACCGACGGTAGGGTCCCGACCATCGGGAAGAGAACCGGCGCTTGCCCGGACCAGATGGATGATTCCCCTGCCAGAGGTATTCGTAGCTGTTTTTCTTACGGCACAGGCTGTGCAGCCGTGCGCCCAGCTCGTCCACTTTCACACGCACAGAGGCATTTTCTATATTAATGATGCATTTTTTGTTTTCCTCCGTAAGAACAGCTTACGCCTGCTCCTGCTGCAGCGCCTGAGCAACGGCGTGCGCAAGCTGATCCGGGCAGGAAGTCGGCTTCAGGCCGCAGCGGATGCCGGAAAAGGTATCGATCACCTTCTGCGCGGGCATTCCCTCCACGATTTTGGAGATCCCCGCGAGGTTTCCCGCGCATCCGCCGTAAAATTTGACGCGGCGAATGATCCCGTCCTCCAGTTCAACCTCGATTTCTCTGGAGCAGGTTCCGTGCGTACGATACTGATATGTCATATCCATTCCCCTTTTTGTTGTTAAAACACCAAACCTTCGCCTGCGGGTAGTATCATCTGCGGGCCCTTTCAGTTTAGCATAAAACAGCAAAAAGGGGAACCGTTCCAGCAGATTCTTTTCCTACATCATGATATACAGAAGGGAAAGCAGCAGCAGCTCATCTGCTCCCTCTCCATTCAGCAGGAGCATCAGCGCCAGCAGGAGCGACCGGTCGGATTCGCCTTCCGTCAGGCCCAGCGGAAGAGGGGACTTTCTGTCCGGTGCAGGCCTGGCAGGCGCTTCCGTATCCTGCGAGGCTTCCTGTACAGCGCAGGTTTCCCCCTCCCGGGCAGGCGCCGGCGCCTCCCGTTTTTCCTGGATGAAATCGACCGGCAGGGAAATGTGCTTCGGTGAATGCGTTTTTCCTGCGGGCGGCTGCGGGCGCTGGGGCTCGCTGTCCAAAAAGGAGAAGCGATCCGCATCGGCCTCGTGTTTCTCCTGTGGGGCCGTCCATTCGGACGCGGGCTTGGCTTGTTCCGTCGGCTGCTCGGCGGGTGGAGAAGTGGGTTTCTTACGGTCCAGCTCTTCCTGCGCACGCTGTGCCGTCAGCTGGGCGCGGCGCTGCATTTCACGCACGCGCTGCGTCGCCTCCTCCTGCATGGCCATCAGCTCACTGTATGTATATTCCCTTCCCAAATCAAAGCACCCCCTGATCCCTTAAAATCGGCAGCACTTCCAGCAGCCGCATCATGCGCAGCGCCTCATCCACCTTATGGCGGCGCTCAGGGCTCAGAAGAGGCTTGAGCGCTGCGATAAAGGCGGTTCTGGAATCATTTCCCCCGCCGTTCATGACGCCCATGATGGCGGATATTTTTTTCATCATTGCCGGGTCCATCCCGGATAGCGCGCTGAGCGCGTCGGCGGCCCCATTTTTACCCGCTGCGGGCGTGGGTATGTTCTGGGGCGGCGGATCCGCCTGCGGATCGTTTTGCCCCTGACCGCCGAAGAGCGACTGCGCCATTCCCTGCAGGGACCGGATATCATCCGGGCTCAGGCTGCTGATCAGATTACTCAGGTTCATATCGTCCATTTTCAAAATCCCCCCGTATTAGTTTTTACCGGTTATGCCGTTTGGTATTCAGAAGCTTCTCCAGCAGGGCCTGCGCCTGCGGCGTCTCCAACAGCTTATCCGCAGCCTGGCGGTCCTCTAAAAGCATTTTGAGCGTTTTTGCCTGCATCGGATTCATATTTTTCTGCACAAAATTCTCCCAGTTTCCGCTGTTGATTGCCTGCTCGATATCAGAAGCCGCTTTTCCGGAGGTTTCGCTCAAATGCTCCAGGGCGGCTTTCATCTGTTCTGTGGTAAGATTTCTTCCGTCAATCATTGCATTCACCACCTGTAGTGTATATAATACTAATATGCTTGCGATGGGGGAAAGTATGAACGATCTTTTTCCTGTCTTCTGCAGAAAGGAAGGCGGTCCGGATGAGGCTCCTGGTGGTTTCCGATTCCCACGGGGACACATACGCATTGTATCATGCGATCCTGCAGCAGCCCTCGGCACAGGTCGTCATTCATCTGGGCGATGGGGAAAGCGATCTGGAGCAGGCAATGAGCCTTTGCGAAAATAAGCGTATCATCTCCGTGCGGGGCAATTGCGACTGGGGCTCCATGCTGCCCGCCCTTGCGCTGGAGCGCGTTGCGGGCAAGCTGCTTTACTGTACGCACGGGTATGCGGAAAACGTCAAATACGGCGATGGGCAGCTCCGGCAGCAGGCCCGCGCCTGTAAGGCCGACATTGCATTATATGGCCATACCCACTGGGCTGTGACAGACTATGAAGACGGCCTGTACCTGATGAACCCCGGCGCCGTTGCAAACGGGGAATACGGGGTCATCGATATCACGCCCGCAGGTATTGTGTGTGTAAATCACAAAATCAGGTGATTTTTAAGTTTATGTAAGGAAAAGGAGCGCATTCAGGCATGAATGTTCTGATCGTCGGCGCGGGTAAAACCGGGCGAAGGCTTGCCCTGGCCCTGGCCGGGCGCGGGTACGACGTTGCGGTGGTGGACCGCGAGCAAAGCAGGCTCGATCTGCTCGGAGAGAATTTTGACGGAATCACGGTGGCAGGCGTCCCGGTGGACCGGGATGTGCTCATTTCCGCGGGCTGTGAGAATGCCGATGTGGCCTGCGCCATCACGCCGGAGGACAATGTCAACGTGATGGTCACGCAGCTTCTGAGGACAGATTTTCAGATCGAAACGATCTATACCCGCATTCTGGACCCTTCCCGCGAGGCCGTCTTCCATAAATTCGGCCTGCATACGATCTGCGCTACCCGCTATGAGGCCGACCATTTGCTCGATCTGATCACGAAGGATGACGAAAAATTCTCCATGCTGTCTTTGGGGAGCAGCTCTGTTTCCTTTGAGGAGGTCAAAACAGACCGGCACGACTGGGGGCTGAAGCCCTCTCAGCTCTACCACCGCAAAAATGAGATGCCGTTTGCCGTGCGCCGCAGGGGCGGGAAGCTGTTCCTGACCAATGCGGAGGAGCTGATCTTAACAGAGGGAGACAGCGTGATTTTTGCACAGATCAACGAATAAACGCTCTTATCACCACAGCATGCACAACATTGGCCCCTCTTCGCACAAGACCGGCCGGGAAAGGAATTCGATACTATCATGCGGAAAATATTGATCGTCGGCGGCGGGAATCTCGGCTATTTCCTCTCACAGGCGCTGATGGAGGATGGGTACAGTGTAAGCCTGATCGAGAAGGAAAAGGAATTTTGCCGGCGTATTGCCGATTCGCTCGATATCCCCGTAATCTGCGGGGACGGCACCATGGTGGAAACGCTTGCGCGCGGCGGTGCCGGGCGGTGCGATACGATGATCGCCGTGACCGGCAAGGATGAGGATAACCTGATTGCCTGCGAGCTCGCCAAGCAGCAATTCAACGTTCGGCAGACGGTCGCGCGGGTCAACAATCCCAAAAATATGGATATCATGAAAAAGCTCGGCGTGGATATCACGATGTCCCCCACCCGGATCATCGCCGGGATGATTGAGCACGAGGTGGAAGGCGCGGCGGTGCGCCTGGTTGCGGATATCAATAACAGCAACGCCACTATCAATGAATATAAGCTGCCGCACAACTGGTCAAAATCCGGCGCTACCGTACAGTCTCTGAACCTGCCGGAGAACTGTGTTTTGATCTATTTGATGCGGGATTCGCTAATCACGATCCCGCGCGGCAATACGGCCCTCATGGAGGGGGATGAGATCATTGCCCTGACGGTGGGAAATACGGCGAAAACGCTGAAGAAAATATTTGAACTATAAATAGCGATGAAAAAAGAAGGAGGCCGGCCCCAAAGCGGGACCGGCCTTCTCGTTTTCTTGAATTCGATAGAATAAGCAGGGCGGCGAATCCAGAGCAGAAACCTGCCCTGAAGTCGCCTTCTTTCCCCCAAATGATTTGTCAATACCTGTAAAGGGGCTGAATTTAAGGAAAGATCTCTTATCAGCCTCACATGGTAAAATATGTAATATAATACAGATAAAATTTTTTTAATAGGTTACAGCTATTGTAAAAATAAATTTTTACCTTACAATTTTGGGAATTATGGCAAATTTTATAGCTTAAAAAAATTTTTTTTCATATCATTACACAATCTATTTACTTTTCATAGGGAATATGATATTATTAGAATGTAATTTATGGAAAAACGTTCTATTGTGTCGTATTCTACAGAGATTATGGAAGGAGGAGAAAATAAAGTATTTCAATGGGTTAGATAAATATTGGTTTCAAACCTGATATTTACTAATCCAGGAATGAAAACTGGCTAGATTGATTGTATATCTCAGAAAAAGGAGGGTACATAATGACGAAGAAGCAAAGAAAGATCTTAATGGATGCGCATCTTTCTGAAGAATTATTAGGAGAAGTTGATCACTATCTGAAAGATGTCGGGTCTGCTCTTTCAGGTACTATGCTTGAAAAAGAAACTTATCTCACAATGCTTTGTAATGATATTGCAGACTTTGTTACTGATAATTCCAATGTAACGATTAACAATATCATTGGTGAGCTCGGCACACCGGAAACACATGCTGATGTTTTTCTGGAGAATAAAACCAAAGATACACCGGAAATGATTCGGAAGCGTATGACGTTTCGTAGGATTGTTCTGATTGCTGCGATTATTGTTGTAATAATTGTTGGTGTTGTGTATACGAGTGCGTTGATTGATGCGCATTTTTCTATAAAGGGTACTGAGCATGAGTCTGTTAGTTATATTGAGATATTGTCAGATATCTCATAGGAGGGGTCTTATTATGAAAAAAAGAATTTGTGCGATCTTCACATGTTTATTATTAATGACATGCTTTATGATAAACTCTAGTGCAATTGCATTGACTGAAACAGAAACCAATATAGAGTATTTTGCTGACGGGAGTTATATTATCACAACCGTAACGCAGGAACCCGTTTTGACTCGCGCCAGCTCAAATACTGTAAAAGGAAATAAAGATCATACTTATTATAATTCAAATGGTAATATAGAGTGGGTCTTTACGGTTACCGGGACCTTTTCGGTAGTTAATGGTGTTAGCGCTACTTGTACAGCAGTATCACACAACACAGATATTAGAGCTTCAAAATGGAAGTTAGTATCAGCAAGTTCTCGTAAAAGTGGTAATCAAGCAATTGGGCAAATAACTATTAGACAAACTATGTTAGGAATTACAATCCAAACAATAGAGAGAACAGTTACGCTAACATGTGATATATATGGAAATCTTAGTTAAACATCTATTGACTATTGTAAAATAGACCTAACCGTCGCATCCCATTACGGGTGCGTGGATCAGCAAAAACAGTTATCCCTGTGTGGTGTTTTTAAACGCTTCACGGGGATTCCGGCTTTTCTGGGCAAATCGCTAGGAACGATATGCAGAAGAACACAAATTACCCCATAAGTTCATCATGATCCGCAAAGTCCATGATCTTTCTTCTTTATCGTTTCAGACGCACGATGCTTCATATCACTTTTCCAACGGAGAGGCGCATTACCGCCTCTTTCCATAGAGTCATTGCCCGGCGGTTTGCCCCAGCCAGCCCATGCCAAAGAAAGCGGTGAAGCTTTGGAAAACATCATACGAAATTATACGCTGAGAATCAACGCCGAGCTTTTGGAGAAATTTCACGTAGTCTCTCGAGCCAACGGCCGTTCCGCCAATATGCAGCTTCTGATTTATATCCAAAAGACTGTGCAACGCTATGAATCGGACAACGGGACGATCAGACCGCAGGGATTAAAATTTTCATCCTCTAAAAATTTGCCCGAAGCAGGGCAGAGGCCGAAAAAATAGCTCCCTACCCCCTCTTCAGGAGAGCCCCGTTTGCCCGGGTAAGGCCGAGTCTCGTTTTTCCCGATACAAGAGCATTTGCCTCCACAGTGAAGCAAATGCTTTTTGTTTTTGCATTCTTTTGCCCTCAGGGCGGCGCCTGGATTTTATAGTAAAATACGATATATTCGTCAATCTATGCAAAAGCATCCATCATAAAATGGGCAAAAGGGAGATATGTGCTTGTAATCACGATTTTAGAGCCGACATCCTATCAATATATGGTATAATGCGATAAAATTCGACAAATTATGAAGGATGGAGGTTCCCCAATGAAACAAGAAAGTGTCCGTTTTACTGTGTGCATTCACAAGGATCTGTTTGAACGGCTGAGTTATGTCTCACAATTTTATGGATGCTCAAAGTCGCATGAACTTCGCCGAATGATCGAACGGGAGCTGGTACAGTTCGAGCGTACCTATGGGAAGATCCCGGTCCGGCACGATCGGAAGAACTTCACACAGTTTTGACGGTCGTATATAGGCGGCTCACAAAAAGGGGGAAAAAGACGCGGCGTAGAATGAAAGCATTCTGCGCCGTATCTTTTAATTGCCGGATTGATGGGGAAACGGATTGCTTGGTTTTGCGGCATGAGCGCAAGCAATCTGAATTTTGAAACATAAAAAGTCCCATCCGGCTGATAGAGAGCAACGGTACTGCAGATCCTGACATGCATTTTCTCCATCAGGTTTTCTGTCCATTCCCCTTATGTTACCTTGGCCTGCCGAAAGGGGTCATTGAACAATCATTATCCTGTATGGTGCGGCCGCTCGCCACTTCCCTATCTCATAAAATCCCCTGAAAAGTTGCCGTCCCAAGGCGAAAGCGTAATCCAATATCTCTGGTAAAGTGTTCCCTCTTTGAATCCCTCGTTTTCCAAAACCCCGCCGCAGCTCTGGATCGTCCGCGCGGAAGCGAAATTTTCCTTCCGGCAGGTAACCAAAACGCGGCACATCCCCCGCTCCCGGCATTTGAGCAGGGCAAGCGCGAGCATCTCCTTCGCGTAGCCCTGCCTGCGTTCACAGGGGCGCACGCTGTAGCCGATGTTTCCGCCAAACTGGAGCAGGAAATCATTGAGCCGATGGCGCAGGTCGATAAAGCCGACCAGACGGTTATCCGCCTGCCGGATAGCCATATAATTGGAGGCAGGCACAAGGCCCTCCCGGACGGTTTCTTCCCTGCTGTTCTCTCGCACAGCCTGGAGCCATTCTCCAAAGGAAGGGGCCTTGTCGAGCCCCGCGCAACCCGCCAGGTAATCCCCAGCCTCCAGAAATTCCGCACGATAGGCGAGGATTTGCTCCCGGTAGCTTTCCTCCGGCGTGATCAGGGTTAGCTGTGTCATCAAATTCCCCCTTGACTTTTTTCCGCTGAAGATATCATGAGGCGGTTCAAATACAATCAAAAGAAAGTGAGGCGGATGGAATGTATCTGCGTTCTATGCAAAACCCGGTAAAATCAGCAGACCTTCTGTCCGCGCGCGGGGAATAAACTGCGTTTATCCCCCCCCCCCCCCCATTATGCCGGCAGGAGCGCCTCTGGTTTTGCCAGAGGCGTTTTTTATTTGTTCAAAATAAAAACAATCATCTGAAAGACCTTATATTTCTTTTTGATTAGCTGTATGAAAAATAAGAGGACATAAAAGACAATGGCGAAATCATACAGGGTTTCGTTGGCATAACCATTATAATCGCTCCTAAAAAGGTTTTCTGCCACATAATTTATATGAATCCATCTAAATGAAATAAAACTTATTATCTGATATAGTGTATTGGTCACTTGGCGATCCTTTTTGTTTATGATAAAATGGATTCATTCACTTGGAAACCGTTTTTACAAATCCAAAGGCGGTGTTTAAAATGGGCGATCAGAAGAAAATCGGCGCATTTATCACACAGGCGCGGGAGCGGCAGGGAATTTCCGGAGAAGCCCTGGCACGCCGGCTGAATGTAGACGCAGCGGAAATCGCCGCCTGGGAGGATGGAAGCGCATATCCTGCGCTGGCCCAGGCCCCTGCGCTGGCGCGGGAGCTGTCCGTCTCTCTGGACGAGCTGTTCAATGCAAGATATCATACGGTGGCGGAGGAGTACCAGGCGCCGGAAGAGCTTTTTCTCCCTGACGGGCCAGTACCGGGGGCAGAGGACGCACCGGAAGCGGAGCGCCCGGCGGAAACCGGGCAGCAGGTGGGCCCTATGCAGCGTCCGCTCCGCTCCAAAGTGCCGGTTCTGATCAAACTCCTCTTTGGGCTCTGTCTGGTTGTAGAGGGCGCAGCAGGTATTGTCTGGCTGCTCTCCAACCATGCCGGTGCGGCATTTTCCCTTGTGGCCGCCGCTGCGGTTACTGTCTGCCTGACCGCCTATTTTTGTAGAAAATTCCCGCATATGCGCAGACAGATCATTCTGCTGCCGGTTCCCGGAGTTGTCATTCTGCTTTTGGCTGTATTGCTTTATTTTTGGGGATGAAGAGCAAACTGTGTCCGGAGTTTATAATTATTCTTTTCTTATTTAGAAAATGCTGTTAAAATAAAAACCAGTGTTTTAGAATTTTCATGATAGGGAGAGATGAAAGCATGCCAAAACCTGAAAAAGAAAACATGCCGTGCCTGTTCGACAACCGGAAGCTGTGCATGGCGGTCCTGCTGATGGCATTGGTTTACAATGTGATTTTCGGCTGTGTGCGCAATCCGCTCGGCGAGGAGAATACGATCTCCTGGATCGGGTATGATCATCCCTTTGGTTTTTTGGCATGGGGAGGTCTGACCGCCGCGGCATTTTTTCTGAATATCTCTTATCTATACCGCCGCTATCACTATACGGGGAAAATCGGCGCCGTTGCCCTGTATACGGCGCCGATGATGGCGATGACGGTGATCTTTATCAACGACTGGGGCTGGGAGCATGTGCTCCACTGGATTGGGGCGATTGGCTTTATCGCGCTCAATGGCGCGGCCCTGCTTCTGTTTTTCCTGCATAATTTTAAAAAGCATATCCGTTATAAAATTACGTCGTTCGCAGTGGCCGGGATGCTCCTGGCCATGCTGGTGATCCTGCTGACGGTTGGGAAAAGCGGGCTGCTGGAGCTTGTCCCGATGTGGATTGCGATGGCGCTGCTGTTCCTGGTGAATTTCACAGAGATTTATCCGGTGACGGAGCAGGCCTCTATTCCTGCCATCAAGCCGAGGGACAGGAAAAAGGCAGAACAGCTGGCCTGGTGCCTTGGCATATTCGGGGCGCATCAGTTTTATTTGAACCACTGGCCGCAGGCGCTCGGCCATTTGTTGATGACCTACGTCGGCTGCCTGTTTTGCCTGGACCGGTTTATCGGCATGGGGAATATCAACGATATCCGGGGAGAATCTGCATGGATTTATCTCGCCGTCGGTATTTCTGTTTTGATCGGCTCCATCGCCTGGGCAGTGTGCGATGCGCTTGAGCTGCATAAACGTGATTTTGTAGTGGAAAGGGAGCACGTCCGCGTTTCAGAATCGGTTTTACGATGAATTTCGCGCTGAAATGCGGCGATACACCACTGTTACGGGATGACGCTTCCTACCATCTGTATTAGAGGATACGCCCGCCCGGTGCCGGAATCATCCGGTGGGCGGGTTATCGATTGGATAAGCGTTTCAATCATTTTCCGGGTCCTCGATATATTCCATGAGATCGCCGGGCTGGCATTGAAGCATCTGGCAGATCCGATTGATGGTTTCCATGGAGACAGAGCGATTCTGCCGCAGGCGGCTAAGCGTTCCATCCGCAATGTTTACGGATTTCTTGAGCCGGTAGAAGCTGATTTGACGGTCCTCCAGCAGACGCATCAGCTTTGTGTAGACGATTGCCATTTCAACACCTCAGCATTCATTTTTTGTGTTTATAATGTGAAGAAAACCGAGTTGCTCCCTCAGGGGAATGCCGTGAATTTGACCCCCCGCTTTTCATTTTATCGGGGAGCCGCGGCCGCATGACCAAAAAGATGGGAAAAGGCCCTTTTATCGGGGAAAATTACTTGACCGCTTGATGAAAGTGTGTTATAGTGGTTTTACCTCTAAGAGGGTTCTTTTTTTGTGCCCATTTTTAGAGGGAGGCTGGAACCTGAAAAATCCTGCGGAAAGGCGGGCTGCGGGCTTTCTGCGAAGCAATGCCCTCAAGGTTGCTTTGCAAGGAGCACGGAGGCTGTGCCTGTGGATTGGCAGGCTCTGAAAATATCCGGAAAACTGGAGGTGCCGTCATGAGAGTAAAAGTCACTTTATCCTGCACGGAGTGCAAGCAGCGCAACTACAATACGATGAAAAACAAGAAGAACAACCCCGACAGGCTGGAGATGAATAAGTATTGCAGATTCTGCAAGAAACACACGCTCCACAGAGAAACCAAATAAGAGCGGAGGAAAGATGAATGGCTGACGAAAAGAAAAAGGACGCTGTGGAAATGGCCGACAAAAAAGCCAAGGCCACAAAAGCGGACAAGGCCGATAAGGCAAACAAACCGAAAAAGCCAAATATCTTTGTGCGCGCCGGCAAGGCGATCGCCCGCTTCTTTAAGGATTTCAGGGGCGAGATCAAGAAGATCACCTGGCCCGACGCAAAGACCGTGCTCAAAAGCACCGGCGTTGTCATCGCCGTGATTTTGATCATTGGGATCGGCATCTGGATTGTGGACTTTGGCCTTTCCCAGGGACTGCGCCTGATTGAGGGCCTGGCGCAGGAGCCCACGACGACGGTCGCTGCGGCAGAATCGACGACGGGCGCCGTGACGGAAGCTGTCACCGGTGCCGCGACGACAGCGAAAACCGGAGCCATCCAGCTGTTTGGCGGACTGCTCGGTTAAGCGGGTCCAAGCGAAAGGGTGGTCTAACATGGCTGACAGCGCAAAGTGGTATGTGATCCATACCTATTCCGGCTACGAAAACAAAGTGGCCAACAATATCGAAACGGTTGTGGAAAACCGCCAGATGCAGGATCAGATCCTGGAGGTAAAAATCCCCATGGAGACGGTCACTGAAATCAAGGATAACAAAAAGCGCGACGTAGAGCGCAAGGTATTTCCGGGCTATGTGCTGGTGAAGCTTGCGGTCGATGTGGAGGACGGGGAGTACGTCATGTCGGACGACACCTGGTATGTCATCCGCAATACGCGCGGCGTTACGGGCTTTGTGGGCCCGGAGAGCAAGCCCGTCCCGCTCAGCGATGAGGAAGTGCTCGCGCTCGGCGTGGAGAAAAGGCAGGTCGAAGTGGCCTATCAGGTCGGCGACCTTGTCAATATCATCGACGGCCCGTTTGGAGATTTCTCCGGCGTCGTCGAGGAGATCGATCCGGATAAGGATCTTGTCCGCGTAACGATTTCCATGTTTGGCCGTGAAACGCCGGTTGAGTTTGCACTCGATCAGGTGGAGCCGGCAGTCGAGTAAAACACGTTTGGTAATCAGCGGCCCTGCCGCTTATTATGCGCCTGTGCGGCTTTACCGTCTGGCGCGGGGGTTCGCCCCCTGTGGGAGGAGTAGGAATTCGCACTTACTCCGCCAGTTACCACGTATATTTGGAGGTGCAAAAAATGGCTCAAAAGGTTGTAGGTTTCATTAAGCTGCAGATCCCCGCCGGAAAAGCAACCCCGGCACCCCCGGTCGGTCCTGCGCTGGGTCAGCACGGTGTAAACATCATGGCGTTCACGAAGGAATTCAACGAGCGCACAAAAAATGATATCGGCCTGATCATCCCGGTCGTCATCACCGTCTATGCGGACCGTTCGTTCACGTTTATCACCAAGACGCCGCCCGCCGCCGTTCTTCTGAAAAAGGCCTGCGGAATTGACAAGGCGTCCGGCGTGCCGAACAAGAACAAGGTCGCAACGATCACCGGTGAGCAGATTAGAAAAATCGCCGAGCAGAAGATGCCCGATCTGAATGCAGCAAGCGTAGAAGCAGCCGCCAGCATGATTGCCGGTACTGCGCGCAGCATGGGCATCGTTGTCTCCGATTAATGCTCCCGGGTGGGAGGAAACATCCGATTAACCACTCTTTAGGGAGGTCAGACGAATGAAACATGGTAAAAAATATGTCGAAAGCGCGAAGCTTGTCGATAAAACGAAGCTTTACGACCCCGCGGAAGCGCTGGAGGTCGCGGTGAAAACCGCAACGGCAAAATTTGATGAAACAGTGGAAGCGCATATCCGCCTGGGCGTTGACTCCCGCCATGCGGACCAGCAGGTTCGCGGCGCTGTTGTGCTGCCCAATGGCACTGGTAAATCCGTCCGTGTTGCTGTGTTCGCCAAGGGCGACGATGCAAAGGCCGCCGAAGAGGCCGGCGCGGAGTTTGTCGGCGCGGAGGAGCTGGTCGCCAAGATTCAGGGCGAGGGCTGGATGGACTTCGATGTGGCCATCGCAGCGCCCAATATGATGGGCCTGGTCGGCCGCCTTGGTAAAGTGCTTGGTCCGCGCGGCCTGATGCCGAGCCCGAAGGCCGGTACAGTTACGCCCGATGTTGCGAAGGCTGTTACGGAGGCCAAGGCCGGTAAGATCGAGTACCGTCTCGATAAGACCAATATCATCCACTGCCCGATCGGCAAGGTATCCTTCGGCGCGGAAAAGCTGAATGAGAACTTCTCTACCCTGATGGAGGCTATCATCAAGGCGAAGCCCGCGGCGACAAAGGGCCAGTATGTCCGCTCCTGCGTGGTTGCCACCACGATGGGCCCTGGCGTACGCATCAATGCAAACCGTGTGGGCGGCGCGGAATAAGCCGAAAATACTTGACACGGAGTATTTCGTGTGCTAGTATAATAACACTGTTCTTACACCGAAGACAGCAGGTGCGCTTTGCGCATAATGGCCATTGGCCGCCTGCCGAGGAATGGAGAGCATACAAAAGCCGGAGCGTTTCGGCGTGCATTTGTATGGTCATACCCTTCCTGCGGTGCGCGGGAAGGGTTTTTCCTTCCCCCATGAGAGGGCACTTTCTCAAAAAGTGCCTGAGATGCCGCTTCCCCATCAGCAATATGGAGAGGCGGTAGATTTAGAGGAGGTGAAATCCATTGCCGAGTGAAAAAGTTTTGGAACTCAAGAAGCAAAAGGTCGCAGACCTCTCTGCACAGCTGAAAAATGCCTGTGCAGGCGTGGTCGTCGATTACAAGGGCATCAACGTCGCGGATGATACGAAGCTTCGTAAGGAGCTGCGTGAAGCAGGCGTACACTACGCCGTTGTCAAGAATACGCTTCTGCATCTTGCCGTGCAGGATGCAGGTCTTGAAGAGCTTGACACTGTGCTTTCCGGCACAACCGCAATCGCCCTGAGCGAGGATGATTATGTTGCTCCCGCGCGCATTCTGTGCAAGTTTGCCGACGCGAACAAGAATTTTACCGTGAAGAGCGGTTTCCTGGACAACGGCGTCATCAGCCTGGAAAAGATCAGCAGCCTTGCAAAGCTGCCGTCCCGCGAGGTTTTGCTCGCGACGGTCTGCAATGCGTTCAACGCACCCATCGCTTCCTTTGCGCGCGCGATTCAGGCAATCGTCGATAAGTCCGGCGAGGCCGTTCCCGCGCAGGCGGAGGCCCCGGCAGAGGCGTAATTGCAGGTTTTAATTTGCAATTTGCCCTGCGGCTACAATATGAAATCATTGGAGGTTCATTACAATGGCATCTGATAAAATTAATGCGATCATTGAAGAAATCAAAGTCCTCTCCGTGCTTGAGCTCTCCGAGCTTGTTCATGCGGTCGAGGAAGAGTTCGGCGTATCCGCTGCTGCCGCGGTAGCGGTTGCGGCTCCGGCCGACGGCGGCGCTGCTGCTGCTGAGGAAGAGAAGACCGAGTTCGACGTCATCCTTGCGGAAGTCGGCGCGGAGAAGATCAAGGTGATCAAGGCGGTCCGCGAGATCACCGGCCTTGGCCTTGCCGATGCGAAGGCTGTTGTCGACGGCGCTCCCAAGGCTGTCAAGGAAGGCATCTCCAAGGAAGACGCGGAAGCGGCGAAGGAGAAGCTGGAGGCTGCCGGCGCAAAGGTCGAGCTCAAATAAGATTGTCTTATCAGAAAATCGTGAGACCCTTGCGGCCTGCGGTGAAAAGGATCCGGAAGCAACGCTTGCGGATCCTTTTTTGTTATTTATGAAAAATAAAACCCTCCAAATACGCTGGTGAAAAGCGCAAGGACCATTATGATACAGATCGTAGGCATTCTTTTTTGATTTAGCTTTAACATAGCCCCTCCAAGCGATTTTATAAAAAATAATGATAGGGGGCATCTGCCGGCATATCATCATTTTATTTAAGCGTCTGTTGACCAAGTATAAAAAGTTGGGCCAATTGTACGGTCGCAGCTGTTGCGAAAGAGACGTTAAGCAGGGCACCTGTCACACGATAGTTATAATTGACATAAACACCCCAATGAATATATCTTTATGGAACAGGTTAGTTAAATTAGCAAAACATATAGGATTCTAATGAAAGTTTGTTAAATTTACTCGGAAAAACAAATGATAACATCTTCATATTTTCACGACACATGTCTTCTTGCGATTACTTGACCGAATTCCAAAAACCGTGTATAAATAAAGGCAGGGACGGCAATACAAATCTTGGACAGCGTTCGTCCCATTTGAGAAAGGCATGTGATGGATATGATCTCGGAAAATAGAAAAGTGGTGCTCATCGGGACCGGCATGGTGGGCATGAGCTATGCATATGCGCTGCTCAATCAGAATGCCTGCGATGAGCTGGTGCTGGTCGACGTAGACCGCAGGCGCGCCGAGGGCGAGGCGATGGATTTGAACCACGGCCTGGCCTTTTCCGGCTCGAATATGAAAATTTATGCCGGCAGTTATGAAGATTGCAGCGACGCGGATATTGTCACGATCTGCGCTGGCGTCGCCCAGAAGCCTGGGGAATCCCGCCTGGATCTGCTGCAGCGGAATACGGCGGTCTTCCGGTCGATTATCGACCCGGTGACGGAATCCGGCTTTAACGGCATCTTCCTGGTGGCGACCAATCCGGTCGATATTATGACGCGGATCACCGCTGTGCTTTCCGGCTTCAATCCGCGCCGTGTACTGGGCACGGGCACGGCGCTCGATACCGCACGGCTGCGCTACCTGCTCGGCGAATACTTCCACGTCGACCCGCGCAATATGCACGCTTATGTGATGGGCGAGCATGGAGACAGCGAGTTTGTCCCATGGTCGCAGGCAATGATGGCGACAAAGCCTGTGCTCTCCATTTGCGAGGAGTCCAATGGGAAGTATTGCTGCGAGGAAATGGAGAAGATCACGGAAGAAGTGCGCGGCGCGGCGCAGAAGATCATCGAGGCGAAGCGGGCAACCTATTATGGCATCGGGATGGCGCTTGTGCGCATCACGCGCGCGATCTTCGGCAATGAAAACAGCGTGCTTACGGTATCTGCCATGATGCGCGGGGAATACGGGGAGACGGGTGTATTCGTAGGCGCACCCTGCATCGTCAACCGCAACGGCGTCCAGCGGATTTTGCAGTTGTCCTTGACGGAGGACGAGACCGGGAAATTCAAGGCTTCCTGCGAGACGCTGCGCACCCATTTTGATGAACTGGGGCTGCAATAGATTCACTTCGCAAATGAAACGGCGGGGTTGGCAATGGCCCCGCCGATATATTTCTAAAAACAGAACGGATGTGGCTGGATGCAATACCGGACTGATTTCAAAACCGGAAAGTGCCTGTCCGTGCCCGGATTTGGCTGTATGCGCCTGCCGGGCAAACGCGGCGCGATTGACCAGGAGAAAAGCACGGAGCTAATCCGAAGGGCAATCGAGGAGGGCGTCAACTATTTTGATACGGCATATTCCAAACGATAGGATTTTTATGGACAGGAAAAGGGCGGAACCGCTGAAAAACGGTTTCGCCCTTTTCCGGCTTCATCGTTAAAAGGAGGGGAGGGGATGAAACGGCGGAAGAAGTTTTTTTCATCTTTTCTGTGGAACCTGTAGGTTGTGTTCCATGCGATTTCTCCTTTCCTTTATATTGATCGTTATTCTGTAAGTGCAGGATAGCAGGAAAGTCAGAAAAGAGGAATGGTGCTGCAGTACCATTTAGGGAACATCCACGAAAGAGTCGGCCAAGGGGCTGCCTTTTGATTAAAATTAGGGCTTGTCTCCGTAATTCCAGCCATCAAAGCACCGGTCGAAAACCTCAGCACACTGAAGCGTGGCGCTGTGTGGGACGGTTTCGCTCTCGAATTTCCCCGCGCGGATGCAGCGCATGGTGTCACGCACTTCAAACACAAAGCCGTTTCCATAATTTTTATGAAACCGTTTGACCGGTATCCCCCGTTTATTATAAAGCGTGCAGGAATGCGAGCAGTGCGCCCGCGGGATACGGATAAATCCCTCCGAGCCATAGATGCAGAGCTCTTCACGGACCGTGGCGGCAGTCGTTGCCTGAAGAGACGCAATGCAGCTTGGAAAACGGAGCGTAATATGATCTGTTTTATCCACCCCGGTTTCCGAGTGGGCAAGCATAGAATGCACTTCCAGGATTGGCTCATCGATCAGATAGGTCATCAATTCGATTGCATAAACCCCGATATCATAAGCAGCACCGCCACCAAGCGCAGGGTCGTTGATCCTGTGGGAGGGATCCCGGCTGGCGGAAAAGCCGATTGTGCAGCCCGCGGTCTCCAGGCTTCCGATCCGGCCCTCCTTGATCCACTGGCGCGCCTGATTGATATGCGGCAGGAAACGGGACCACATTGCCTCCATGACAAAAAGGTTCTTTTCTCTGGCGAGGCCAAAGATTTCCTGTGCCTGTGCCGCAGTAGGAACCATGCTTTTTTCACACAGCACGGGTTTATCGTGTTCCAGGCAACGCATAATGTTTTCATAATGGAAATTATGTGTCGTCGCGATATAGATCGCGTCCAGATCCTCCCGCGCAAGAAGCTGCTCGTAGTTGTCGTAAAAATCCTCGATCTGGTGCCGCTTTGCAAAGCGCCAGGCGCGTTTTTGCTCCTTACTGGCCACAGCTGCAACGCACGCGCCATCCACTTTTCCGACCGCGTCGCAGAATTTATGCGCAATACTTCCTGCCCCGAGGATGCCAAATTGAAATTGCTTCATCCGAAGCGCTTCCCTTCTTTTAAATATTGCTTCAATCAACTGTTTTTCTCATTATAATACAAAACTGTGCCCTTTACAATTTCCATCCGCACGAAACCTTGCCAATGGGATGGAATACGGGTATAATGGGCTGGGGCGGCAAGCCATGCCATTCCATTCCATATGCTGCGATTGTATGCCGTCTTTCACAGGCAGTACGGAAAAGAGGTTAATAAAATGCTGGAATTAAAAAATATTTCCTTCCAGGTGGATGCAGAGGGTGCACAGCATGAGATCTTGGATCATGTAAACCTCACGCTCCCGGAAGGGAAATTCATGGTCATAACAGGGCCGAACGGTGGGGGGAAATCCACGCTCGCCCGGATCATCATGGGAATCGAGAAGCCGACGTCCGGCCAGATTTTGTTTGACGGGCAGGATATCACGGCGCTTGGCATTACCGAGCGGGCAAAGCGCGGCATCGGCTATGCGTTTCAGCAGCCGCCGCGCTTCAAGGGGCTGACGGTCCGCCGGCTCCTGAGCCTTGCTCACGGAAGCGAGCTGCCGGAGGATGCCTGCTGCGCGTATCTGACGAATGTCGGCCTTTGCTCAAAGGATTATCTCAACCGCGAGGTGGATGCTTCCCTCTCCGGCGGAGAGGTCAAGCGTATCGAAATTGCAACAATCATGGCGCGTAATTTGAAGCTGGCCATCTATGATGAACCGGAGGCGGGGATTGACTTATGGAGCTTTACGATGCTCGTCGACAGCTTCCGTGCCCTCAGCTCCAATCGGCATGAAAGCGTGATCATTATTTCACATCAGGAGCGTATTATGAAGCTTGCGGATGAAATTGCTGTGATCGCAGACGGAAAAATCCGCAGTCAGGGAAGCCGGGAGGAGATGCTGCCGAAGCTTCTTGGCGAATTCGACGAAGCCTGCGCGTTTCGGAAAGAGACAGAAGCAGCGCATGGAATGTGACTGTGTTTCTGGAAAGGATGGACCGATTATGAACCGAATCGATGAACAATTGCTGGAATCCATTGCTGATCTGCACGGCACGCCGGCAGGGGCGTATAATATCCGGAAAAACGGGGCAGGCGTTGCGCGCCAGTCCACTGCCAATATTGAGATCATCCCCAAACAGGATAAACCCGGCATTGATATTTTAGTCAAACCGTATACCAAAAACGAAAGTGTACACATCCCCGTTATCGTAACGGATACGGGAATCGACGACATGGTCTACAATCATTTTGAGATCGGGGAGGGCGCGGACGTCCTGATCGTAGCGGGCTGCGGCATTCACAATGACGGCAGCGCCAAAAGCGAGCACGACGGCATCCATACCTTCCACATCGGGAAGAACGCGCGTGTCCGCTATGTGGAAAAGCACTACGGTGAAGGCGATGGCAGCGGCGCGCGCGTTTTGAACCCCACTACGGAGGTGGAGCTCGAGGAAGGCGCTTACTGCGAGATGGAGATGGTGCAGATCAAGGGCGTGGATTCTACCATCCGCGAGACGACCGCCCATCTTGCGGCCGGATCAAAGCTCGTCCTGCTTGAGAAGCTGATGACGCACGGCAGGCAGTCCGCCCGCTCCAATATGGAAATCAATCTTGACGGAGACGGCTCAAGCGCGCAGATCATATCCCGCTCGGTCGCCAAGGATACCTCTGAGCAGGTATTTTACCCGCGCGCTGTGGGCAACGCGAATTGCCGCGCACATGTACAGTGCGATTCGATCATCATGGATCAAGCCAAAATTCGTTCGATCCCGGAAATCGCCGCAAACCACGCCGACGCACAGGTCATCCATGAGGCAGCGATCGGCCGCATCAATAACGACCAGCTGCTCAAGCTGCAGACCTTTGGCATGACGCAGGAGGAAGCGGAAGCGGTGATCATCCAGGGTTTCCTGAAATAACGTGAACGGATTGGGCCGGATGACGGAAAATTGGGCCGTTAGCTGTTAAGATTTTATGAATTTCTCCTGCAGATATTGAACTAATTCTCAAAACCGTTTATAATAAACTACATCTATTTTGCCGTCATCATACGCTTTTCAAACGAGCGGACGGCTTAATTATGAAGGAGCTGAAGGAATGGATCCCATTAAAGTGGATTTCACGAAAAAGAAGGATGACGGGATTGTCATCAAGCCGGCCAAGGCCGGGCTGAAAATCTTTCTCAATATCCTGATTACCCTGGTGGGTGCGGGCATTGCCTACTACATCATGCTGCCGCCCATGAATTTTAAGTCGACTGATATGTATATCTTCTTTGTCATCGTCGCGTTGATTTATGTCGCAGCGACCGCGATTACCTCGGGCGCGCTTCGAAAGGGTGAGTATATCCCCTATGTGAAAAAGCAATCCATTGTGCCGATCATTATCGTCGGTGTGTTGGCCGTTATTTTTATCATCGGCCTGCTGGTTTCGTCGGTGATTTTTCGCGCGAATTCCTATAAGGATATCATCCAGGTGCAGGAGGGCGACTTTGCCAAGGAAGTGGATACGATTGATTTCGCCAGCGTCCCCCGGATCGACCGCGATGCGTCTCTCAACATCGCGAACCGCAGCCTTGGCGCACTGAGCGATCTTGTCTCCCAGTTTAAGGTTAATATGGTGGCGACAGCGGGCAAGGATGCACAGATCAACTATCAGAATACGCCGGTGCGCGTCGTCCCGCTGGAGTATGCTAATCTTATCAAATGGTTTACCAACCGTTCCGACGGCTTGCCGGGATATATCGTTGTGAATCTGGTCACGCAGTCTGCTGAGGTGAAGCGCGTGGACGGCGGCATCAAGTACACGACCGCTGAGCACTTCAACCGCTATCTGATGCGCCATCTGCGCTTCCAGTATCCGACCTTCCTGTTCGCGGAGCCGAATTTTGAAATCAACGAGCAGGGCGAGCCCTACTGGATCTGCCCGGTTGAGGATAAGACCATCGGCCTGTTCGGCGGGACGGATATCAAGGGCGCGGTGCTCGTCAACGCAGTCACCGGCGAGAGCAGCTACCACACGATGGACGAGCTGAGAAACGATGCGGATCTCCAGTGGATCGACCGCGTTTATTCGGACTCCCTGCTCGTGGAGCAGTTTGACTACTACGCGCAGTACCAGAAGGGCTTCTTCAACTCCGTGCTCGGCCAGGAGGGCGTCCGCAAGACGACGGACGGCACCAATTTCCTCGCCATGCATGACGACGTTTATATGTATACGGGCGTTACCTCCGTCACCGCAGATCAGTCGATCGTCGGCTTCACGCTGATTAACCAGCGCACGAAGGAAGCAAAGTTCTACCCGGTGGAGGGCGGCGCAACGGAGAATTCTGCACGCGCATCTGCGAAGGATATGGTACAGGATCTTGGATATGATGCGACATTCCCGTTGCTGCTGAATATCAGTGGCCAGCCGACCTACTTTATGTCCCTCAAGGGCGACTCCTCGCTTATAAAGATGTATGCAATGGTTGATGTGTATGACTACAGCAATGCCGCAAAGGGCAACACCGTCAAGGAGTGCATGGATAATTACGCCGCGCTGATCGAGCAGCGCAAGGGCATTGACCTCGACGTTGATATGAGCGGCATCAATGCGGGCGAAAACAGCGACAATCCCCAGCAACAGGAAAAGCCGAAGACGCAGGCCGTTACCGGATCCATCACGGATATCCGCACAGCGGTCAAGGGCGGGGAGAGCTACTATTATGTGAAGCTCGATAAGGGCTCCGCTTATTATGCCATCAAGGCTTCCGACGCGGAAACGGTTGTGATTCTGAACAAGGGAGATACCGTCACCATCACGATCCCCACGGATGCAAAGGGTGATATCATCACCGCATCCGCGATTGCAAAAGGCGCGCCGCAGAATAGCGACGCGGCATAACAAAACATTGAGCTTTCTCCAGGGGCCGCTGTTTATAACAGCGGCCCTTTTGAGACATTGTGCGGTCCGCTCCGGCATATATATCAGAAAAAAGGAGGGATTGCGCGCAACAGCTCATTGTAAAAGCTCCGGGGCCTCATCCCCCGGTGTGTTTCCGCGCTGCTCGCCCGGATCGCACTTGATGAGCGGCTGCACGCGGAGATTTTTAAGAGCTTTTTGGCGCAGTGTGCATGCTGATATGGAAAAGCAGCCGGGCGAATCAGCGCTGATTCACCCGGCTGCCGCTATCTATGTATTTAGGGGTTACGAAACATCCGAATGGATGCCCCTACAGCTGCCCCCCAGCCGCAGGCCCCTGTTATGCGTCCTCCGCACTGTCCAGGGCCGCAACTCGGTCGCAGCAGTCTTTGCAAAGGGAAATACCGTGCATTTTTGTAAGCGGACCGCCTGCTCCGCAGAAAAAGCAGGCATCGTCGAGTTTCTTCAGGAGCACGGAGCCATCCTCCTGCGGAAAAAATTCCAAATGGGTATTTTGCGAGATGTCAAAAGCCTTGCGAATTGGCAGGGGAAGAAAGATCCCTCCCCGTTTATCAACTTTGCATATGGCGCTTTTGGAGATTTCCATAAGCCATCCTCCTTTGTTGATGGGGGCCGTTTGTCCGATTCTGATCACTGATGGCCCTGCTCCGCACACTTTTGCCGAAGCTCCGCACGGCACTCAGCGCATACCGGGAAGGAGCGAAAGGTTTTCAACCCTTCACAGCTGCCGCAGAAAAAACAGGACGGGACGTATCTCCGAACGATGATATGGTTCTCCTCCGCATACATTTCCAAAGGGTCCTGTTTTTCAAAGCCGAGGCGCGCCCGCAGGGAAAGCGGGAGAGATACGCGGCCGACCCGGTCGACCTTGCGGACGATGTTGGTGGTAACCATGCTTTCTCCTCCTTTTAAAAAAGGTTTTCCAGATGAAAGAAGGCTTCTATTCCTGCTTCTTCCAGATTGACGATTAGGAGTATAGCATTTTCGGACAGATTTGAGATAAGAATGTGAATATTATTCAACATCGAAAGGCGAATCAAAAAATAAGGCCATATCGAAAGTATCGATACAGCCTTATTCTGGGCATTTTGGTTCTAAGATAAATAGATTCTTACCGAAGATGGAAAAATCGAGATTTCAGCAGGGCAGAAGAAACCGTTATATTTGTTATTTCTTAACAAGGACTCGCTCGATCGCCCCGACATACATGCGGTGATAATCCTTAGCCAGATAGCAGGAGGAATCGATTGCAGGATCAATGAAGCCGGCAGGATCCAGATCCTGAAATGCCAGCTTCCGGCAGACAAGCACCAGCTTTGCCTCCTCGATCGCAACGGCCGGGCCGGGGTAGAAGGGCGTCAGCCCGGCCTCCTTGGCCTTGTCGATTTCGCGGCCCGATTTGGAACCGCAGAGGGAAAGCGCTTTTTTATATTCCCCGCCCAAAAAGCTCATGGTAAAATAATCTTCCCGTTCAATAAATTCATAGGTATAGCGCTGTGGACGGATAAAAATCATTGCGACATCTTTGCCCCAAAGCTCGCCGATCCCGCCCCAGCTGACCGTCATCGTGTTCCACTTGTCCCGGCTGCCTGCGGTGACAAGGGCCCATTCGTCACTGATGAGCCTGACGGCGTTGTCTTTTACCTCACGGATGTCGATCTCCTGAAATTGCATTTGCAATCAACCTTCTTTCATCTTGGTCTCTGTTTTTTTATGATGAAGCGCAGCGAGTAGCCAATCAGACTTTCCTGCCAACAACTGAGCGGTCAAAGGTTTTCTGCCGCCCTCAGAATGCAGAAAGTGGGCTGTTTTTATTATACTCGATTTTCCACCGAATGATAAGTGTTTCGGTTGAATTTTCCATTCTGCACCGGTATAATGGAAAAAGAATAAAAGCAACAGATTCTTGACCAAAAAAACACCGCAGGTAGGAAGAGAGTTAGTGAAATCAACAAACCTGTAAATTGAACGGATATTTATGCAAAAAGCTCTTGAAAAAATGAATATTTGGTGTATAATTTTGAATAAACAAATCCGTTAGGAGGCAATCAAAATGGGTGACATTCAGAAAGTTGTGCTCGCGTATTCCGGCGGCCTGGATACATCGATCATCATTCCATGGCTGAAGGAAAACTATGATAATTGCGAGGTCGTCGCCGTATCCGGTGATGTAGGCCAGGGAACGGAGCTTGACGGCCTGGAGGAGAAGGCGAAAAAGACCGGTGCTTCCAAGCTCTATATTGAAGATTTGAAGAAAGAATTCGTCGAGGATTATATTTTCCCGACCCTCAAAGCGGGTGCCGTATATGAAAAGGATTACCTGCTGGGCACCTCTTTCGCCCGCCCCCTGATTGCCAAGAGGCTGGTCGAAATCGCTCTGGCGGAGGGCGCGGATGCGATCTGCCATGGCTGCACGGGCAAGGGCAACGACCAGGTCCGGTTTGAGCTGGCCATCAAGAAGTTTGCGCCTGGCATGAAGATCATCGCTCCCTGGCGAATCTGGGATCTCAAATCCCGTGAGGAGGAGATCGCATACGCGGAGGCACATAACATCCCGCTGAAAATCAACCGTGAAACCAATTATTCCAAGGATAAAAACCTCTGGCACCTCTCCCACGAGGGATTGGATCTGGAGGATCCCGCCAATGAGCCGCAGTACAAGAAGCCCGGCTTCCTGGAGATGTGCGTCTCTCCGGAGCAGGCGCCCGACGAGCCCACCTATGTGACGCTCCACTTTGAAAAGGGCATCCCCACGATGCTGGACGGCGAAGCGCTCGACGGCGTAAGCATGATTGAGAAGCTCAATCAGATCGGCGGCGCGAATGGGATCGGCCTTGCGGATATCGTTGAAAACAGGCTCGTGGGCATGAAGTCCCGCGGTGTATATGAGAATCCGGGCGGAGCGATCCTGTACCGTGCGCACGAGGTGCTCGAAACGATCACGCTCGACCGCGATACGCAGCATTATAAGGAGCTCGTCGCCCAGAAATATGCGGAGCTCGTCTATTTCGGCCAGTGGTTTACGCCTCTGCGCGAGGCGCTCGACGCCTTTGTAGACAGCACGCAGCAGACCGTTACGGGCGACGTCAAGCTCAAGCTCTACAAGGGCAATATGATCAATGCGGGTGTCACCTCCCCGTATTCGCTTTACAGCGAGGCGTTTGCCACCTTTGATGAGGATGATGTTTACAATCAGAAGGATTCGGAGGGCTTTATCAACCTCTTCGGGCTGCCCATCAAGGTCAAAGCGATTCTCGACGCGCAGCGCGAGGGCAAATGAGGCAAAGCATCTATTGATCAAATCATGTTGTCATAGGGGTGGGGCGAATGCTCTGCCCTTATGACGGTTCTGCCACCGGCAGGATGCAGAAAGGATGAGCACGGCAATGAAACTGTGGACGGGCCGCTTTTCCAAAGAGGCCGATCAAAAGACCAATGATTTCAATTCCTCCATCTCCTTCGACAGCCGGATGTACGAGCAGGATCTCCGGGGAAGCATGGCGCATGCCACGATGCTATGTGCCTGCGGGATCATCAGCGAGAAGGACAGGGATGAAATCCTCAGCGGCCTGCAGGGAATCCTCGAGGATCTTCAGAGCGGGCAATTACCGATCGATCCCGATGCGGAGGATATCCATACCTTTGTGGAGGCGGAGCTCACAGCCCGGATCGGCGATGCGGGCAAGCGGCTTCACACCGCGCGCAGCCGGAACGACCAGGTGGCGCTCGACCTGCGGCTGTATCTGAGGGGCGAGTGCGATACGGTGACGAAGCAGATTAAGGAACTGATCCTTGTGCTCTGCGCCAAAGCGGAGGAGCACGCCGGTACAGTGATGCCGGGCTATACGCATCTGCAGCGTGCCCAGCCAATCACCTTCGGGCATCATCTGATGGCCTATGCGGAGATGTTTCAGCGCGACCTCTGCCGGATCGCGGACGCCAAAAAGCGCATGGACGTCTGCCCGCTTGGCTCCGGCGCACTGGCGGCGACAACCTACCCGATTGACCGGGCGCAGTCTGCCGCCCTGCTCGGCTTTTCCACCGTCTCCCAGAATTCGCTGGACGGCGTATCCGACCGGGATTATTGCATCGAGCTCGCCTCGGCGATGGCGATTCTGATGATGCATCTTTCCCGCTTTTCCGAGGAAATCGTGCTGTGGTGCTCCTGGGAGTTCAAGTTCATCGAGCTGGACGACGCATTTTCCACCGGCTCCAGCATCATGCCGCAAAAGAAAAATCCGGATATCGCAGAGCTCGTCCGCGGCAAATCGGGCCGCGTCTTCGGCGATGTGATGACGTTGCTGGCTGTAATGAAGAGCCTGCCGCTTGCCTACAACAAGGATATGCAGGAGGATAAGGATGCGATCTTCGACGCGTTTGATACGGTAAAGCTCTGCCTGACCGCGTTCATCCCGATGATCGATACGATGACTGTCCTGCCCCAGAACATGCGCAAGGCGGCGGCCGGCGGCTTTATCAACGCGACGGACTGCGCGGATTTCCTGGTGGGCAAGGGGCTTCCCTTCCGCGATGCCTATAAGGCGACGGGAGAGCTGGTCGCCCGCTGCATCCGCGAGGGGCTGACGCTGGAGACACTGCCGCTGGACGCTTACAGGGAAGTGTGCGAGCTCTTCGACGAGGGCGTGTATGAGGCGATTTCCCTGGAAAAGTGTGTATCCGACCGCACGCCGCTGGGCGGCCCGGCGCCGGACAATGTGCGCGCGCAGGCGCAGCGCGTCCGGGCTTTGATGCAGAAGGCGAATAAAAAGGAGAACTCCATATGATAAAAGTAGGCATCATCGGCGCGACAGGCTACGCGGGCGTCGAGTTGATTCGGATTCTACTCAACCACCCGCAGGCGGAGCTTGCGGCCGTCAGCTCCGTGAGCTTTGAGGGGAAGGCGGTTAGCGAGGTGTATCCCTCCCTTTACGGCCTGTGCGATCTGCCATGCTGCTCTGCGTTGGAGGCGATTGAAAAGAGCGACGTTGTCTTCGCCTGCGTCCAGCAAGGAATTTCGCAGGAATTCGCGGCGCAATGTGCGGAGAAGAATGTGGCCTTCATCGACCTTGGCGCAGATTTCCGCCTGAAGGATGAGGCGGACTACGCGCAGTGGTACGGCGGGGCTTATACGCATAAAGAGCTGCATGGGCAGGCGGTTTACGCACTGCCGGAGCTCTTCCGTGAGGAGATCATAAAAACACGTATCCTTGCAAACCCCGGCTGTTATCCTACGAGCGTGGCGCTGGGGCTTGCACCCGCATTGCGGGAAGGGCTCATCGAGCCACAGGGGATCGTGATCGATTCCAAATCCGGCGTGACAGGTTCCGGCCGTTCTCCCAGCGAGACGGCGCATTTTCCCAATTGCAATGAGGCTTTTTCCCCCTATAAGATTGCGGCGCATCGCCACACGCCGGAGATTGAGCAGACACTCTCCACAGTGGCGGGTGAAAAGCTCCGGGTCGTCTTCGTGCCGCATCTGCTTCCGCTCAACCGCGGGATTATCTCTACGATGTATGCGCGCCTGAAGGAGGGCGTGACGGAAGAGCAAATTCGGAAAGCTTATGAGGACGCATACTGTAAAGAGCGATTTGTCCGCGTGTTGGAGGCGGGGAAGACCGCGAACCTGCGCAATGTCCGGTGCAGCAATTTCTGCGATATTTCCCTGCACACCGATTCACGGACGGGGACGCTCATCGCCGTTTCCGCGCTTGACAATATGGTAAAGGGCGCGGCGGGGCAGGCGGTGCAGAATATGAACCTGCTATTCAGCCTGCCGGAGGATACAGGGCTGCATATGGTCCCAACCTGCTTTTAAATTCGACTGGTCTGAGGGCTGGGGAGCGCCCAAACCCTTCCGGCCGATCTGGAAAGGAGAAGACTGCCATGAAAAAAAGACAATGGGCCTCAATTGCCCTGCTGGTGATCTGCATGCTGTTTTTGCTGGGCGGATGTGTGCCGCACAGGACAGCCTCCGTCGATGCGGCAGGTTTCTTTACAGGAATCTGGCACGGCTGGATTGCGCCGATTTCCCTGATTCTTTCATTCTTTGGCAACTATCAGATTTATGAAGCGCATAATACGGGCTTTCCCTATAATTTAGGCTTCTATATGGCGATTATCAGCGGCTTCGGCGGACTTGCGCTGTTCCGCAGAAGGAATACAGATTAATCCGGACAGGAAGGACGGTTTTATCAATGGTGACATGCTCTTTTATCCCCGGCGGGGTTGCAGCCCCGGAGGGCTTTACGGCTGCCGGCATCCATTGCGGGATCCGAAAGAATAAGTCAAAGCGTGATCTCGCGCTGATTGCGGCAGACGTCCTCTGCAATGCGGCGGCTGTGTATACGCAAAATCTCGTCTGCGGCGCGCCGGTCACGGTGACGAAAAAGAATCTGGCGGCAGGCAAGGCTCGCGCCGCCGTGTGCAACAGCGGCATTGCGAACACCTGCAATGCAGACGGCATTGAAAAGGCAGAAGGGATGTGCGAAATCACGGCAAAGGCGCTGGGGATTGCCCCGGGCGAGGTGATCGTCGCCTCCACAGGGGTCATCGGGCAGCCGCTCGACCTCGATCCGGTGGAGCAGGGGATGCCGCAGCTGGCAAAAGAGCTTTCCAAGAAGGGCTCCGACCATGCCGCACAGGCGATCATGACGACGGATACGCGCAAAAAAGAATTTGCGCTTCAGTTTACACTCGATGGGAAAAAGTGCGTCATCGGAGCCATCTCCAAGGGCTCCGGCATGATCCATCCCAATATGGCGACGATGCTCTGTTTTATCACGACCGACGCGGCAGTCTCCGCCCCCATGCTGCAAAAGGCACTGACGGCGGCGGTGGCGGACAGCTTCAATATGCTCAGCATTGACGGCGACACGTCGACCAACGATATGGCCTGCATCATGGCCTCCGGCAGGGCGGGCAACTGTGAAATTGCTGCGGAGGGCGATGATTTTGCGCTGTTTACACAGATGCTTTCCACCCTCCTCATCCGCATTGCGCGGGAAATGGCGCGCGACGGCGAGGGTGCAACCAAGCTGGTGGTCTGCGAGGTCAGCGGCGCAAAGGATCAGGAAACCGCCCGCACAGTGGCAAAGAGCGTGATCTGCTCTTCGCTTGTCAAGACGGCGATGTTCGGCGCGGACGCAAACTGGGGCCGCGTGCTGTGCGCCATGGGATATGCCGGGGCAGAAATTGACGTAATGAAGGCAGATGTATCGTTCCTTTCCTCAGCAGGGCGTGTGGACGTATGCAAAAACGGGGCGGGGATCCCGTTCAGCGAAGAGCAAGCGAAGCAGGTTCTCCTGGAGGAGGAGATCAAGATCGACGTGCGCCTGTACGACGGCGAGGCTCATGCAGAGGCCTTTGGATGCGACCTGACCTACGATTACGTGAAAATCAACGGCGATTACCGCACCTGAACCGGAAAATATTCAAAACAGCAGGGCTGTGGATTTTTTTCGAGAAAGGAAGAGGAATGCATGGAGACCTCCAATTTTGAGCGCTCGCAGGTGCTGGTGCAGGCGCTTCCGTATATCCAGAAATACTATCAGAAAACAATCGTCATCAAATACGGCGGCAACGCGATGATCAATGAGGAGCTCAAGGACGCCGTGATGACGGATATCGTCCTGCTGTCCCTCGTTGGGATCCATGTGGTGCTCGTCCACGGCGGCGGTCCGGAGATCAGCTCGATGCTGAACCGGCTCGGCAGGGAGAGCCGCTTTGTCGGCGGGCTGCGCTATACGGATCAGGAGACCATGGACGTGGTGCAGATGGTGCTCGCGGGCAAGGTCAATAAGGATCTCGTGCAGCTGCTCGGCGCGCACGGCGGCAAGGCGTTGGGGCTTTGCGGGCTGGATGGCGGCATGATCCGCGCAGTGAAACATACGGGAGAGGATCTCGGCTTTGTAGGCGAAATTGAGAGCGTTGACGTAACGCCTATCAACGATGCGCTAAAAACCGGCTATATCCCCGTCATCTCCACCATTGGCGGCGGATATGGGGAGGATGTTTACAATATCAACGCCGATACCGCGGCGGCGCGCATCGCGGCCTGCCTGCACGCGGAAAAGCTGCTGTTGATGACGGACGTACGCGGGCTCCTGCGCGATAAGGACGACGAAAGCACACTGATCCCGGTCGTCAATGTCAGCGACGTGCCTGGGCTGAAAAATCAGGGGATCATTTCCGGCGGCATGATCCCGAAGATCGAGTGCTGCGTGGAGGCGGTCCGGCGCGGCGTGCACCGCACCCATATTGTTGATGGGCGGATTCCGCATTCCCTTCTCATCGAGCTCTTTTCCGATGAAGGGGTGGGGACGATGTTTATCTGAGGAAGGCGAGCTTTATGACATATGAAGAGATCAAAAATATGGCGAATCAATATCTGATGCCCACCTACACGCATTTCAATGCGGCCCTGGTAGAGGGAAAAGGCGCGCGGCTTTTTGGCCCGGAAGGGGAAAGCTATCTCGACTTCACTGCCGGGATCGGCGTAAGCTCCCTGGGTTATGGTGATGAAGCCTGGGCGCAGGCGGTCGCAAAGCAGGCATCCCTGCTTGCACACACATCGAACCTCTATTACAATCCGGTCGTGGCAGAGGCGGCGAAGCTGCTGTGTGAAAAATCCGGCTTTGCGCGCGTATTTTTCGCTAATTCCGGCGCAGAGGCCAATGAATGCGCCATGAAGCTTGCACGCAAATACAGCCTCAATACCTATGGCGAAGGCCGTTCGACGATCGTCACATTGAAAAATTCCTTCCACGGCCGCACGATGGAAACGCTCACCGCAACCGGTCAGGACGAACTGCATCAGTATTTTGATCCCTTCCCGCCGGGCTTCCGCTATGCGGCGGCGAACGATCTCGATGCGCTGAAGGCCGCGCTGGACGAGACCGTTTGCGCCGTGATGATGGAGCCGGTGCAGGGCGAGGGTGGCGTGCGGCCACTGGACGCGGATTTTGTGCACAAGGCTTCAGAGCTCTGCCGGGAAAAGGATATCCTCCTGATTTTCGATGAGGTGCAGACCGGCGTGGGCCGGACGGGCAAGCTTTATGCCTGGGAGCATTTTGGCGTGCGGCCGGATGTCCTGACGAGCGCGAAGGGATTGGGCGGCGGCCTTCCCGTGGGCGCGTGCCTGTGCGTGGAGAAGCTCGGCTCCGTGATGGGGCCGGGAACACACGGCAGTACATTCGGCGGCAATCCGGTTGTCTGTGCGGGTGTCTGCGAGGTGCTCTCACGTATGGATGAAGCGCTTTTCGAGCAGGTGCGTCAAAAAGGCGAATTCCTGCGGGAAACCTTATCGGAATGTGATGAAGTGGCAGCAATCCGTGGGATGGGCCTGATGCTCGGCCTTGTGCTGAAAACAAAGCAGGCCAAGGAAGTTGCCTCCCGGTGTGTCGAAAAGGGCCTGCTTGTGCTCACGGCGAAAACGCTTGTCCGCCTGCTCCCGCCGCTGACGATCTCGCAGGAGGAACTGGAACAGGGTATTGCCATTTTGAAGGAAATACTCACGGAGATAAAATAAAATCGCCTAGAAAGGAATGATGGCCATGAAACATTTACTGAAGATGCTCGATCTCTCCACTCAGGAGATTCTGGAGCTTTTGAACCTTGCCGATCAGCTCAAATATGAGCGCAGCCACCATATTGAGCACTGCCATCTGGAGGGCAAAACGCTTGGCATGATTTTTCAGAAATCCTCGACCCGCACGCGCGTCTCCTTTGAGGTGGGCATGTTTCAGCTCGGCGGAAGCGCTCTGTTTTTAAGTGCGCACGATCTGCAGATCGGCCGCGGCGAGCCGGTGCAGGATACGGCGCGGGTGCTCTCCCGCTATCTGGACGGCATCATGATCCGTACCTTTGCGCAGGAGGAAGTGGAGGCGCTCGCAGAGTATGGATCGATTCCAGTCATCAACGGCCTGACGGACTTCTGCCACCCCTGTCAGGTGCTTGCCGACCTGATGACGGTTCGGGAGCATAAGGGCCGCTTGGACGGCCTGAAAATGTGCTATATTGGCGACGGCAACAATATGGCCAATTCCCTGATTGTCGGCGGCCTGAAAATGGGCATGACCGTGAGCGTCGCCTGCCCGGAGGGCTACGACCCGGATCAGAAGGTGCTGGATTTTGCGGCGGAAAACGGCGGCTTCGCGCTGGAGCGCGATCCCCTGAAAGCGGCGGAGCATGCGGACGTGATCTTTACCGACGTATGGGCCTCCATGGGCCAGGAGGGCGAGGCGAAAAAACGCCGCGCAGCCTTCGAGGGCGCCTACCAGGTCAATGAGAAGCTGCTGGGGGCTGCGAAGGAAGGCTGCATGGTACAGCACTGCCTGCCTGCCCACCGCGGCGAGGAGATCACGGCGGACGTGTTTGAAGCGCACGCCGCGGAGATTTTTGACGAGGCGGAAAACCGTTTGCATGCGCAGAAGGCCGTGATGGTTACCCTGATGAAATAAAAACAGAGCTGAAAGAGACGGTTGTAAAAGAACCCGCTATCTGTATGCGCAGATAGCGGGCTTTGTATTTTTTTAAATAGGATAATCAACGGGCTCCCAGCCGCATTTTTGCAAGCTCCCGGTAGTTAATCAGCCGAATGCCGCAGCTTTCGATATGCTGCCGCGTTGCAGGATCGGCAAAGAGCCGGTGCTCCCAAACGCGGCGCTGCCAGGAGCGGGTGATCCCCTTGAGCTCGTCGCATTCAAGCGAAGGATGGATGAAGGTTTCCGAAATGCCGTCCGGGAAGGCTTCAAACCGGGTGAGCATATAGTCGCGGAAAGCTTCGTAGCTCTGGGCCTGCGGGCCGTTCCAATCGTGCGGCAGCAGGTAGTCCAACACGGGCACCTGCTTCTGCCGCGCATAATCACGCACATTGCCCAGCAGCATTTTTACCATATCTTCGGTAAAGGCGCTCCCCTCGAAAAGTGCCTTTTGGGCTGGGATGTAGGAGGTGGGCAGGCGGAAGGGCATATGAAGCTCTGCGCAGACGTCGATCGTCAGGTTCAGAAGCTCCAGGCGGCCCGTTTCGATCCCATAGAGCGAGCCCATGTGGTTATCAAGATGGGAAGGGGCAGAGAAGCCGAGCGCCTTCGCTCTGCTGACCTGTGCCAGAATTTCGGCGCGAACTTCGTTGAGATTGCAGTGCTCCTCGAATTCGTCGCTCTCGTGCCACATGTAGCCGTCCCTGCCCCGCAGGCTTTCCGTTTGGTCATGGCCGACGGGCGCCCAGCGGTAATGTTCCCACTCGCTGGTAAAGGTCAGATGGATGCCGATGGCGAACTGCGGATTCTGCACGGCAAAGGCCGCCGCTTCGCCGGACCAGCTGCAGGGCATCATGATGGTGGCAGAGGTGACACCGCCCTTTTTGAGCAGATCCATAGTGGCCAGATTTGCCGCGTGGCACATGCCGAAATCGTCGGCGTTGAGGATCAGATATTTCTCCATCACAGAAGCTCCTTTATAGATACGGAAATTTTATGCCAATCAAAAATTTTTTGCTGCCCTTGCAATAGAGGACGGCACAGCTGATGATTATAACAACTCGTGCCGGACTGCCCAGTCGTACCAGATTTCATAGGCGTGCGCCCGGTCCGGGGGGAGCGTTTGGCCGGAGCGGGTGACCGTGGTCATCGGGATACCCAGGCGCGCGCTGAATAGATGCTTCGGCCCGGCCGTGAAGCAGGAGTCGATGACCGCTGCAGAATTGACGATATCCGCGTTCAGGTCAGCCAAACGTTCCTCCGGCGCGCCAGAGGCATACAGATCCCAGAATTTGCGCAGCGTCTTTGTCATGATGACGCTGACCGTGGCAATCACGCCCTTGGCTCCCGCCTGCATCGCGTCGTACAGATAGGGGATATTGGCCTGCAAAACGTCGCTTTCCGTCGCTTTTTGGATTTTATCAGTGATCAGATCCATCCGGCAGGTCGTGTCCTTAATGCCGAGAAAGCGCCCGGTGTCGATCAGGCGGGCATAGGTGTCCGCATCGATGATCTTCTGGCCCGGATAGCCGGGAAATTCATAGAGCAGGATGGGAAGTGTTGTGCATTCCGCCAGCCGGCAGAGCGATTCAAAGAGCTCCTCCGGACGGTCGCCAATGCCGCGGGAGGTGAAGACGAGCGCATCCACGCCGGTTTGCTCCATACGCTTGACTTCCTCCCGCTGTGCCTCAAAGGAATCCTCCAGATTGGCGGTGGCAATGACGCGCATGCTCTTCGGCGCGTGGCAGACTGCGACGGAAGCGGAATGAAGCCGCTCCTCCAGCGTGAGCTCTTTCATCTCAGAGGAGCCGCAGACCGGAAAGAGGTTATGCGGGCGGTGCGAAATCTGATATTCGAGATATTGCTCATAGACTTTCCAGTCCACCGTTCGGTCTTCATGAAACGGCGTCATGATCAGGGAATAGACGCCGGAAAAATCCTTCAGCGTTTGCTCAGAGAACATACCGGAACCTCTTTTCTTCGATTGATGTCTAAATAGAAAATCAGTCGAGGCCTAAAGGGATGAGAGGGTGAAGCATTTTTATGAATCATCCTCCCGCAGCAGGCCAAAATAGCGCGCCATCCAGTAGGGGTGGAGGAATACGCAGCCATCCTCCGCTGCCATGCCGCAGTCGTTGCCTCCGCCGGGCAGCATGGGCTGCGCATGCGGCTTGTGCGCGGCCTCCTCACAAAATGCATGCGCGAGTTCGTGGCAGCCAGTGTCCGCCCGGAAGGGGTTTCCGTCGTATTTATTCAGCGGCTTTTCATCATAGGGCAGGGGCTTTTTCAGCTGGCGCGGCTCGCCGAAGCGCTCTTCCGGCGTGAGATCCCACTCGAGCTCCTGCCGATGGCTGTTGAAGGTCTGCCATCGGATCAGATCCAGCGGCATGAGGGCAAGGCTTTCCGCCGCCGCCTCGATATCGCATACGCGGCCCGTCATTGCGCCATAAATGATATTCCACAACGGAGCGCGCTCCACACGCTCATATTGCCAGTGATGCTCCAGCCCCATCAGGTAGAAGGCGCGCAGGGAGGAATCCTTTTCATAGCGCAGCAGGGGCACGCTGGTGAGGAAGGCGAGCTCATCGTCGATATGGCAGACATGCGCATCTTCGATTTTATGCTGCGACACGTTCATCGCATAGTGGTGCCTGGTGATCAGCTCCCGGTAAGCATCGTCATACGTCTGTTTGCCGGTCATATGATGCGCGGTCTTCAGGAAGGAGAGAATCTCCAGGGAATTGACGCCGTGCTCGAACATCCATTTATCATCGTGGTTGAGCTGCTCAGGGTTCCAGACTGCCCAGGTCGTTGGCCGCCCGTCCGTATCCACCAGGTGGTAGCCGTTGCGCAGGATATGGTCGGTAATCTCGCCAACCACGTTTGCCAGCAGTTCCTGATCCGCTGCGTCTGCCACCAGATCGTAATAGAGCGAGTACGCATAGAAATGGCCGACCATTTCATCGCTGGAGGTCTCGCCCTTCCATTCGCAGTCCCCCTCTGCGCTCAGGTGCCATTCCGGGTCCCCGTCTCCGAAACGCTCTTCGCCGGGATAGCGGATCGCGCGGGCGGTAAAGCCCGGGATGCCGGTTACCTGTGTCAGCCGCACCATGGCAAGGATGCTGCGGCGGGCGAGTGCGGCGGCCTCCGGCTCCTTGGTCGCGGCGTAGCGATAGGATTGGGAGGCGGCATAGCATGCCGTCCAGATGCCGTCGTTGTCGGAGATTTCCACATGTCCGGAGGAGAGATCCCCCTCCCGGTCCAGCGCGCGGACGGTGACGAAGCCGTCGCGCCGCACGTGGTATTTCTCCGTTGTTGCCTGATAACAGGCAGCTTTTTCCGCGAGCGTCATTTCTTTCGTCCGGATGATACTCAAGCCCTCCTGCGTCCCGGCGCAGAGCGTCCCGTCCGGGCAGAGGGCCAGGCAGCGCACGTCAGGATGCGGCACCCAGCGCTTATAGCCGAGGTATTTGACCGTGCCGCCCTGATGGGAAAGTATCCCGAACGGCGTTGCGAAATAGTGCGTCCCGTCCGGCGCACAGGCGCAGGCACGCAGGTCAGCCCTTGGAAGGCCTGCGACCAAATCCGGCGTCATCCAGTAATCCGTACCGCTGTAAACGCACAGGCCGCGGTCCGTGCCGATCCAGAGGTGGCCGAAATCGTCGAAAAACAGGCACTGGATGCAGTTGCTGATGAGAGGCGTCGCCTGCGCATACAGCTCGGACCAGTGCCAGCGCTTTCCGGTCAGGGCCATAACTCCGGAATTCTCTGTGCCGACATAAACCTCATAGCCGCTGGCCACGGCAAGGCAGGAGCCTTCCCCGGGCACGCCGAGCAGCTCTGTCCACCCACCGCCTTCCCGGCGGAAAAGGGCGTCTTTCGTCAGCAGCCAGAGTACGCCGTCCTTCCCCTCTGCGAGGGCGACGATGTCGCATTCCCATTCCTCTTTCTCGATTCCGGAATCGGTGAAGGCAAAAAGCACGTTGCCAGATCCGGCCCAGAGGGTGTGATCGCTGCCACAGAACAGGACGCTGACGGGGATTTCAACAATATCCGGTACAGGATGAAAACGGCTTTCCCCCGGAGCCAGGCGGGCAAGCCCGGCGTCCGTCCCCGCCCAGAGCACGCCCTGCCCGTCGCAGGCAAGGCTCAAGATGCTGTCGCTGGGAAGGCCTTCGGCGGTTTGATAAAATGTGCGGGTGCGCTGCGGAAACCGGCCCGCACAATAAGATGCGTTTTGATCGTGCATAGGGGCCTCCTTTATTTGAAATAACCTTAAATTTTAAATTTGGAAAGATATTCCCGATGCGCGCATTTCATTTCGAAGTAGCACTTTTTCGTATTCTCCCAGTCGCCGGTGAGCGGGTGGACGATCAGCGCGTTCATCGCCGCATCGTCGTCTCCGGTGATGGCAGCCCGGACCGTATCCTTTTCATATTGCTTGACAATGCGCATCATGGAGATCACATGGCCGTTTTTAACAGACGGCAGTCTGACCGGGGCTGCTCCATCCTTACCGATCACGGCGGCGATTTCCACAACGTCGTCATCCTCCATGAAGTCGAGCGCGCCGTTATTTCTGATATTGACGATATGGATCTCCTGCTTATCGTTGGCGATGGAATCGATCAGCGAGACCGCCGCGAGCGAATATTTATGCCCACCGCGCTGGTCGAGCAGCGCAGGCTTCTCCACGAGGGCAGGGTTTGCATATATTTCGAGCAGTTGCTCCTCAATCTCCATACAGACCTGCGCGCGGCTTTTTTCCTCCGCCAGCTGATCCTGCAGTTTTTTATTTCGGCAGTAATAATATTGCAGATAGGAGGAGGGGATCGCCTGCACGGCGCGCAGGCAGTCGAGAGAAAAGCCGTCGTCTTTGATATTCGCCATTACAGTGGTGGTAAAGCCCCTGCTGAGCATTTCGGGGAGAAGCTCCTTCCCGTCCCGGATGACGGAGATCACCCAGCTCAGGTGATTGAGGCCGACGTATGTAATCTGTGCGTCGTCCCCCTCCGTCTCCCGGATATCGTCGAGCATATTGATGGGGACATTGCACAGGCCGATGCTTTTGATCTTAGTGTAGTTTTGGAGATATTCCGCGATGATTCCGGAAGGGTTCGTAAAGTTGATCAGCCACGCGTCCGGGCAGATGGCGTGCATCCGGTCCACAATATGCTCCATCACCGGGATTGTGCGCAGCGCCTTGAAAAAGCCGCCGATTCCGGTCGTCTCCTGGCCGATGAGATGGTATTTTAAGGGAATGGTCTCATCCAGGTAGCGGGCAGGAAGCTTGCCCACCCGGATCTGGCTGACAACGAAATCCGCGCCTTCGAGCGCCTGGCCGAGATCGTCCGTCATCACAACCTCACAGGCTGCACCCGCCTGATTGAGCATCCGCACGCAGAGGCCGCCGACAATGGTGCGCTTGCGCTCGTCGATATCCATAAAAGAGATCTTCTTTAGCTTTATGGAGCTTTGCCGCTTGAGAAATCCGTCTATCAGCTCCGGTGTATAGGTACTTCCGGAGCCGATGACTGCAACATTGATTTCCTTCATTGGCGATTCCCTTCTTTCCTTTCGAGTATCCAGTTGATACAGCCGTATACCGGGGGCCTGCCGAGCGGGAGAAAGCGCATTGCACGCCCGCTTTTGAGCTCGCTTTTGGCCTGCAGCAGCGCGAGATAGCTCGCGGGCGCAAGCTTAGTATGCATAGAGCCGGAGAGGATCACTTCAATGGGGGTATCGTCAAACTCCATTTGGATTGCAAGGGCCGCGATCAAATCCGAGCCGCGCTCCGCCATCTCATCAAGCGTTTCCAGCACGGCCGGGTCGCGCTGGGCGGCAGCATCGAAAAAAAGATCGGTCAGGGTGTGGAAATAAGCGTCCGCCTGATCAGATTCCGCCCGGGCGATTGTGGCGAGAAATTCCTCGCGGGAGGAAAGCGAAAAAGCTTCGTAATACAGTTTGGTCATAATGCTTTTTTGTTTTAGAAGGTATACGTCGTCGTAAACGATGCGGAAAACCTGCTCCGCAATCCAGACGCCGTTGCCCATATCGGCCGTCGCGTTGCCGAGGCCTCCGAGCTGCATGCGGCTGCCGCGGCTGTCGATCGCGTTGCAGCAAGTACCCGTGCCGGTGTTATAGCCGATGGCGGCGGGGCCGCTTGCCCCAGCCTTAACGGGCAAAAAGCCGTCATTATAGATTTCAAGCTGTTCCCAGCCGCGCGACCTCAGCTCGCTGCACATGGCGTCATGCTGATAGGGGTGATCGATCCCTGCAAGCCCCATCAGCAGGAAGGAAATATCCGCCTGTGTTTTTCCCTCCTGGCGGAGCAGTGCGTCCAGGCCCGCGGCAATGACTCCAGCGGCCTGCGGGATGCCGCCTTCCATATTCTCGTGGTTGCTGCCCGGGCCAGTCAGGCTGCCGAGCATCCGTTTTGTTTCGTCAAACAGGGCGTAGGCGGTTTTGGTTCCGCCGCCGTCCACGCCGATATAATAGCTCATCTGGTTTCCTCCGCGATCTCCTCAAAAGATTCCATGCAGACCTCTTCCAGGCAGTATTTGCCCCGCCGGAAGGGCTCCCGGTCGATCCACATGCCGTTGGTGAAGTCGGGTATGGCGACGGGCATCCCACCCATGGCGGCGGATTGCTCGGACAGGCAGGTGATGGACATCCAGGCCGCCGTATCGTAAACGTCGATGGGCGGCGCGAGCCCGTCCCGCGCGCTTTCCGCGAAGGCGCGCAGCACCAGCAGATCGACGCCGCCGTGGCCGGCCTCGTCTACCCCTTCCCGCTCGTATTCCTGCCAAAGCGGGTGCAGGTAGCGGTCACGGATGGGGGGGAAATCATCCCATTCGTGCTCCCTGGTGCAGCTGTGCTGCAAATAGATGCGGTTTCCATCCTCCATCCAGATACCCTGTGTGCCCTGGATGCGGCCATTGCGCGAATAGGGGCGCGGCAGGCAGCAATCGTGCACGAGGAGGATGGTTTCCCCGTGCGCGCATCGGATCATCGTCGTCGTAACGTCCCCCTGCGTGAAAGCGGTATTGGCAAGATCGTAACCGGCCCCCTTATTTTCCAAGATCCATTCATGCAGGCCGCGGCTCTTGCTCGTCATGCAGGAGAGTGTCAAAAAACGGTTTCCCCGGTTGATACGCAAAAGCTTCGCGAGCGGGCCGAGCTGATGGGTGGGGTAGAGCTCGCCGTTTCGGTTCATGAAGTTGAAGAGCCTGCCGTGGCGGTTTTCCCGGCCCAGGCAGATTTCATCCCGCAGATCGTGCTCATAGCCGCCCTGCACATGGACGATCTCCCCGAACAGCCCCTGCCGCGCCATGCGGAAAAGCGTCAATTCATCCTTGCCGTAGCAGATGTTTTCCAGCAGCATGCAGAATTTTCCGGTTTCCTCACTGGTGCGCACCAGTTGCCAGCACTCCTCCACAGAGGCGGCCCCGCCGACCTCGATCGCGGCGTTTTTACCCGCCCGCATGGCGGCGATGGCAATCCGGCTGTGCGTAATCCATGTGGTGCAGATCAGTACGGCGGAGAGATCGTCCCGCGCAAGCAGCCGGCGGTAATCCTGATAGCCGTCGGGCGTGACCCCTCGCTTTTGCTGAACAAGCTCCACCCCCTTGCGGACGCGGTCTTCATACAGGTCACAGATGGCCGGAACATCTATGTAAGAAATTTGCAAAAGGGTTTCCAGCATAAACGACCCTCTGCCGCTGATGCCGATGATCCCCACGGAAAGGCGCTGCGTCTCCTGCAATGGACTCCCTCCTCACGGAATGATTTTGTTTTTAATTATTATACACGGTTTATTTAATAAAGACAATAGGGGAAACAGGTTTCCTCCCGCTTTTTTTAAGAAAGGCTATAGGGTTTATGAATAAGACGATGCGAAACCGTTTCGGGAGCCTTTTTATGGGGCGCGCCGGGCAACCAAGCAGACCTTGCTGAAAACGGAGCATTCACGGGATTCATTCTGCGGCCGGAAGGCGGGAGGCCCGGAGCAATCTTTTATTTGACAGGATTCAGCCTTGACCCGGGCCGCATAACAGCTATAATATATAAAAAAGGATTGGAAAATACAGGGGCATTCCGGCGCGCGACAGCAGAATTTACCGGGACGGCCCCTGTGAAGGGATGATCGTTTATGAACGGAGAGAACATTATTGGCAATGGAGCCCGTGCCTTATGCGCTGCGGTGCTTTTCCTGATTACGATGGCAATCGGGCTTTCAGCCTGTGGAAAAGGGGAGGATTCCGGCATTTCCACAGAGCCGATGGGAACGCAGCAGGCGCAGAAAACAGAAACAGTCAATCCGCTGACAGGGCTTCCCGGTTTTTCACAGGCGGCAGTGGGAAAACGCCCCGTGGCGGTGATGATCAACAATGCGCCTGCGGCGCGCCCGCAATGGGGCCTTTGCTCGCCGGATATTGTGCTGGAAGGCCTGGCGGAGGGTGGCGTCACGCGGATGATGTGGCTGTTTGCAGATGTGCAGAGTATTCCCAAAATCGGCTCAGTGCGCAGCGCCCGGCACGACTTCCTGGAGATGGCCGAGGGTTTTGATGCGATTTTTGTGCATTGGGGCGGCAGCGTTTACGCCTATGACGCGATCAAGCAGCGCAGTGTCGACGAGATTGACGGTATGTCTTATTCGGGATCCTATTTTTATCGGGATCACTCCCGCAATGTGGGGATGGAGCACACGGGCTGTACCGACGGAGAACGGTTGGCGCAGGCAATCGAAAAGCTCGAGCTCCGGCAGACGGCAAATCAAGTGTATCAGGCACCCTTTGCCTTTACAGAAGAAGGCAAGCCGAAAGGCCTTTCCGGCGGCACATGCGAAAGTGTTGCGTTCTCCTTTTCAAATGCTTATACCCATACGTTTCGCTATGACGCGGATTCCGGGCTTTATCAGAATTTTATGAACGGCCAGCCCATGACGGAGGATGGCGGCAAGCAGATGGCGGTGACCAACGTCCTGGTGCTCTATTGCCCGGTCAAAAGCCTGGGGGATGCCAGCGGCTGTATCGATATGGATCTTACCGGCGGCAGCGGGATTTATGCGTCGAACGGAACACAGGAGCCGATCACCTGGAAGAAAGGGAATACGCCGTCCAGCCCGCTGAAGCTCTATGCCGCGGATGGGACGGTTCTTACATTAAATGCCGGAAAAAGCTATATCGGCCTTGTGCCGGCGGACCGACAGGGAAATACCATAATTTCTGACAAAAAGGAATTATAAAGCGGATTTTGTGCAGTATATACAAAGATGCGCCTGATAAATCGTGAATCATGGGCAGGGAAATTTATACTTTCGTCATTGTTTTTTACAAAACCCGCAACATCTAAGCGGTATGATATGGATGTACCTGGAAGGCAAGAAGGAGGTGAGTCCATGTCAAAAAAAGCTTGCGTGTTGGTGTGTGTGACCAGCCAGCCGGATTGCGAGCGGCTGATTCGGGCGGGCAAAAAGGTTGCCGATGGCGAAGGGGTTCCGCTGCAGGTCGTCAGTGTACAGAGGGAAGAGGAATGCTTTCAGCCGAATTCAGAGGCGCTCGAACATTTACACCAGCAGGCAAAGGCGGTCGATGCGGAGATGACGATCTATTTTAACGACAGCCCCGCAATTACGGCCGCGGTACACGCTGTCAAGGAAGGCGCTGTCAATATCGTAATGGGTTTCCCGGGAGAAAACAGCGCGCATTTCGTAGAAGATGTCCATTTGCTGGCACCGGAGATTCCGATCAGCATGGTGGATGGCGACGATAAAATTTATCAGATGGCCCCGGCAGCTGCGCCCCAGACGGTACGCCGCAGGTAAAGGCGGGCTTCGGATTAAATTTTCCATATAGCACAAAAAGCAAAGGGAGACGCAGGCTCATGCGTCTCCCTTTATTTTATTTCTGCATGCTGATCAGTGCCAAAGGGCGTCTTCCTCCAGAATGCGGCGGAAAAGATCCTGCAACACGTTCGTCAGCGTATCCTCCGCACGTTCGTTCATTTCCCGGTATTGCTCGGTGGCGGTATCATCCGCGTCATCGGATATTTGCCGCAGGCATAGGAACGGGATGCTGCATTTATGACATACAGAAGCAATCGCCGCGGTTTCCATATCGAATGCAGTGATGCCGAAGCGTTCGATGTATTCCTTTTTAAGCGCGGCGTTGGTTAAAAAGAAATCCCCGGTGCCGAGCTTGCCTTCCTGGAGGCCACCGTGTGCAAGCGCCAGACGGAGAAGGGTTTCATCCGCCTGATAGACCCAGTCCTGCCCGGGCTTCTGACCTGCCGGGATACCGATGGCGCTCAGGTCGAAATCGCATTCTACGTAGGACGCCCCGGCCACCAGATCGCCGCGCCTCAAACCGGATACAGCGCCGGAAAGGCCGGCGTTGAAGATCATCTGCGCGCCGTCGTCCGCAATTAAAAAGGAGACAGCGCTCGCCGCGTTTACCTTCCCGATACCGCATTGCAGGGCGTGGATCTCCAGCTGGCGTTCGCCCTCAGCAAGCGTCATAACAAGGCCGGTATTGCCGCGCTTCTCCTCCGGCCGGAAGGCGTGCTGCTGGGCATATGCCAAAAAGGGGGCGTATTCCATCTCATCGGCAAAGGCCACTCCGAGGATTTTCTTTTTCACGTCAGTATCCATCCTTTCTTTCCTTTACGGCTCTGCGTTCTATTATAGGAGAGGAGAGGAGGGAAATCAATTGCAGCGGGATAAATTTGCCGGGAATTCTTTTTTTGCCGCGATTTCAAGAAAGAGTGAGAAATGCGCCCTCTTTTATCTCGATTCTCAAAGGATGGGGAAAAACGTATCGGCGCAGAAGCGGCAGATACAGTCGCTAAAGCGGGGATGGGGGCATAGACTGTAATCGGGGATAACAATAAGCGTCCGTGCGCAGCTGGTGACGGAACGTCCGTCCACAGGGGAGCCGGCGGCAGCCGAAAGGCACACGGCGCATTCCAGATAGATTGCCCCGACCTTTCTCCACGGTCCGGACGGGGAAGAGGGAAAGAGCGCGCTGCAGGACATGAAGGCAATCACACCCTTTGCAACGCGCTCTTGTTTGATCATATATTGGCTTGGCCTAGCGCTGTGTTTAGCTGGTTAGGCTATTCTTCCATTTGTTTTCCCAAAAAGGAAGCAGCTACCTGCATCAGCTTGATTTCTGTCTGGGAGGGCGCTGCAGCGCCGTTTTCTGCCATCAGGAGAACGACGGCACCGGATACGTCGCCCGACCCGATGATCGGATAGGCGATGCCGGCCATACGGTCCAGCCCTTCAACGGGACGAAGGGTTTCGCCTGACCCGGAGTAGACGAAATTCGCGCGCTTTTCCATGAGAGATTCCAGATTGGCGGAAATGCGCCGGTCGACCGCCTCGCGCTTTGGAATGCCCGCGCAGGCGATCACGTGGTCCCTGTCGCAGATGAGGACAGGCAGGTTGGTGCTGCGGGAGAGGACCTCCGCATACTGGCCGGTGAAGGAGGAAAGCTCCCCGATCGGAGAATACTTTTTAAAAATTACCTCGCCGTCTGCATCCGTATATATTTCAAGCGGGTCTCCTTCGCGGATCCGCATCGTGCGGCGGATTTCCTTTGGGATGACCACGCGGCCCAGATCGTCGATTCTTCGTACAATTCCAGTGGCTTTCATAGTATAGATAACTCCTCCATTATGATTTTCCTTGACCGCCGTCGCACAGGCCGGCGGATAACATTTGGAACAGGACGGGAAACAGAGTCCGCCGCCGTCTGAAGCAAAAATAGTATCTGCGTCGTGGAAATTTTTATACCCATACGCGATGAAAAATTCGGTATGGAATGTTTTTCTTTGGCTGGAAAAACATAAAAACAGCACGCCGCAAAAATTGCAGGGCAACAATTTTTGCGGCGTACGAATCACATTCAGTTTGTAAAAGCTGATATTTGAGACCAAGCACTTATTCTGCGGGCCTGTCCGGCGGCGGAGCGGCATCGCTTTCTGCAGCCGGTTCTGGCGGTGCAGTTACAGGCGCTTGCTCATCGCTCTTTTTCCAGAGATGGATCACGCCCTGATCATTGAGCAGCTTGAGCATAATCAGCGTCAGCGGAACCAGGAAGAGGCCGATAAAGCCAAACAGCTGCAGCCCGATATACATGCCCACAATCGTCACAACGGGCGGAAGGCCGAGCTGACCGGCGACGAGCTTTGGCTCGATGATCTGCCGGATGACGGAGATCGCCGCATAGAGGACCAGCAGGCCGATGCCGAAGCCGATTTTATCCGTAAAGAGCGAAAATACCGCCCATGGGATCAGGACGGTCCCCGTCCCCAATACCGGGAGGATATCGACGATCGCAGTCAATAATGCGATGGCAAGGATATAGTTGCTCTCATAAAGGCCGGTCAGCTTCAGGATGCCGAGCCCGAGCGCCATCTCACAGAAGGTGATCAGGATGATCAGCAGATAAGCTCGCAGCATTTTGAACATGGAGGAGAAGAGAAGCCGCTTGGAGGCGCCCAGCGCTTCCTTGCGCTCCCGGGGCAGCTGGCGTTTGATAAAGTTAACAAGGCGGTCGTAATCAGCCGTCATAAAGCAGCAGGCGATAATGGAGATCAGGGTGGCGAGGAAGATCGTGGGGATCTGCTTTGCCGTGTTCCATACGCCGGAAAGCGGGGAAGAGAGGATCGAGAGATCGATATTCAGCTTGCCGTTTGCAGCGCCGGTTTCCAGGTCGTGGAAAAGCTCGCGGATGCTGTTGGCCGCCATCGTCTCGATGCTGTCCGGCAGGAAGTGGATGTTTTCCAAAATCCAGGCTTCCGTCTGCTTGAGAAAAACGGGCAGGTTGTCAAGCTTTACCGTGATCAGGGAGAAAAAGCCCCGCAGCTCATCCACGATCCGCACGCCGATGAGCGCGAGCACCGCAACAATCGCCGCGAGGGCGAGAAGGACGGCAAGCCCGGAGACAAGCCCTTTTTTCAGCGGGGTTTTGCGCGTGATCCAGTTGACCGGGCGCTGCAGGGCCATGGCAACGAAAAAGGCCAGGATAAAGGGGAAGCATGTCCAGAAGGCGAACCGCATAAAGCAATAAAACAGGCCCAGGATGATTGCAAAATAGACCGTATTGATGATAAAGCGTCTGCGTTTTTCGATTTTTGTCATCATACCACATCCTTGATGGCCGCCGCCCAAAGGGAACAGCGGTGATTTTGAAACGCATAACAGATGGCCCGCGGCGAAAACAACGTTCTTTGCTGAAAGAAAAGGTTATTTGTATTCTATAACAGTCAGGTAGGGAATACAATTAAAAATAAGTTACAAAATTCTTTCTTTTCTCTCCGCCTTAGCGGGCAGTTCTGACGTATGTGACAGGGAAAAGAAAAAAGTTAAATTTCTCCCTTTATTATGCCGCTGCTTTATGATAAAATATTCTGAGATTCCCTAGTTTATCAAATTCCCCGCTGAATGTTAAAGGAGTTGTCACACATGTATGTAGCGGTAATGGGGTATGGCGTGGTCGGCTCGGGCGTGGTGGAGCTGTTTGGCAAGAATCACGACAGCATTGTGCGCAGAAGCACCCAGACCGAGATGGAGATCAGGTACATCCTTGACCTGCGCGACTTTCCGGGTGACCCGAATGAAAAAAAATTCATTAAGGATTTTCAATTGATCCTGCAGGATAAGGAGGTCAAGATCGTCGTTGAGACGATGGGCGGCCTGCATCCGGCGTTTGAGTATGTGCTCGCATGCCTCAGGGCTGGCAAGAGTGTGGTCACCTCCAATAAGGAGCTTGTGGCGGCAAAGGGGTACGAGCTGCTGCAGGCCGCTGAGGAAAATAATGTCAACTTCCTCTTTGAGGCGAGCGTCGGCGGCGGTATCCCGATCATCCGGCCGATCAGCCAGTGCCTCGCCGCCAATGAGATCGATGAGATCGCCGGGATTCTCAACGGCACAACGAATTTCATCCTGACCCGGATGATTGAGGATCAGATGAGCTTTGAGGACGCGTTGCGCCTGGCGCAGGAGAACGGCTATGCGGAAAAGGACCCCACAGCCGATATCGAGGGCATCGACGCCTGCCGTAAGATCTGCATTCTTGCCTCTCTCGCTTTTGGCAAGCATGTGTATCCAGATGGCGTCTATACAGAGGGCATTACCAAAATTCATCTGCGGGATGTGGAATATATCCGGGCCTGGGGCGGTGTGATCAAGCTGCTCGGGCGTGCCAAGCGGCTGGACGGCGGCCGGATCAGCGCAATGGTCAGCCCCGCCGTGGTAGAGCGCCACAGCCAGCTCGCCGGCGTGGACGATGTGTTCAACGCGATCCTTGTGCGCGGCGACGCGATCGGCGACGTGGTCTTTTACGGCCGCGGCGCGGGCAAGATGCCCACAGCGAGCGCCGTTGTGGCCGATGTGATCGACTGTGCAAAGCATCTCAAGCGCAAGAAGCTCTTCGGCTGGGGCAACAGCGAGGAGGGCTATGTGGCGGATTACCGCGATATGCAGACAGCCCTTTATGTGCGTGCACAGGCCGGGCAGCCTGAGGCGGCTGTACAGGCCGTCCGGGATGCGTTTGGGGATGTGACGCTTCTTCATTGTGAGGATGCGCCGGAGGACGAAATTGCATTTATTACACCACAGGATACGGAGCGGGAGCTGCAGGCGAAGCTTGCCGGGCTCGCAGGGCTTGCGCCGCAATCCGTGATCCGCATAACGGATTATTGATAATAGGAGGGTATTGCAATGGCACTCATTGTTCAGAAATTCGGCGGCAGCTCCGTTGCGGATGCCGGCAAGGTGCGCAATGTCGCGCAGATCGTCACGCAGACCTACAGCGAGGGAAATGACGTTGTCGTGGTGGTATCCGCGCAGGGCGATACGACCGATGACCTGATCGAAAAGGCGGCTGAAATCAATCCCAAGGGCTCCAAGCGCGAGATGGATATGCTCCTTACCGCGGGCGAGCAGATGTCGGCCTCTCTGCTTGCGATGGCGATCGAAAAGCTCGGCTTTCCCGTGATTTCCCTGCTGGGCTGGCAGGCAGGCTTTCAGACCAGCTCCGCTTACGGCAACGCGCGCATCAAATCCATCAAAACCGATCGCCTGCGCGCGGAGATCGGCCGGAAGAATATTGTTGTGGTCGCGGGCTTCCAGGGCATCAATAAGTACGACGATGTGACAACCTTCGGCCGCGGCGGCTCGGATACGACCGCTGTCGCACTGGCCGCTTCCCTGCATGCGGAGCGCTGCCAGATCTTCACCGACGTGGAGGGCGTATACACCGCAGACCCGCGTAAGGTAGAGGGCGCGAAAAAGCTCAAGGAAATCACCTATGATGAGATGCTGGAGCTGGCCACGCTCGGCGCGCAGGTGCTCAATAACCGTTCTGTGGAAATGGCGAAAAAATATAATGTCGAGGTAGAGGTGCTCTCCAGTCTCAAGAGGGTGCCTGGCACAATTGTGAAGGAGGTTGCCAAAATGGAAAAAATGCTGGTCAGAGGGGTTACAAAGGATACAAATGTGACGCGCGTCTCCATCATCGGCGTGCCGGATGTGCCGGGCATCGCGTTTAAAATCTTCAGCAAGCTTGCGTCGAAAGGCATCAATGTCGATATCATCCTGCAGTCTGTCGGCCGCGACGGCACGAAGGATATCTCCTTCACTGTCAGCAGGGAAAACGGCGCTGCGGTTTCCGAGATCCTCTCCACTTCGTTTGAAGAGCTTGCGGGTAAGGAGATCGTAACGGATAATCAGGTGGCAAAGATCAGCGTGGTCGGCGCGGGTATGGAAACGCATCCCGGCACGGCGGCGAAGATGTTTGAGGCGCTGTATGAGATCGATGTCAATATCCAGATGATTGCCACAAGCGAAATCAAGATCTCCGTCCTGATCGATGAGAAGGATGCCGACCGCGCTGTGGCGGCGGTGCACAAGGCGTTTATCCCGGTAGAATAATGCGATTTTTTTAAAAAACCGCCCGAGCGACAGTGCCCGGGCGGTTTTTTTCCGTATTTCGGCAGATACTAAGTGTTGTAATGTGATCCGTCAAACAGTAAGACGGAGCGAAAACGGAGGTGAACCGAATGGCACAGAGTCCAACGCCCGCCTGGGAGGATCAGAAGCTCAACCAGTATTTTAAAACGCTGCCTGTTTTCGTTCAGGAGACGATTGCGCAGACGGGCATCCAGATCACGGATGAGGCACAGCTGCGCGCTGTGGCGGAAAAAATCCTGAAGGGGCAGCAACAATAGACAGGAAGCATCAAAATGGTAGGGTGATGCAGGGAGGATCAGAAATCTCTCTGCCCCCTATGGCTCCAAAACGAAAAACAGCCGGAGCGGTTCATTACCTTTCCGGCTGTTTTTATTTCGATCAATTACATACTCTCCGGCACGGTGATTTTGAGCATTTCCAGAATATTGCGGATGGTATCCCGCACGCAGATACAAAGGGAAATCCGTGCCTGCATGAGGGCTTCCTCCTCCACGCGGACGCGGCAGGCATTGTAAAATTTATGGAAAAGAGTCGCCAGCTCGATCACATATCGGGTGATCCGCGCAGGGTCGTAATTCCTGGCGGCGAGAACGATTTCATCGGTCAGGGCCGACAGATGGCGGATGAGCGCCCGTTCTTCCGGAGCGGACAGCAGGCACAGCTCCTCCTGTGTGCAGTCGCGCGGGATAACGCCCTCCCCGGCTAGTTTTTTCAGGATGCTGCAGATCCTGGCATGTGCGTACTGGCAGTAATACACGGGATTCTGCGCGCTCTGTTCCACGGCCAGGTCGAGATCGAATTCCATCTGGGAGCCGGGCTCGCGCAAGTTGAAGAGGAAGCGCGCCGCGTCGACCGGGATATCGTCGAGCAGGTCGGTCAGCGTGATGGCCTTACCCGTCCGCTTGGACATGCGCACGACCTCGCCGCCGCTGACCAGCCGCACGAGCTGCATCAGGATCACGTCGAGGCGGGAGGAATCGATCCCGATTGCCTCGAGCGCGCCCTTCATGCGGGCGACATGGCCGTGGTGATCCGCGCCCCAGATATCGATGGCTTTATCATACCCGCGCCCCACAAGCTTGTTGCGGTGGTAGGCAACGTCCGCGGCAAAGTAGGTCGGGTTCCCATTGGCGCGCACGAGCACCTCATCCTTTTCCGCCCCGCGCTCGGTCGCCTTGTACCAGAGCGCGCCGTCCTTTTCATAGGTCAGGCCCGCCTGCTTGAACAGTTCAATGGTTTCCTGAAGCTCCCCGTCCTGATGGACCGTGCTCTCATAAAACCAGTTGTCGTAATGGATGCGGTATTTGGAGAGCGTTTCCCGCATACCGGCGATATTCTTCGGCAGGGCAAAATCCACGAGCGCTTTCCGGCGTTCGCCCTCCTCCGCGTTTACATATCGGTCGCCGTAAACCGCGGCGAATTCCTCCGCACGGACGCGGATGTCGTCGCCGTGGTAGCTGTCCTCCGGCAGCTCAATCGCATCTTCTCCCAGATAATGCTGGAGATAACGCACCTCCAGCGAGAGCGCGAATTTCTCGATCTGATTGCCTGCGTCGTTGACATAGAATTCCCGGCAGACCTCATAACCTGCATAGTCGAGCACAGCGGAGAGGCAATCCCCCAATGCGCCGCCGCGGGCGTTGCCCATGTGCATCGGGCCGGTCGGGTTGGCGGAGACGAATTCCACCATCACCCGTTTGCCCTTGCCGAAATCGGAGCGGCCGTAATCCTTGCCGCAGGCACGGATATCCTGCAAAATCGCGGCATAGTAGCGATCATCCAGGAAGAAATTCAGAAATCCGGGGCCAGCTACTTCGCAGCGGCTGAAAAAGGTATCCGAAAGATCGATACGCCCGGCGATTTCTTCTGCAATTTTGCGCGGCGCCATGCGGAAGGCTTTGGCGCAGGCCATGGCGGCGTTGGTCGCATAGTCGCCGTTGGCCCGGTCAGCCGGGACCTCTACCGTGAACGCTGGAACAGGCTCCGGCGGCAGAGCGTCGTCTGCCACTGCCTTCCCCATTGCGTCGAGCACCGCCTGACGCAGTGTGTTTTCCGTTTCCTTTACGAGTTTTGACATCCTGCATTTACCTCCTTCACCGTGATGACCAGCTCGTTGCGCGCGGCGAGGCCGGCGTTGAAATCGAGCGTATAGTGGAATTCGAGCCGCCCGCCGTGTTCGTCCATCAGGGAATTCACCTTCTGGGTGAATACGCCGATCATCAGCTCGCCGTAGGGCGTTGTATAATGGCAATTGTGCCGCCGGCCAAGCTCCATGATCAATTCGGACTGGTAGCTTCCCGTCCGCGTCATCGTCACGCGGCGTCCGTTTTCTACATGCAGGGTGGTGATACAGCCCTCCAGCTCGCCGTCGTGATCCGTATAGGTCAGCGAGTAATCCTCCGACGTGCCGCAAAGGGAGCCGACAGTGGTCATGGACATGCTCTGTATGTCGCCCTCCGTCTCATGCTGGTCGGCAATTTCTATGATAACGTCCTTTTCCAAAATCCTGAACATCCTTTCGCAAACATGGGGATGCGGCGCTCAGCCGTTCGGTTCCCATTTCTCCAGGGCCAGCCGGATGAGCCGGTCGAGCAGCTCGCCATAAGGCAGGCCGCTTTTATCCCAGAGCTTCGGATACATGCTGATGGGCGTAAAGCCCGGGATGGTGTTCGGCTCGTTTAAGAGCACTGCGCCATCTTTTTTGCGCACGAAGAAATCCACACGTGCAAGCCCGGAGCAGCCCATGGCGGTGAAAACACGGCAGGCGGCGGCGCGCACCGCTTGGATCGTCTCCTCCGGCAGGCGGGCGGGGATATGGAGCTCGCTGTCGTTTGCAATATATTTTGCCTCGTAATCGTAAAAATCATTGCAGGGGACGACCTCCCCCACCGTGGAGGCCTTTGGCTCCTCATTGCCGAGCACGGCGCATTCGACCTCCATGCCGTCGATGCCCTCCTCCAGGACGAGCTTGTCGTCATGCGCAAAGGCCTTTTCGATCGCATCGGCCAGCTCTTCTTCGCTTCGGGCTTTTCCAACGCCGACCGAGGAGCCGGCGTTTGCTGGCTTTACAAAGATCGGGAAGCCGAGCCAGTCGACCGCATTTTTACGCAGAGCGGAGGCGTCCTTTTGATAATCGAACCGGGTCAGGGGCAGCCATTTTGCCTGCGGGATGCCTGCAACATCCGTCATGGCGTTTGTGATCGCCTTATCCATCGTAATGGCGGAGGCCGTGCAGCCGCAGCCGACGAAGGGAATCCGCGCAAGCTGCAAAAGGCCCTGCATTGTACCATCCTCGCCGTTTTTGCCGTGCAGGACGGGGAAGACCACATCGATACGCTCCAAGCGCGTTGTACCGTTTTCAAAAATCAACAGACCGTGATGGGAGGCGTCCGGCGAGAGTACGGCGGATGTCCGCGTGCCGGTTTCCAGCCATTTGTCCTCCGGCAGGGCATCTGCGCAGCCTTCATAGAGCAGCCATTCACCCTGCTTGGTGATGCCGAGGGTGAGTACCTCATAGCGGTCCCGCGGGATATTCTGGATCACGCTGCGCGCCGAGACGAGGGAGACCTCGTGCTCGCTCGATACGCCGCCGAAGAGGACCAGGACTTTTTTCATAAAAAATACTCCTTCCTGCGCAAAAGCCGGAATTGGATTCCTAAAACCTTTATATGATAGCATAATTCAGGGATATGCGCAATTGGTGGGCCGCCGAAAAGTATGGTTTGATTTTCAATATTGTAGTCATAATAAAGGGAAGGAGATTGACTTTCATGCATCAATCCGCTATACTTAATGCAAATGACTTGCAATAAGGAGACCTTATGCAGAAAAAACGCAAAAAATGCCTTGCTCTACTCTCCGCTTTGCTGTGCGTGCTTTTGATCGCCTTCTCAGGCTGCACGCCCGTGGAGCAATTACAGAGCGATTTTCAGATTGTCACCTCCTTTTACCCCATGTATCTCTTTACCCGCAACCTGACGGAAGGGATCAGTGGCGTTAAGGTCCTCAATATGACGGCCCAGAACGCGGGCTGCCTGCACGACTATCAGCTGCTCTCCAAGGATATGAAGGCGCTTGGAGCGGCGGATGCCTTCGTCATCAACGGCGCGGGGATGGAAGGCTTTCTCGATAAGGTAATCGAACAATTGCCAGACCTTCCGGTCATCACGGCGAGCGAGGGGATCGCAATCCTCTGTGAGGAGGAGGAGCATGGCCATGAGGCGGATGAAGCCCACGGCCATGTGGGACACGAGCACGAGGAGAACGCGCATGTCTGGCTCGCCGTGCCAAACGCGATTCAGGAGGTCAACAACATCGCGCGGGGGCTTCAACAGCTTCTGCCAGGATATGCAGACACAATTGAGGGAAACCGTGCTTCCTATGTGAAGCGGCTGGAAGCGCTCGATGCGGAATTGATGAAGACGCTCGCGCCCGTCAAAGGCGCGGAGATTATCTCCTTCCATGAGGCGTACGATTATTTTGCACAGCGCTACGGCCTCGTCATCGCCGGCGCGATTGAGACGCACGACGGCGGCGAGCCGGGGACAAAGGAGCTGATCGAAACCGTGGAGCTCATCCGCTCTCACGGGATCCGGGCGATCTTCATCGAGCCGGATTATCAGGGCAGCTCTGCCGGAATCCTCAGCCGGGAGACCGGCGCAAAGCTCTGCACGCTGAATCCCGTCACACAGGGGGCGGACAGCCTGACCGCCTATGAGGGCATCATGCGGGAGAATGCAAAAATCATCTTGGAGGCGGTAGAGAATGGCGGCTGAAAACGGCTGCGGGCTGTGCAGCGTACAAATACAGAAGATCGGCGTGCAGAAGGGGCGGGACGTCCTGCTAGAGGACGTTTCCTTTGAAATGCACTGTGGGGAGCTGACCGCGCTCATCGGCGTCAACGGCGCGGGCAAAACGACGCTTCTGCGCGCGATTCTGGGGGAAATCCGCCATACGGGCACGGTCCGCTACCACTCGCACGACGGAAAGGACCTCTCGAAAATCACCGTCGGCTATGTGCCGCAGTATCTCGACTTCGACCGCAGCGCGCCGGTGAGCGTGATGGATTTTCTGCTGGCGGGGCGCACACAGGCGCCGGTGTGGCTCACCCGCCCGCGCGCGTTGAAAAAGGAAATCCGGAAAAGTCTTGCGGATGTGGGCTGCGAGGGGCTGGGGGAGCGGATGCTCGGCGCGCTTTCCGGCGGCGAGCTGCAGCGCGTCATGCTCGCGCAGGCGCTGTATCCCACGCCGGAGATTCTGATTCTGGACGAGCCGGTATCTGGCGTGGACACTGTAGGCTCCGAGCAGTTTTACGAGAAGATCTCCCAGCTGCGGCACGATTACCACATGGCGATTCTGATGGTGTCGCACGATCTGGAGCTCGTACACCTGCATGCGGACAAGGCGGTCCTTCTCAATAAAAAGATTCTCTGCGCCGGGGAGATTGATGAGGTTTACCAGTCCAAGGCCTTCCGCGAAGCATTTGGCATGGGAGGTGCGGCGAGATGAACGTAATTTACCAAATCCTCGATGCGATTTTGCCTTTTTCCTGGCTGGACTATCATTTCATGAAAAACGCCTTCGTCGCCGTCCTGCTCATCACGCCCCTGCTCGGTATGCTCGGCACGATGGCGGTCAATAACAAAATGGCCTTTTTCTCCGATGCACTCGGTCATTCCGCGCTGACAGGCGTAGCGCTTGGCGTGTTGCTGGGCATTCAGAACGATTTAATCAGCATGATTGCCTTCGGTGTGCTGCTCGCATTGGTGATCACGCGCGTCAAGGCGGCAAAGACTGCCTCCGCGGACACGGTCATCAGTGTATTCTCCTCCACAGCGATCGCTCTGGGGCTTGTGATCCTCTCGGCGGGCGGCGGGTTTTCCAGGTATTCGCAGTATCTGATTGGCGATATTTTAAGCATTACACCGCATGAAATCCTGCTTTTGGCCCTGACGCTCGTGTTTGTCACGTTTATTTGGGGCGTGATTTATAACCGCCTGCTGCTGCTGAGCATCAACACGGACCTTGCCGCGAGCAGAGGGGTAAAAACGGCGGTCGTCGAGAATATCTTTGTCGTGCTCGTCGCGGTGGTCGTGATGCTCTCGATCAAATGGGTCGGAGTGCTGCTGATCAATTCCCTGCTGATCCTGCCTGCGGCTGCTGCCCGCAATCTCGCGCGCAGCTCGCGGCAGTATCTCGGCTTTTCAATTTTGATTGCCATGCTCTGCGGCGTCGGCGGGTTAATCGCCTCGTTTTATTTCAATACGTCGGCGGGCGCGACGATCGTGCTGCTGTGCGCAGCGGTATTCTTTGTAACCTATGCGGTGCGCCGTAGAAAATAGTGGCATCTTGTATATGAGAAAGGAGACGCGTTTGATGGACGAGCTTTCAAAGCTTCCGAATATTGGAAAGACGGTGGAGGAACAGCTTCATCAGGCGGGGATTGAAACGGCGGAGCAGCTTCAGGAAACCGGCAGCCGCGAGGCCTGGCTGAAAATCAAGGCGAACGACCCGTCGGCCTGTTACAACCGGCTATGTGCGCTGGAGGGCGCGATTCAGGGCATCCGCTGGCATGACCTGCCTGAAGATGACAAAAGGTCGCTCAGGGAATTTTATTCCGCTCATAAATAATGAAAGCGCAGGAGCAGACTACAGATCTGCTCCTGCGCTTTCTTTGAGGGAACTAATGCCCCCTGTGCTTTTCCTTTTTCTTCTCCTGCCTGAGCCGGAAAAGTCGCTTCTGCTCCTCCTCGCGCTGCTGGCGGGTGCGGGCCTTGCGCGCCAGCTTGCTCTCCTCATGCTGGAGCGCAAGCGCCTGCTGCGCTTTGGTGCCGATCCCGGCTGTTTGCAGCTGCCGGCTCACCTCGCGCTGCATCCGCTTGGGATTGCGCGGCTTTTCCGTCGGCCGGGATGCCTTGACAGGCGGGCTGAAGCGCAGGCTGTGAAAGTGGCGCAGGATAAACTCGTAGAGCTCATTTTCCTTTGGCTCTGCGCCGAAGGTCACCTTACATACCTCGTACTGCCCTGCATAGCTGCGTTCAAAGATGCCGATCCAGAATGGTTCCTCGAAGAGCACCGTCAGCTTGGATTGCATGGTTTCCACAATCCTTCCCCCTTTTCATAAAAACACGGCAGAGAATGGACAACCAAGGAGGCAGGTTACTGACAAGGGAATCCCTGAAGAAAGCATGGCTTTGCGTCCGAAAGGAGCAAAATACGAGCCGTAATTGCTGGATCACAAATGCTTTTTTCAGCTCGTGTTGTGAAATGCATCATTTGCATTTCACAACACGGACTTGCGCCCGGACTACCAACCGGGACTGTGTTTTGATCTCTGCGTTTATATTTTTCCAAGGCTTATTCCACGCCGAAAAAGGCCTTGAAGGCACGGAAGGCCATATAGACGTCGATTTTAGAGACAACCTCAAAGGGCGCGTGCATCGACAGAACTGGGACGCCGACGTCGACAACGTCCACATCGAGATTCGCCACGTACATGGCGACCGTTCCGCCGCCGCCGAGGTCAACCTTGCCCAGTTCGCCGGTCTGCCAGCAGATTTTCTTCTCGTCAAAGAGCCTGCGTACCTCGCCCATGAATTCCGCACTGGCGTCTGATGTGCCGGATTTGCCGCGCGAGCCGGTGTATTTCGTCACGACGACGCCGCGGTTGAGATAGGCTGCGTTTTTCTTTTCGATCACATCCGGGAAGGTGGGGTCAAATCCGGCGTTGACGTCCGCGGACAGGCAGCGGGAGCGGCTGAGCACATCGCGCGCTTCCAAGCCCTCCATCCGGGCGAGGTCCGCGATAAAATATTTGAGGTAAGAGGAGTTGAGGCCCGTGTTGCCGTCGCTCCCGGTCTCCTCCTTATCCGTGAGCACGGTAATTGCCGTATATTCCGGCTTCCCGCAGGCAAAAGCCGCCATGGCCGCCGGATAGGCGCACACGCGGTCATCGTGGCCATAGCCGCCGATCATGCTGCGGTCAAAGCCGATATCGCAAACCGGAAAGGCGGGGACGAGCTCGAGCTCCGCGCTGAGAAAGTCGCTCTCCACGATGCCGTATTTTTCATGGAGCAGCTTCATAATATTGAGCTTGACAAGCTCGCTGCCTTCGTCGCTGCGGAAGGGGCGGCTGCCGACGAGGATATTGAGCTCCTCGCCCCGGACGCCGTCCGCGAGCGTGCGCTTCATCTGCTCCTGCGCCAGGTGGGGGAGCAGGTCCGTGACGATAAAATTCGGCTCGTCCGGCTGATCGCCGAGGGTTACGTTTACCTTGGTGCCGTCGCGGCGCACGATCACGCCGTGCAGGGAGAGCGGGATCGCGGTCCATTGGTATTTTTTGATGCCGCCGTAATAATGCGTTTTGAACAGCGCCATTTCGAAATCCTCATAGAGCGGATTGGGCTTCAGGTCAAGGCGCGGGGAATCGATGTGCGCCGCCGCGATGCGCACGCCCTCTCCTACGCTTTTTTCGCCGATAACGGCGAGGATGATTGCTTTCTCGCGGTTGAGACGGTAAATTTTGTCGCCCGTTTGGTATTTTTTCTGCGGATCAAAGGGCGTAAAGCCGAGTGCTTCCGCCTTGCGGCAGAAAAATCCGGCGGCTTCCCGCTCTGTCTTGGCGGAATTCAAAAATGCCTTATAATCCTCACAGAATTGATCGGCGCGTTCGATCTCCGCGTCGGACAGATCGCCGCGCATGACATGCTTCGGTTTGAAAAACAGCGCATCCTGAAGCTGCTCGGCTTTACTTTTTTCTTGATTCATTGGGTCGTTCCTCCTATATGATAGAGATTGCGGTAGCGGTTGATGGCATTTGTTACCTTTTTGACATAGTGCGCGGTTTCCGGAATGGGGATCTGATCGAGCGTTTTGCCATCCTGGGAAACGTCCGGGTCCTTCAGCCAGCGGTTGACCTGCCCGCGCCCGGCGTGATAGGCGGCGAGGATTTCCTGCGTGGTGCCGAATTCCTCCTTCAGCAGGCGCAGAAACAGAGTGCCGTAGCGCACGTTGGTTTCCTTATCAAACAGCGCGTCGCCGCTTAACTTTTCGCCTGTTTTGCTCTGAAGCCACTGGAAGGTGGGGAGCGTCAGCTGCATAAGCCCCTTCGCCTTTGCTGCGGAGACAGCTTCCGGATCAAAATTACTCTCCGTTTTGATCACGGCATAGATAAGCGCTTCATCCAGCCCGTTTTCCGCAGCATAGCGCTCGACGAGCGCTGTTTCTTTCATTGGATAAAAGGCCTTGAGCATGGAGCGGTAGGTCACTGCCGTCACCAGGGCCACGAGGGCGGCGAACAGAAGAAAAAGGAGGCCGATTTTAAAAAGGGCTTTTTGTTTTCGCTTTTCCATACGGATCCACTCCTTCTCCACCGCAGGTTTCATGGAGATGCTATATGATTATTCTGTTTCCATACAATGAATGCGCTCCCATACAGGCTCCAGTTCTCTTTGAGGATCAAACGGCGGATAGTTCCGCACCAGCAGGTCCGCGTGCTCCTTATAGTATGTCTCGCTTTTCTGCGCATTCGCGCGCAGACGCGCAGATTCTTCGCTGATTTGATCGCGTTTCATGATGCGCTCAATCCGCAGTGCCTCCGGCGCAATTACCGCGATAATCAGATCACAGGCCTGGTTTTCGCCGCTTTCAAAGAGCTGGGGGGCGTCCAATACAACTGCTTTCGCCCCTTCGCGGAATGCCCGCGCGGTTTCCGCACGCATTTTTTGAATGATTGCGGGGTGTGTAATCGCATTGAGCCGCGCGGTTTGCTCTGGAGACGAGAAGGCGCGCTGTGCGAGCAGCGGGCGGTTGAGCGCGCCGTCCGGCAGCAGAAGATCTGCCCCAAATGCGCCGGCAAGGATGGAAAGGACATCACTGCCCGGCTGCATGACCGCGCGGGCAATCTCATCTGCATCGATCACCGCCAATCCCTTTGCGCGCAGGAGGGCAGCCACGGTGCTTTTGCCAGCCCCCGTCTGCCCGGTCAGACCGATGATCAGGCCCTTCTGTTTCATCATAATGACGCATTCCTTTCCTGGAGGGAATGGCGCCAGCTTCGGTCAAAACACAAAACTCCTTTGAAAAAGGGGGGCCGCCTTTCCCTTCAAATTGCGCTCTTTCTCATACGTCGATGATTTCAAATGCGGCGGCGCGCAGCAGCCGGTTATAGACAGCAAGTCCAACGCCATTCTTTTCCGGGCATCGCGCGTAAGCGGTATGGACTCCCATCGTGTCGAGTGAGCGCAGCGTGTCGAACAGGTGCTGTGCCTGAGAGGAGGGGTCATCCTGTTTGCCGCAGGGAAGGGCGCGTACATGCAGCGCGGATTCTTCTCCTTCATAGCATAACGCCGCAACGCCGTCGCCCGCGTGGGCGTTGACATATTCCGAGTAGCGGCTGAATGGCCCGCGGAGGATCACCACATGCGCCTTTGGCGCGTAGTGCTTATATTTCATGCCGGGCGAGGAGGCCTTCTCGCCGGCCGCGAGCTGCTCCTCCACGGCACGGTCGACAGCCACTTCGCCGAGCACAGCGCGCAGCTGCTCCGGCGTAATGCCGCCCGGGCGCAGGAGCCGGGGCCGTTCGGCGGCGAGCGTTACCACGGTTGATTCCACCCCGACCGCGCAGGGGCCGCCGTCTACAACGGCGTCGATGCGCCCGGCCATATCATCGAGCACATGCTGTGCCGTGGTAGGGCTTGGGCTGCCCGAAAGATTTGCCGAAGGGGCGGCAAGCGGCACGCCTGCCGCCCGGATGATCGCGCGGGCAAGGGGGTGGGCGGGAATGCGCACAGCCACCGTATCGAGCCCGGCGCTGACTTCATCCGGAATCGCGGGAGATTTCGGCAGGATCATCGTCATCGGCCCCGGCCAATAGGCGCGGGCAAGCGCGGCGGCCTGCAAGGGGACTTCACTGACCAGTGGATATATTTGTGAGAACGCTGCAATATGGACGATCAGGGGATTATCCTGTGGACGGCCCTTCGCGTGAAAAATTTTTGCCACGGCGGGGCCGTCGAGCGCATTGGCAGCAAGGCCGTAGACGGTTTCCGTCGGGATGCCTGCAAGGCCGCCCGCCCGGAGCAGGGTGCCGATTTCTGCAAGCGCCGCTTGGTCGTCCGGCGCGATTCGATAGATTTTGGTCTGCATCGGGAACCTCGTTTCTTTCAGGCGGAGGAATTTATGATTCGTTTTCCGCCTTGAGTTTTTCCGCCGTATCCGCTGTGATGAGCGCGTCGATGATTTCGTCCAGCGCGCCGTTCAGGATCTGCTCGATTTTATAGAGCGTCAGGCCGATCCGGTGGTCGCTGACGCGGCCCTGCGGGAAATTATAGGTGCGGATGCGCTCGCTGCGGTCGCCCGTACCAACCTGCGCGCGGCGCTCGCCCGCAATGGCCTCGTGCTGCTTTTCCCGCTCCGCCTCAAGAATGCGCGAACGCAGGATTTTCATCGCGCGGTCTTTATTCTTATATTGGCTGCGCTCATCCTGGCATTCGACGACCGTGCCGGTGGGCAGGTGCGTGATGCGGATGGCGGATTCCGTCTTGTTGACGTGCTGCCCGCCCGCTCCGCCGGAGCGGTAGGTGTCGATCTGCAAATCGGTGGGATTGATCTCCACGTCTACTTCCTCCGCCTCCGGGAGAACCGCTACCGTGACAGTGGAGGTGTGGATGCGGCCCTGCGACTCCGTCTCCGGCACACGCTGGACACGGTGCACGCCGCTTTCGAATTTCAGGCGGGAATAGGCTCCTTCGCCCTCGATCATGAAGCTGATTTCCTTAAAGCCGCCAAGCTCGGTTTCGTTGGCGCTGAGGATTTCGGCTTTCCAGCCCTTTGCCTCGGCATACATGGAATACATGCGGAAGAGAGAGCCTGCAAACAGCGCGGCCTCTTCCCCGCCCGCGCCGCCGCGGATCTCTACAATGACATTTTTGTCGTCGTTCGGGTCCCTGGGGAGCAGCAGGATCTTCAATTCCTCCTGCGTACGCTCCATTTCGGCACGCGCATCCTCCAGCTCCCCGAAGACCATATCATGGAAATCCCTTTCGAGCCCGCCGGCGTCGAGCAATTCCTTCGCCTCCCGAAAGGTGTCGCGCGCCGCCTTGAACTGGCGGTATTTTTCTACGATCGGAGTCAGGTGTTTTGCCTCCTGCATGAGCTTTTTATACTGCGCCTGATCGGTGACGATCCCCGGATCGCACAGCCGGAGATGGACCTCTTCATAGCGCTTTTCTACGTTTTCCAATTTTTCGAGCATAGAGATAACCATCCTTCATTGTCGGAATCAGCTCTGACTTACCTGTAATCGAGTTTTCATCCTCTCACCTTACGGGAAAGCACAAGCCGCCTTTCCGCATATTCGCTGAGAGGAAAATGCGCTAAGTCTCCGCATCCGGCGCGGCAGAGCCTTCCCGAAGGATTTTTTTGATGTTCTTTTCAATCTTGACGCGCGGTACCATTACCTCGCGGCCGCATTTTGTGCAGCGGATGCGGAAATCCATCCCTGCCCGCAGAACAAGGAATTCTTTATTTTTACACGGATGCTCTTTTTTCATGACTAAGATGTCGCCCGGCCTTACATCCACTGCGGAATCACCTCTGCGCTTAAAATAATTATGAAAACGGAACGGCTGGAAGGGAAAAGGCACTTTTCGTTTATTATAACACGGGAGGATAGGAAAAAAAAGGCCGTTTCCTGCGAAAAGTCGGCTTGAGCCGGGCATGAAAAAAGCAAACCATCCATATATATAGCAACGGACCGAGTATGCGCTGTTAAAGGAGACGCGCGGAATCGGAATGGTATTGCGGCCTGCGTTCGAAATAGGCGGGCCAAAGAAAAAGAGGCCGCTTTAAGCGGCGGAATGGGTGGGAAAATGAAACATTTTAAGCCGGAAGGCTGGCTGATGGACACACCGGAGAACCGCGCCGCGTTCGCATCCTCCGCCGCGCTGCGCGATGCCTATTTTGAGGGGCGGATTCTGGAAGCACGCGCTCTGCTGTGCGATAAGGATCACAATCTGCATGTCGATCTCGGCTGCATGGAGGGAATCATCCCGCGCGAGGAAGCGGCCATAGGAATCGAGGAGGGGAAAGTGCGGGATATCGCGATCATTTCCCGGGTCAATAAACCGGTCATGTTTCGCATTACAGGCTTTGATGCAGATGCCCTGGGGCGCACGTCGGCGATTCTCAGCCGCCGCAGCGTGCAGCTGGAATGCATGGAGACCGACGTGGCCCATCTGACGCCCGGCGAGGTGATCGATGCGCGCGTTTCCCATATGGAGGGCTTCGGTGTTTTCTGTGATATCGGGGCTGGCTTGAGCGCGCTGATGCCGATCGACAGCATCTCCGTCTCCCGGATCCCGCATCCGTCGGAGCGGTTCCGCACCGGAGAGGATATCCGGGCGCTCGTCAAGGGGATCGACGAGAACGGGCGCATTACGCTCACCCATAAGGAACTGCTCGGCACCTGGGAGCAGAACGCAGCCCAGTTCAAAGCGGGGGAGACGGTGCCGGGGATCATCCGCTCCGTAGAAAAATACGGCGTTTTCGTGGAACTTACGCCGAATCTCGCGGGCCTTGCGGAATATGTGCAGGGCGTATATGCAGGCCAGCATGCGAGCGTATATATCAAAAGCCTGATCCCGGAGCGGATGAAGATCAAGCTTATCATCGTAGATGCCTTCGATGCGGAATATCCGCCACCCCCCGTTACGTATTATACGGACAGCGACTACATAGACCACTGGGTGTATTCTCCCGAATGCTGTCCGAAGGTGGTCGAGAGCTTCTTTCCGTCGGTGGAAGAGCAGTAAGCCGCCCGCAGGCCGAAAATCCGTTTCAGGAGCTCTTGTAGGATCCTAGAAACGGATTTTTATGTATTCTGGCAGAGAAAGTGCCGGAAAGGCATCTATTTATTTGAGAAATTGTTATTCTGCACAAAAATAAAACAGTGAATTTGGACAAGTGAACAGGTTTTTTTCGATTGCGGTCCTTTTGCAGGAATCTCAAAACTTTTTATTGAACTGTATTATCAATTATGCTATAATTCACGGTGACGCCGAAAAAATATTATTGGTTTTGAATAACAAAGTATGCCGCGCCCCGCAGGGGCGGGCGTGAAGGAGGAAATTGGTTTGAAAGCCTATCATGCAAAGGATATCCGAAATATTGCCATCGCCGGCCACGGCGGAAGGGGTAAGACGACGCTCGCAGAGGCCATGCTTTACCTGGCGGGAGCAACGGAGCGCCTCGGCCGCATCGCGGACGGGAATACCGTACTGGATTACGATGGGGAAGAAAAAAAGCGCAGGGCCTCCGTTTCCACAGCGGTCGCGCCGCTGGAGTGGAACGGCATCAAAATCAACCTTGTCGATACGCCCGGCCTGTTCGACTTTGCAGGCGGCGTCAGCGAGGGGATCCGTGCAGCGGACTGTGTGCTGATTACCACGGCTGCCGGCTGCAAATACGACGTTGGCGCGGAAAAGGCTTTCAAGGCGGCGGATGCGCGCGGGATTGCGAAGATGTTCGCAATCACCAAGGTGGATGCTGAAAATACCGATTTCTATAAAACACTCGATTTTCTCAAGGAAGTCCATGAGACACAGCTCTGCCCGATTGTCGTCCCTTTTATGGAGGGCGGCGCGGTGAAGGCGTATGTCAACCTCATGGCGCAGAAGGCCTTTACATATCAGGATGGCAGGGCAGCGGAGGTGCCCGTCCCGCAGGATGCCCGCATCGAGGAGATGATCAATTTTCTCAAGGAAGCGGTCGCCACGACGGACGACGAGCTGATGGAGAAATTTTTCGACGGCGAGGAGTTTACGCAGGAGGAAATCATCCGCGGCTTGCAGAACGGCATGACGGACGGCTCGATTTACCCCGTTTTCGCTTGCTCCGGCTACACCACCGAGGGGGTGGACCAACTGCTCGACTGCCTGTCGAAGATCGCGCCGCGCGCCTATGAATGCGCGGGCGAGACGGCGGAGGATGCGGATGGGAATGAAGTAGAGCTTCCCTGCGACGCGGACGGCCCGCTTGCCGCGATTTGCTTTAAGACGATTGCCGACCCCTTCGTTGGAAAGATGTCCTTCTTCAAGGTGGTATCCGGCAGGATCACGGCGGATATCCCGGCCTTCAATGCGCGCACGCAGGAGAGCGAGCGCATGGGCAAGATCATCTCCGTGCGCGGTGCAAAGCAGGATGACGTCCCTGAAATCGCGGCGGGCGATATCGGCGTTGTGACCAAGCTTTCCAACATGCGCACGGGCGATACGCTGTGCAGCCCGAAAAAGGTTTTGAAGCTTGCACCCGTCTCTTTCCCGGAGCCGTGCCTCAGCATGGCGGTCAAGGTGACAAAGAAGGGTGAGGAGGAGAAGGTCGCCGCGGGCCTTTACCGCCTCATGGAGGAGGATCCCACGATCACCTTCAAAGCCAATCACGAAACGCATGAGCAGATTCTCTCCGGCCTTGGGGAGCAGCACCTTGATGTGATCGTCTCCAAGCTCAAGTCCAAATTCGGCGTGGACGTAACGCTCAGCGTGCCGAAGGTGGCATACCGGGAATCCATTAAAAAGCGCGTAGAGGTGCAGGGCCGTCACAAGAAGCAGTCCGGCGGCCACGGGCAGTTCGGCGATGTGTTCATCCGCTTCGAGCCCTGCGACAGCGACGAGCTTATTTTCGCGGAAGAGGTCGTGGGCGGCTCCGTGCCAAAGAATTTTTTCCCGGCCGTGGAAAAGGGCCTGCGTGACAGTGTAACCAGGGGGGTGCTGGCCGGATATCCGATGGTCGGCTTAAAGGCTACCTTGTATGACGGCTCCTATCATCCGGTGGACTCTTCGGAAATGGCATTCAAAACAGCGGCGTCCATTGCCTACAAAAACGGCATCCCGAAGGCGGACCCGGTAATCCTGGAGCCGATCGGGACGCTGAAGGCCTACATGCCGGATGAAAAGATGGGTGATATTATGGGCGATATCACCAAGCGCCGCGGCCGCGTGCTGGGCATGGGCCCGGCGGAGGATAAGATGCAGGAGATCGTGGCCGAAGTTCCAATGGCGGAGATGGGAGATTTTGCAACGGCCCTTCGCTCTGTAACGCACGGAAGGGGCTACTTCTCACTGGAATTCACCCGCTATGAGGAAGCGCCGGCGAATGTGGCGCAGAAGGTTATCGAGGAAGCGAAGGCGGAATCGGAAGAATAATAGACCAATAAGGGGAACGGCGGCCCTCAAAGCGGGGCGCGCCGTTTCTTTTATTCGCGTTTTTTCTTTCTTTTCCACAGTCCGAGGTGGAAAACTTTGTGGAAAGTATGGAAAACTAAGCAGAATAGGCATTTCTGAGGGCTTCTTGCGTTTTGTTTGACTAAGGCCTCTGCGAGGCGATATGGAAAACGCTCATCAATGCCAAAACGGCCAAAAGCGCAACCTCGACGCCTTTGTTACTGGCTCTTATATATTGAAAAATGAAAAGGGCAAGTGCCGTCTGGACACTGAACACTGCGGTTACGGCAGCAAAAGCGGCTTAGTACCATACGGAGCCGTCCAGGCTATAGAGAAAGCTCATCGCAGGCTGTGACAGGAAGGCAAGGGCAGGGATTCCTCCGGCCGCAACCGCAAAGCCCTTGCGCTGCTCTGTTTTTCCCGCATCAATCAGGAATAATACAATTGCGGCAGCCGTCAGGCGTATGCTGAGATAGAAAAACACAGCCAAAATTGTTCCAATAGTTGTGGGGGAAAGAGGCCGCCAAGCGGAGAAAAAGCAAATGTCTGGCTAATGGATAAAGCGCTTGCCAAAACACAGAAACTGACGGACAGACGTGCCGGCTGATTTTTGGTCATTTTGGACGCTTCCTCTGATTTTCGGATGCTGCCAGCCATAAATGGCGGTAATTTGAGCGGGTTCTGCCACTTGATTCAATTTTCCTGACCGATTTCTGCCTCTTTTTGCGTGTCTTTCAGTAAATCAAGGCTGGCCGGCTCCAGACACAGATAATCCGCCGGAGCCCTGAGCACCTCACCGATCAAAAAAGCAAGCGACCAGCGGCTTTCATAAGCTTTTGCAGTATCGTCGCGGTAGGGATTGGCAGCAAGCAGCTCCAAGATTTTCTTCGTCAGCGAGAGATCGTTCAAGCGGATCAAACGCTTCATCAGGAAAATCAGGCTGTATTGATACGTATTGAGCCGCCCAAAAACCGCCGTGCGCAAAATTTCGTTTTGCCGGATCGTATCCGTCAGTGTATTTTTGCATGTTTTATGCAGGAGGAAGCGTGTAATACATCTGGAGCAGGCGGCGGAAGCCGCGGCATCCTGGCCGTCCCATCGCTCCTGCGCCAAGGCCAGCCCGGTGCAGAACGCTTCCGCCGCGCATTTTTGGGTGAGCGTCAGCGCCTCGATATAAGCGGAGACCTCCTTCTCGCGGGCGAGCATTTCGCGTGCGGTTCCCGGCATTGCGCAGACGCTCCTGGACGCATCGGGGGAGGCGCAATCATTCATCACCCGAAACGTCCTCTCCGTAGGCACAGACCAGGTCTTTATAATGCCGGCCCTTTTCCTCAAAATTTTTGTATACGTTATAGCTGGATGCGGCGGGCGAAAACAGGCAGACCATGCCCGGCCGGGTATACGTATACGCCGCCTTTACCGCCTGCTGCATATCCTCGGCCCGGAAGAGGTTTTTCCCCGTCCCCCAGGTGCGAAGCGTATCCAAAAGCTGATGCCCGGTCTCCGGCAGGCCGATCAGATTGCGGACGGAGGAGGACGCGAGTGCTTCTTCAAAGGCCGTATAATCAAGGCCGCGGTCCATACCGCCGAAGATCAGCGTATCCACATTTTCGAGCGCATCGATCGCGCACATGACCGCGTGCGGGATGGTAGCGATGGAATCATTATAAAAGGAGATGCCTTTATACTCGCCCACATATTCCATGCGGTGCTCGATCCCCTTAAAATGCTCGATCCCCTGCAGGACTGCTTCCCTGCTGGCGCCGAGGCACTGCGCCGCCTCGGCCGCAAAGCGGATATCCTGGCGGTTGTGCTCGCCCTTGAGATGCGGGTTGCAATACAAAAGCTTCCGCAGGAAGGGTGTGTCCCCCTTCTCACCGATTCGGAGTACTTGAGCGGGGAGGGTAGACAAATCGATGAATTCACTCAGATCCTGCTGATCGTTGCAGAGGAAGAAATCCCCCGCCTTTTGATGGCGGACGATATTCAGCTTGGCGTTTGCGTAGCCTGCAAAGCCGTTATAGTGATCCAGATGCTCTGGGTATAGGTTCGTCAGCACAGCCACATGAGGAGAACAGGAGGCGAATTCCAGCTGGTGGGAGGACATCTCCACCACGGCCGTCATCGTCTCCGAAGCCTCGATATCTTCAAAAACCGGCACGCCGATATTGCCGATCAGGCAGCTCTCCATTCCGGCAGCCTGCAGGATGGAATAGATCAGCGTAGAGGTCGTCGTCTTTCCCTTCGTCCCGGTTACGCCGACCACGTGGCAGCGCGCAAAGCGCAGAAACAGGTCGAGCTGGCAGGTCATCTCGACCGATGAGGAAAGCTCCAGATTCCGCACCGTGATCCCAGGGCTTTTCATAACGAGGTCATAGTGGTTGACCGCCTCCAGATAGCGGGGTCCGCAATGCAGGGTAACATGCGCATCCTCCAACGTCACCGGATTCTGGTCCGCAATTGCGAGCTCCTTTTCCGGGAAATGGTGGCGGATATATCGATAAGTGGACTGCCCTTCCCGGCCGAAGCCGAGCAGAAGAATTCGTTTTGGGGCGAGGTAATCAAGCAATGCCTGCGGCATAATCGTACATCTCCTTTATATCAGGCTGAAAAACAGCCGGAATCTCATGCTGTGGATTCCAGGCCCGGAGGAGGCTGTCATCCGCAGCGATTGCTTTCCAATTGATGTGCTGCGCATAATATTGAAGCAGGGTTGGCGGGGCTTCGCCGCGCGCCTGGTATTGCCGGAGCGTAAGAGCGAGCGCAAAGCGGATTTCCTCCTGCGTGCCGACGCATTCAAAGGGCTTTACCGGCGAAAAGCCTACCAGACCGTCGAAAATTTCCCGCAGGCCGCCTTTCTCTAGCAGATTTTCCCCGAAGATGGCAGAAAGCTGCTCCGGCGGCAGGAAGGGCGACAAAATCCCGCAGACAAACAGGCATTTCGCACAGCTGCAGCACCAGACATTGCGCTTGCTGCCCGCATTGCAGCTGCGGAAAACCGCGTGATACTGCGGCCGGCCGGCGAAATATTTTGCAATCTGCAGCTCGTTGAAGGGCCGCAGAAGGCTGAAATAATGAATGTCCGGCATCAGGTTTTTACGCGCATATGCCTGAAAGTCATGCTCAAATGCAAAGGATTTGGAATACTGATGGTTGACGGAGGAGCCGCTGAGATTGCCCTCATTGGCGCTTGATTCATTGGAGAGCACGATATGCTCCGCCCCGATCAGATAAGCGATATAAAAGCTTAAGAATGCGACGATCGCCGAGAAGGGCGTGTGCCCGTTGAGAAAACCCTCGCGGTTGCGTTCCAGCAGCGCCGGATCAATTGTGCGCAGGATATGGATCATATCATCCTCCGTATAGCCGGCCGCCAGCGCGCATTGATTGCGCGCTTCCTGAAAATTGACCATAAACAGGCGATTTTGTGCGTGGAATTCCCGCATCAGCTCCAGCGTGACGCAGGAATCCTTGCCGCCTCCAACAGGAATCAAATTCAAATGTGCGTTGCAGAATGGTTCGGCGGGAACCGGCTCGGCCCGCGGCGATTCAATTGTCAGGAAGGAATCGGAATCGGCGTCGATTCCGTTGCGGTAGAAAAATTCCCCAAGGCCGTTGAAATAGAGCTTTTTCCAGAAGGCGCGGTCCTCCTCATCCAGGCCGCCGCACTCCACGACCACACGCGGCGGGCAGGCGCATTTCCAATAGCTGATCAGCTCCACCATGCCAAGGCTGAAGAGGATCCGCCGCGCGGCCTGCGAGTCGGGCGCGTTTTTCATTTGCAGTGCTGCCGTATCAATCCGCAAAGTGGGGCGAAACCGGCAGAGGTTTTCAATTTCAAACTCATAGCATATATGGATTTCCTCTCCCTTAAGAGAAAGGGAAAACCCATGGTAATAAAAGGCCGGGTAAGCCCGGCGGAAGACTTCGTATTTTTCCTGATTTTCCATGCGGCCAACCCTTTCTTCCAGTCAATCAAGTCTCGGTCGGAAAAGATCCGATTTCTTTAAAATTGTAACAGGTTCCACACGGAGCGTCAAGGCGAAACGACACGTTTTTTGGAGAAAAGCAAAAAATGAGACGGGTATTTTACCCGCCTCATTGTGGAAACCTACAAAGATTTTGGCGAAAAAGGATCGGAAGCAAATTTTTTTGCGCTAAAACAGGCCGGCAATGTTTCCTGCCGCATCCACGTCGATGCTGTTGGCGGCTGGGGTTTTTGGCAGGCCGGGCATCGTCATGATATCGCCCGTCAGCGCGACGATAAAGCCAGCGCCTGCGGAGAGGGAAACGCTTTTCACCGTAATCGTAAATCCAGACGGCCTGCCGAGCAGCGCGGGATTGCCGGAGAGCGAATACTGTGTTTTTGCCATGCAGATGGGCAGGCGGTCCTGCCCGAGCGCTTCAATCTCCCGGATCTGCTTTTCCGCCTGCGCAGTAAAGGTTACGCCGTCCGCGCCGTAGATCTCCCGGGCAATTGTTTCGATTTTTTCCGGAATCGGGCGGTCCGTCTCATACAGGCAATGGAATGCGGAGGGCTGTTCGCAGACCTCCAGAACCTTCTGCGCAAGCTCAATGCCGCCTTCGCCGCCCCTGGCGAAGACTTCGCTGAGCGCATATTCCACCTGAAGCGATGCACAATATTCTGCGAGAAGCGCTATTTCCGCATCCGTATCCGTATGGAACCGGTTGATCGCCACCACGACGGGGATGCCGAATTTTTGCATATTTTCGACGTGTGCGCCGAGGTTGACGAGACCTGCGCGCAGGGCGTCCAGGTTTTCCGCTGCTGTCTCCGCTTTGGGAACGCCACCGTTGTATTTCAGCGCGCGCAGCGTGGCGACGACGACCACCGCGCTGGGCCGCAGGTTGGCGTAGCGGCATTTGATATCGAAGAATTTTTCTGCGCCGAGGTCGGATCCGAAGCCCGCCTCTGTGATGCAGTAATCGCCGAGCTTGAGGGCAAGGCGCGTCGCCGTGACGGAATTGCAGCCATGTGCGATATTGGCGAATGGGCCGCCGTGCATCAGGACGGGCGTGTTTTCGAGCGTCTGTACGAGGTTAGGCTTGATTGCGTCTTTCAACAGCGCAGCCATGGAGCCCGTTACGCCCAGATCATCTGCATAGACGGGGGAATTGTCGTATTGATAGGCCACGAGGATACGGCCAAGCCGTTTCTTGAGATCCATAAGATCGTCCGCCAGGCAGAGGATCGCCATAACTTCGCTCGCCACCGTGATCTGGAAGCTGTCTTCCCGCGGCACGCCGTTGACCTTTCCGCCCAGGCCCACGATACAGTGCCGCAGCGCGCGGTCGTTCATATCCATGCAGCGCTTGAATACGATACGGCGCGGGTCGATGCCGAGCGGATTCCCCTGCTGGAGATGATTGTCAATGCAGGCGCACAGCAGATTGTTCGCTGCGGTGATGGCATGCATATCGCCGGTAAAGTGGAGGTTGATATCCTCCATGGGGACAGCCTGCGCATATCCGCCGCCTGCCGCTCCGCCCTTGATGCCGAAAACGGGGCCGAGAGAAGGCTCCCGCAGGGCGATGACCGCATTTTTATGAAGCTTTGCCATCGCTTCCCCCAGGCCAACCGTCGTCGTCGTCTTCCCCTCGCCGGCGGGCGTGGGGTTGATGGCGGTCACAAGAATCAGCTTGCCGTCCGGCTTTCCGGAGAGGCGCTTCATAATGGCCGGAGAGAGCTTCGCCTTATAGCGGCCGTAGGGCTCGAGCTCTTCCCCATCAATCCCGAGCCGCTGTGCAATCTGCGTGATGGGAAGAAGGGAGGCGCTCTGTGCAATTTCAATGTCTGTCAGCATGGACAAATTCCTCCTTTAAAATTTGGAGTTCGATTTCAATTGAAAAAAGTATAACATATTTTTCCCCTTCCAACAAGAAAAAGCCATTGTATAAACTTTGCTCCGCGAGGCCAGAATAAAGGCGGAGGTGCGATGATGATCAAGAACGATTATAAATACACAAGAAAGAAAACAAAAATCGGCGGGAAAGGCTTCTATATTGCGCTGGGCTGCTGCCTGCTCGCCGTAGGCCTAGGCGTTTGGGGCGCATTGCAGGGCCGCGCGCCGACAACGCAGGATATTTCCGGCGCAGGAAATACACAGATCGAGGCGCGTACGACGAAAGCGCCCGTCCAGACGCAGGAAGCGCCTGCGAACGTTCCGGCCACCGGCGTTGCCGACGAGAGGGAAACCCAAAAGGCCGAGACGCAGGCCCCTTCGGTGCAGGAGACGAAGACGGAATACTTTATGCTGCCCCTGGGTACAAAAATCAATAAGGATTTCAGCAACGGCGAGATGGTGGAATCGAAAACCATGGGCGATTGGCGTGTACACAACGGGATTGACTTTGCGGCGAAAAAGGGTGACGAAGTCAAGGCTGTCAGTGCCGGGACCGTGCTTTCCGTGGAGAACGACAGCATGTGGGGATGGGTCGTGACCATCGATCACGGCAACGGTATGAAGGCCTCTTACTGCGGCCTGCAAAAGGAGCCGGATGTGAAAAAGGGCGACAGCGTTAAAATGGGCGATGTGATCGGAAAAGTCGGGGAGATCCCTGTGGAAATGAAAGACGATCCGCACCTGCATTTTGAAGTGCGCGTCAACGGTACGGTCACCGATCCGCTCGCCGCAATGGGCAAAGCAGGCTGAAAAGTTGCAAAAAAGATCGGAAATATCAGGTAAAACGGCATGGGCAGATCCGGCGCAATGGGGATGCCAGTGCCGTTTTTTCTGCAATATTCACAAAGAACCCCCCCGTTTTCAGCACAAAAGAAGGGGAAAACGGAAATATTGCGTAGACGGCATGAATTTTTGAAGCTCCTTTATTGCAAACTTTAAAGTGGTATAGTATAATTACAATAAATATCTGAAGTGGGTGTGGTGCAGGCAAGGGAGCGTGTGACAAAAGGGTCATACTGCTTTTTTTGTTTTTGCAGATCCGGTTCAGGTAAAAATGAAACAGGGAGGAAAAAGTTTATGAAGAAGCGTTTGTTGGCAGCATTGATGGTATGCGTTCTGGCCGCCCTTCCTCTGGCGGGCTGCCAGAATGGGGACGACAAAGGAAGCACAGGCGATCAGATCGTTATCGGCGGCCTTGCGCCCCTGACGGGTAATGTATCCGTCTATGGCATTGCGACGAATAACGGCGTGCAGCTTGCCTTTGAAGAAATCAATAAGGCGGGCGGCGTGCTCGGCAAGCAGATCAAATATGTTTATGAAGACGAGAAGGGCGATGCAACGGAGGCCACCAACGCCTACCGCAAGCTTGTCAACCAGAATAAGGTCGTCGCTATCATCGGCGACGTGACCAGCAAACCGGCTGCTGCGGTTGCAAAAGCCTCCCAGCAGGATAATATCCCGATTCTGACGGCTACGGCTACCGCGCTCAACGTTACGGAATCCGGCAAAAACGTATTCCGCGTCTGCTTCACCGACCCAGAGCAGGGCGAGATCATGGCGAACTATGCCCAGAAGCTCGGTAAGAAGACTGCTGCGATTATCTACGATACCTCTGACGACTATTCCAAGGGCCTGCGGGATTCCTTTAAGGCCATCGCTGAAAAGCTCGGCATTACGATTGTTGCGGACGAAGGCTATGCAAACAGCAAGGTCGTTGATTTCAAGGCCCAGCTGACCAATATCAATGCAAAGAATCCGGAGGTCCTCTTCGTCCCGACTTATTATGAAAACGCGGCCCTGATTGCCGTTCAGGCAAAGGAAATCAAAATGAACGCGCAGCTGATCGGAGCGGACGGCTGGGACGGCGTAATCGGCAAGATCGACGCCTCCAATATGGACGCAGTCAACGGCGCATACTACTGCAGCCAGTATACAGCGGAGAGCACGGATGAGCGCGTTCAGAACTTTATCAAGAATTACAAGGCAAAATACAATATGGAGCCCAACCAGTTCTCCGTTCTCGGCTATGACGCAGCTTATATGATGGTTGAGGCGATTAAAAATGCCGGTTCCACCGATAAGCAGGCGATCATTGACGCGCTTGCCAAGCTGGAGTACAATGGCCTGACCGGCCAGATGCATTTCGATGAAAACCGCAACCCGGTCAAGACGGCGATCATCATCAAGATTGACAACGGCGCCTACAAGTATGAGGAGACGTTTGCAAAGAAATCGAACTAAAAAAGAGCTGCCGTGAGCGTTTTGCGTTTGCGGGCCGGGCCGTCAGGCCCGGCCCGCAGCGTGGTTTCCCCGCTGAGCAAAGGGAATGCATTCTCTTGGCTCAGGGGAAAAGACGGGAAAGGCGGGTTTGTGAAATGATAAAGGGCGCCCCGGTTGTGAGGGGAGGCCTGTAAGTAGGAAGGTGCGTTTATGGATTTTCTCATCCAAATGATCAACGGCCTTGGCCTTGGCAGCATTTACGCGCTGGTGGCCTTGGGCTACAGCATGGTATACGGCATTATCCAGCTCATTAATTTCGCACATGGCGATATCATTATGGTCGGCGGATACGTCGTATTCGTCGTAATGGTGCAACTCGGCCTGCCGCTCTGGGCGGCGGTTATCCTGTCGATTGCATTCTGCACCCTGCTGGGTGTCGTCATTGAGCGGCTCGCGTACCACCGTCTGCTGGTCAAGGATGCGCCGCGCCTGTCTTTGCTGATCACGGCGATCGGCGTAAGCATTTTCCTGCAGAATCTCTTTCAGCTCGGTTTTTCATCAAGCGCCCAATCCATGCCCGTGATGTTCTCCAGCAAGGTGGTTACGCTTGGCGGCCTGCAGCTGAGCTTCAGCACAGTCTTGAATATCCTGACTTCCATCGTTATGATGATTGTTCTGGAAATTGTCGTCAATAAGTCCAAAATGGGCAAGGCGATGCGCGCTACCAGCGAAGATGCCGGAGCGGCAAAGCTCATGGGCATCAATACGAATTCCACGATTGCGTTTACTTTTGCCATCGGCTCCGCACTCGCGGCGGTAGGCGCTGTATTGTACAGCAATACCTTCCATCAAATCACCCCCTACATGGGCGGCATGCTTGGCTTGAAGGCCTTTGTCGCGGCTGTTCTCGGCGGCATCGGCAATATTCCCGGCGCGATGCTGGGCGGCTATATCCTCGGCGTAGCGGAGAGCCTGACGATTGCTGCGGGCGGTTCTCAGATTTCGGACGCGGTTGTGTTCGGCATCCTGATTCTCGTCCTGCTTGTCAAACCTGCCGGTCTTCTCGGTAAGAACGTGCAGGAAAAGGTTTGAGGGAGGCGCGCGACATGTCAAAACAACGAAAGCTTTCCTATCTCTTCAGCATCCTCTGGGTGGCAATCCTTTTTGCCGCGATCATGGGAGCCGTTGCGACGGGTGTAATCAATTCCTACTACTCCGGCATTCTGGTGCTCATCGGCATCAATATCATTTTGGCGGTCAGCCTGAATCTTGTAACCGGCTTTTTGGGGCAGCTTGTGCTCGGCCATGCGGGCTTCATGAGCGTGGGCGCTTATTCTGCGGCATTGTTTACGATGCATTCCGGACTGCCGATCTCAATCTCCTTTCCGCTCGGCCTGATTTTCGGCGGCCTGGTGGCCGCGATCTTCGGCGTGATCATCGGCGTGCCCGCGCTGCGCCTGCGCGGAGACTATCTGGCGATTATCACCCTGGGCTTCGGTGAAATCATCCGCGTACTGATCCTCGCGGTGGATTTCACGGGCGGCGCGGCCGGGCTTACCGGGATCCCTTATATAACAGGCGACTATACGCTGCTCATCTACACCTTTGCCGTGGCGATGCTTACGGTGGTGGCAATTCTCGCATTCATTCGCTCCCGCCACGGGCGCGCGGTCATCGCCATCCGGGAGGATGAAATCGCGGCGGAGGCATCCGGTATCAATACCACCTATTATAAATTGCTCGCATTTGTTGTGGCGGCGTTTTTCGCGGGCGTCGCGGGCGGCATTTACGCACATTATATCGGCGTGCTTGATCCCAGCAAATTTGATTTCAACTATTCCGTCGAAATTTTGATTATGGTTGTGCTCGGCGGCATGGGATCCATCACAGGGTCTGTCTGCTCCGCTACCGTGCTCACACTACTGCCCGAACTGCTGCGTTCCTTCGCGGACAAGCGCATGCTGATCTATTCCCTCGTGCTGATCATCGTCATGCTCTTCAAACCCACTGGTTTGCTCGGGACGCATGAGTTTTCCGTGCGAAAGATCGTGGGAAAGCTGTTCAAGGAAAAAAAGAAGGATATCAGCACGCCTCCGGCAGGCGGCGCGCCCGGAAAGGAGGCCTGAGCCATGGAAGAGAATAAAGCCGTACTGGAAACGCGAAACTTAGGCATCACCTTCGGTGGCCTGAAGGCCCTGGAGGGCGTCCACTTCCGCCTGCACGAGAAAGAGATCATTGGCCTGATCGGGCCGAACGGAGCGGGCAAAACCACGGTGTTTAACCTTTTGACAGACGTTTACTATCCTACAAACGGAGAAATCGAGTTGGAAGGCAACAGTATCGTCGGCAAGAAGACCTATCAGATCACACAGAACGGCATCGCCCGCACGTTTCAGAATATCCGCCTGTTTAAGGATGTAACCGTGCTTGATAATGTAAAAACCGCAATGACCAGCAGGATGAAATATTCTCTTATCGCTGGCATCTTCCGCTTGCCCTCCTATCGCAGGGAGGAAAAGGAGATTTCCAACAAGGCGCATGCCCTGCTGGAGGTGCTCGGCCTTAACGATAAGGCTTATGAAATGGCGAGGAACCTTCCTTACGGCCAGCAGCGCAAGCTGGAAATCGCCCGTGCGCTGGCAACTTCCCCGAAGGTGCTCCTGCTGGATGAGCCCGCAGCCGGTATGAACCCGACGGAGACGAAAGAGCTGATGGAAACGATCCGCCTCATCCGCGATAAATTTGGCCTCTCTATTCTGCTGATCGAGCATGACATGAGCTTTGTCATGGGTATCTGCGAGCACCTTGTGGTGCTTGATTACGGCCGGATCATTGCCGAGGGAACGCCGGAGGAAATCCGGAAGGACCCCAAGGTGATCGCCGCATATCTGGGAGGGGAATAATATGGATTCGATGCTTTCTGTTCAGAATCTGGATGTTTACTATGGCGCGATCCATGCTATCAAGGGGATTTCCTTTGAGGTAAACGAGGGCGAGATCGTTACCCTGATCGGCGCCAACGGCGCGGGGAAGACGACCACGCTGCATGCCATCTCCGGCCTTGTGAAGCCAAAAAGCGGGGAGATCACCTTCTGCGGCGCCAATTTGTGCACGACAAGCGCCCATAAAATCATCCGGCTTGGGCTGGCCCAGGTCCCGGAGGGGCGCCGCGTCTTCTCCCATATGACTGTGCAGGAAAATCTGGAGATGGGCGCCTATGCCCGCAAGGACCGCGGTAAGCTCAGTGACGAATTTGAACGTATTTTCCAGCGGCTGCCGCGGCTGAAGGAGCGCCGCAAGCAGGTTGCGGGCACGCTTTCCGGCGGCGAGCAACAGATGCTGGCCATCGGGCGCGCACTGATGAGCAACCCCAAGATGCTGCTGCTCGACGAGCCTTCCATGGGCCTTTCCCCGCTGCTGGTGGAGGAGATCTTCCAGATCATTCAGGATGTCAACAGGAGCGGCGTGACAGTCCTGCTGGTGGAGCAGAATGCGAAGATGGCCATGCAGATCGCGAACCGCGTCTATGTTATGGAGACGGGCAATATCACAATGAGCGGCACCTCTGAGGAACTGCGCAACAATGAGCAGGTGCGCAAGGCGTATCTGGGCGGCTGATTCTATGGGGATATATTCAAAAATATGATAAAAACGATGCCGGGTTTTACCGGCATCGTTTTATTATGATAAACGGAAAGTCCGATGTGACCGGCGTGGTTACACCGATGCTTCTGCGCACGCAAGTATCTTTTTCAGCTCACTTCGGATCGCAATATGCTGTGGGCAATGGCCCTCGCATTTGCCGCATTCGATGCAGTCCGGAATATGCAGCCCCTGAATCCGCTGCTGTAAATCGGCCATCTTGTCAAAGCGGAGGCAGCTGTTATACGCATCAAAGGCGCTCGAAATCCGAACGGCCTTCGGGCAGTCTTTACAGTAATTGCAGACGGTGCAGGGGATCAGCGGAAGGCTCTCCAGAAGGGAGACCGCCTGATGGAGCAATTCCCTTTCTGCCTCGGACAGCGGCTGAAAATCGCCGAAGAGCCGGAGGTTTTCCTCCACCTGCCCCATGGTGGACATGCCGCTGAGTACAACTGCCGTGTTGGGCAGGCTTCCGGCGAACCGAAGCGCCCAGGAGGCCGGGCTTGCCGCTGGGGCAACGCCGCGGAGCAGAGAGACGACGTCCGGATGCGGCGAGGCGAGCGCGCCGCCGCGCACAGGCTCCATGATGATGCAGGGAATCCCATGCTCAGTCACCATTTCATATTGCTCTCTGGCGCGCTGGGCGGTCTCCCAATCGTAATAATTGATCTGCAGCTGAACGAAATCCCAGTCTCCTGCATGGAGGATTTCGTTTAAGACCTCTGGCGCATCATGGAAGGAGAAGCCGGCGTTCCGCACGATTCCCGCCGTCTTTTTCGCGAGGATAAAGTCGACCAAGCGTTCCTTTTTGCAGATCTCCCAATTTTCCTGATTGAGGTTATGCAGCAGGTAATTGTCGAAATAGGAAACGCCTGTTCGCCTGAGCGACGTTTCCAGCAGCTCCTGCGGCGTATGCCCCTCCGGAAGAAGCCACATGGGGAGCTTGTTTGCAAGATAGAAGCGTTCGCGTGGATAACGCTCCACCAGCGTGCGGCGTACCGCATTTTCCGAGTCGCCGTCTCCATACACATAAGCGGTGTCGAAGTAATTGATCCCGCCCGCAATAGAGGCGTCTACCAGCTTTTCCGCCTCCGCACGGTCGATTTTGCCGTCCTTCTGCGGAAAACGCATGCAGCCCAGCCCCAAAAGCGAGGTCTCAAATCCGAGTTTATCGAAAATGCGCTTTTCCATGCTTTTGCCCTCCAAATTTGATTTGTTTCCGTCGTAAAGATTATAGCATACCATATAACCACTTGCAAAGAAGTACAATCCATAGGTTCCCATATGCAACAGCCCCTCTGCAAAGCGGAAAAAAACCGGCGCCGTTTCAAACGGCGCCGGTCAATTTCTGCATTCTGTTTTCCAATGCTCCGGCTATCAAGCAGGTATACCATCCCGCAGATCGCATTCCACCGCCCTGCCTTCTTCCAGGGACTGCTTTACATTAATGGTGCGCTGGTTACGCGAGCCGCGGAACAGAAGCGCCAGAGACTTTTCCTCCAAGAGGAACCGCCCATCCACAAGTACGTCCGTTTCCGCCAGAAGCTCTTTCCAGCCGGGATGGGAATCAAACCCATCGACGATCTGTTCATAGGTCCAGCCCGTATAGGTGACGACATTCAGGCCCAGCTTGTGCACCTCAGAGGCAAGGACAGCGAAGGGTTCTGCCTGTGCGAACGGATCGCCTCCGCTCAGGGTCACGCCGGAGAGGAGCGGATTTTTTTTGATCTCAATGATCAGATTGCCGACCTTGCTGTCGTAGCCGCCTTCAAAATCATGTGTCTGCGGGTTCTGGCAGCCGGGGCAGTGGTGTGGGCAGCCCTGTGCGAAGACGACAAAGCGCCAGCCCGGGCCGTCCACGATCGACTCGCGGATGACACCCGCAAGCCGCAGAGGAGTTTCCATCGTATCCATCAGACCTGCTCAAACTCCCCTGCGCCTGTGCCAATGGAATGCTTGACGCGATCCATCACTTCCGCATACTTGGCGTCGTTGAAATGATCGAGCGTACCGACCAGATAGCCGGTGATACGGCGGATGCGTTCAAAATCGGGATTGCCGTCACCCTCATGGCGGCCGCATTTCGGGCACTCGTCGTTGATAATGCCGGTGTAGCCGCAGACCGGATCATGATCGACCGGATGGTTGACGGAGCCGTAGCCAATATTATTTTCCTTCATGCAGCGGATGACCGCTTCGAAGGCGTCGAGATTTTCCGTCGGGTCGCCGTCCATTTCGATATAGGAGATGTGGCCGGCGTTGGTCAGCTCGTGATAGGGCGCTTCGATCTTGATCTTATCGAAAGCGGAGATCGGATAATAAACCGGAACGTGGAAAGAGTTCGTATAGTACGCGCGGTCCGTAACGCCCTCGATCACGCCATAGCGTTCCTTATCCATGCGGACAAAGCGGCCGGAAAGGCCTTCCGCCGGCGTTGCGAGCAGGGTGAAATTGAGCCCGGTCTTTTCCGACTCCTCATCCATACGGTTGCGCATGTGGGCAATGATCTCGAGGCCGAGATTGCGCGCCTCGACGCTCTCGCCGTGGTGTGCGCCAACCAGGGATTTCAGCGTTTCCGCAAGGCCAATGAAGCCCATGGAGAGCGTGCCGTGTTTGAGCACCTCACGCACCTCTTCATCCGGGCCAAGCTCACCGGAATCGATCCAGATGCCCTGTCCCATCAGGAAGGGATAGTTGCGGACCTTTTTCTTCGACTGGATCTCCAGGCGCTCGAGCAACTGGTCGATCACCAGGTCGATCTTACGGTCGAGATCCTCAAAGAAGAGGTCGATATTGCCATGCGCCTTGATCGCAAGGCGGGGAAGGTTGATCGAGGTAAAGCTCAGATTCCCGCGGCCGCCTGTCGTCTGACGTGTTTTATCGTAAACATTTCCCATCACGCGGGTGCGGCAGCCCATATAGGCGATTTCTGTATCGTAGTCCCCCTCCACGTAATACTGCGCGTTGAACGGCGCGTCCATAAAGGAGAAATTCGGGAACAGGCGTTTGGCCGACACGCGGCAGGCAAGCTTAAACAGATCGTAGTTCGGATCGCCGGGATTGTAGCTGACGCCCTCCTTGACGCGGAAGATATGGATCGGGAATACCGGCGTTTCGCCGTTGCCAAGCCCCGCCTCCGTAGCGAGCAGGACGTTCTTGACCGCCATACGGCCCTCCGGGGAGGTATCCATGCCGTAGTTGATGGAGCTGAAGGGAATCTGCGCGCCGGCGCGGGAATGCATGGTGTTAAGATTGTGCACCAGCGCCTCCATCGCCTGATAGGTGGCGCGGTCCGTCTCCTTGACCGTGCGGCGCAGCGTAAACTCCTGCGCACGCCTGACGACTGCCTCATCGAGATGATAGTCGCTTTGCAGGATCTTTGCTTCCGCCTCCTGATAGCCGTTGTCATTGGCAAGCTTGGGGGTCCGGCCGCTCTCCTCTTTGATACGCTTGCAGACTGTATCCGCGATTTCGCAGGAATTGTCCAGATCGGCCAATAATTCGAGCGCCTTGCTCATGTTGCGGCGATAGAGCTTTGCGTAGGTCTTCGCCACGCCGAGCGCCATGCCGTAATCGAAATTCGGAATACTCTGACCGCCGTGCTGGTCATTCTGATTGGACTGGATGGCGATACAGGCGAGCGCGGAATAGCTGGCGATATCGTTGGGCTCACGCAGATAGCCGTGGCCGGTGGAGAAGCCACCCTTGAAGAGCTTGATGATATCGATCTGACAGCAGGTGGTGGTTAGCGTTAAAAAGTCGAGATCATGGATATGGATATCGCCCTCATGATGCGCTTTGGAATGCTCCGGGTTGAGGACAAACAGCTCATTGAACTGCTTCGCGCCCTCGGAGCCGTATTTGAGCATCGTGCCCATCGCGGTATCACCGTCGATATTGGCGTTTTCGCGCTTGATATCGTTATCCTTTGCGTCTTTAAAGGTGAGCCCTTCATAGATTTTCATCAGGCGGGTATTCATCTCGCGTACGCGAGAGCGTTCCGCACGGTACAGGATATAGACCTTCGCGGTACGGGCATGTCCGTTTTCAATCAGGACCTTTTCAACCGCATCCTGGACCTGCTCCACTGTCGGCTTCTGGATACCCCTCTTTTCCAGGTAATCTACTACCTGGTTTGCCAGGGAAAGAGACTCTTCGTAGTCTTTGCCGCCCATGGACTGCGCAGCTTTAAAAATTGCGTTTGCAATTTTTTCAATGGAGAAGTCAACTTCCCGCCCGTCACGTTTGATGATTTTCGTTAACATGCGCCCAGCTCCTCTTGTGTGAAAGTAATAATATATATAGTTGAAATATATTTGGCGACACACTAGATATAGTGGAATCCCTGTGTAGCGATTGCTATTATATAGCACATCTTGATGCCTGTCAAGAGCATGCGCATGTAAAAACGAAAGAAAAACGCACAATCTTTTTGCCGATTGTGCGTGTTCGATGGTGTATCAGGCCGAATCTTATTTTTTAGTCGGGATCAATCTCCTGCTTTCCCCTTCAGGCGGTCCCCCAAGGCGGCAAGAAATTCCTCCTCCTCCTGCTTGCGCAGCGTCTGCTCTTCGTCGTAGAGCGTTTGCAGCCGCCGGAAAGCGCTTTTTTTATCTTCCAGCTGACGGTAGAAAAGGATCAGATCCTGTTCGTCCTTGGACAGGTCGGAAAGATATTTCACGCAGGTGCTTGATGCGCCCTGATACTCCGCGCGCTCATCGCGCAGCTCCATTTGAAGCGAGGGAAGCTTCACATCCAGCAGAAAATCCGTGCTGATGCGGTAAAGGCGGGCAAGCTTTGCTATGGTGAGGATATCGGGCCTTGTTTTGCCGGACTCATAATAGGCGTAGGTAGAGCGATCAATATTCAGCATGTCCGCGACCTGCTTTTGCGTGAGGCCGTTTTTTTCCCTGAGCAGACGCAGATGTGTTGCAAGCATTCCCCCCACCGCCTTTCTGTTGCTAGTATCTGTTATTTTTTGCATAATTATACTATTAGAATTAAAAAAAAGAGCATATTGTGAATAATGTTCACATTTTTTTCTGTCATGCCGGACGGGCGCCCTTGTATCTATCTCATGGAATGTGATACTATTTCCTATAGATAAAGTGCCCGGCGGTGATCAACCGATCGATTACCGGGAACCGGCTGCTGCGGGATTGCCGGAGCCTCTTTTCGTTGAAAAACTTTTTCGGCCCGAGCGCGCTGGACCGTTTTCAATGGGATGTATGCGCCTTCGGCGGCATAAAATATATGGTAGTGTGTTTCGGCACGAACGATTTTATCCAGCCGGGCACGCTGGACGCGCCGAAAACGGACCGGATCATAGCGCAGAACGTGCGGAACGGCCGGGAATCCGGTGCGGCGCGCGCACGAGCGCGGCATGACCGCCCACGGGGCCACGCTGATTCCCCCTTCGGCGGATCGATGGACTGCTCTCCGGAGAAAGACAAAATCCGTGTGGAAATCAACCGGCGCATGATGCGGGAAAGACTGTTTGACGATATCGTTGATCTTGACGCCGCCTTTGCGCGGGAGGGGGATCCTTGCCATGCAATGGGCTACACGGGCAAAGACGGGGGACCTCCAGGCCCGCTTGGAGGACAGGCGCTCGCACAGCGCGTCCCGCCGGAATGGTTCGCAGAAAAAGAAACCTCGATTGCATAAAAGGAGGCCGGCATTTTGAGGGAAATTGAGAGTGTTGGCGCTTACTTGGAGCGCCAGACCGAAGCGATGAGGGGGGCGCTCGCCTCCCTTGTGGAAATTCCCAGCTTCCGTACACAGGCGGAGGCTGGCGCGCCCTATGGAAAGGGGCCTGCCGCCGCACTGCATCAGGGAATGCGGCTGGCGCAGTCGCTGGGGCTGCGCACGCGCATGGTAGAGGACGTCATGCTGGAGGCCGACCTGGGTGAAGGGAAAGAGCCGCGGCTCGGCATCCTGTGCCATCTGGATGTAGTGCCGGAAGGGGCGGGCTGGACCGTGCCGCCCTATGCGCTTACCTGCCGGGACGGGCGGCTGTACGGCCGCGGCACGATCGACGATAAAGGACCTGCCGTGGCGGCGCTGTTTGCCCTCGGCGCTATCCGTGCCCTGCAAATCCCACTTACCGCGCCGGTGCGCCTGCTGCTGGGGAGCGATGAGGAGAACGGCTCTTCCGATCTGGCGCTTTACAGGACGAAACAAAAAATGCCGCCGATGCTCTTCACACCAGACGGCGATTATCCAATCATCAATATAGAAAAGGGGATGCTGCGGGCCGGCTTTGGCGCCGCTTACCGGCAGGAGGGAGAGCGGCGCATCCTCTGGCTTCGTGCTGGCAAAGCGGCGAACGCAGTCCCCGGCCAGGCAGAGGCCTGTTTATCCGGTGTTTCGCGGCAGGAGGCGGAGCAGGCTGCTGAAGCGCTGCCTGCAGGCATTTCCGTTTCCATTCGGGAGGAGCAGGAAGGGCTCCTCTTGCTGGCTGACGGGTGCGGGGCACACGCCTCCACACCGGAGCAGGGGAAGAATGCGCTGGCCGGCCTGATCCGCCTGCTCTGCACGCTGCCCGGCATGGAGAAGGATGGGCTGTACGCGCTGCTGAAAGGGCTTGCAACGCTCTTCCCCTATGGGGAAACGGATGGGGGATCCGCAGGCCTTGCCTGCCAGGAGCCGGAATCCGGGGCGCTCACGCTCGCATTCAGCGTTTTACAGTGCCGGGAGGGAACGCTGGAGGGCGCGGCTGACATCCGGTTCCCGCTGTGCGAGACGCTTTCCGGCGTTACCCAGAAGCTGTCTCAGGCGCTTGCCGCACATGGCCTCAATATTTGTAAGACAATGGGCTCTGAGCCACACAGGGTTCCGGCGGACAGCCCGTTTGTACAGACGCTGCTCAAGGTTTATTCACAGCAGACCGGTTTGCCGGGCTATTGCAAGGCAATCGGCGGGGGCACCTATGTGCACGGTATCCCGGGTGGCGTGGCTTTTGGCGCAATGTTTCCTGGAGAAGACAACAATATGCACGGCGCAGACGAATTCATCACGGAGGAGAATCTGCTGCGCAATGCCAAAATCATGGCGCATGCGGTGCTTGCGCTGTGCGGGGAATGAGGCGGACTGCGATGAAAAAGGTGCTTTCCTACGGGGAGATCCTCTGGGATGTGATCGATGGGCATGCGAAGATCGGCGGCGCGCCGTTTAACCTGGCCGGGCACCTGGCGCGGCTCGGTGTAGAAGCGTTTCTCTACAGCAAGGTCGGCGCGGATGCACTTGGCCGCCGGGCGCGGCAGGAGATTGCGAACGTAGGCGTAAACCTGCAATACGTGGAGACGGACCCGCGCTATCCGACCGGGACAGCGGTCGTCCGGCTGGATGAGCAGGGGATTCCCAGTTACTCGTTCCCCGATGGCGTTAGCTATCAGCATATTGCGGCCGATGATGCGGTGCTTTCTTCGGTTCAAAATGAGGGCTTTTCACTTTTCTATTTCGGCTCCATGGTGCAGATGGCGGAGGACTCCTGCGAAACGCTCTACCGCATTTTAAAGGAATGCACATTCCAGGATATTTTCTTCGATGTGAACATCCGCCGCGATTTTTGCCCCCGTGAGATGGCGGAGAAGTCCCTTCCCTATGCAACGATCCTCAAGCTCAACGAGGAGGAGGCACAGCGTTTCGGTGCGCTTCTGTCCGGCGGTGCTGGAGAGGCAAAGATGGTTTATTCCCTTTTCGCGCAGTATGGCCGGCTGCGCTGTGTGCTGGTGACAAAGGGGCCGCGCGGCTGCACCATCTATTCCCGTGGGGAAACGCGGGAGATCAATGCGTGCATATCCAAGGCGGTGGATACCGTAGGCGCGGGGGACGCGTTCAGCGCAGGCTTTATCAGCGGGCTGCTCGCGGGCTGGGATATCTTTCGCAGCGCCCGGCAGGGCGCGATCCTTTCGGATTTTGTGGCTGCATCCAGCGGAGCGCTTCCGGCTTATACAGAGGAGCTGGTTGCGAAATTGCGCGCCTGCTGATCTGAATTGTTTACAAATACTGCCTTGTATCCCCGGCAGCGGAATGATAAGATGGGAAAAAACACAGGAAAGGAAAGAAAAGCGTGAAGAAGACAACAAAAAACCGGTTCCTTGCGCTGGTGCTTTCCGTTGCGCTTTTGCTGACCGCACTCGCCGGGTGCTCTAAAAAGACCGGTGTGGACAAAGATCTCGCCTATCCAATCGACGGCGAGCCAGTCTGCCTTGACCCGCAGATCGCCGCAGACGACACAGCCCGGCTGGTCACGGGCAATTGCTTTGAAGGGCTTGTCCGCCTGGATGAATCGGGGGCGATCGTACCCGGGGCTGCCCAGAGGTGGGATATTTCATCGGACGGCCGCACCTATACCTTCCATCTGCGTCAGGGCATGAAGTGGCATATAGCCGATTCGGATGAGCTGGAAGAGCTGCTGGGAAAGGGGAAAACGATCGACACCACGCTCAATGCAGAGGATTTTGCGTTTGGCCTGAAGCGCGCCCTTATGCCGGAAACCGGTATGGCAGCCGCAAAGGCGCTTTATGCAATCGAGAATGCGCAGGCAGTCCACAGAGGCTCTGCCGGCTTGGACCAGCTCGGCGTGCGGGCCGTAGATGCCAATACGCTGGAAATCCGGCTTGCCAGCGCGGACAGTGAGTTTCTCTATGCGCTGACACTTCCCATGAGCATGCCCTGCGATGAGGCTTTTTTCCAGGCCACGTCGGGCCGGTATGGTCTGGAGCGGAAATATCTGATCTGCAACGGGCCGTTTTATCTCTCCAAGTGGAACCATGAGAAATCCCTGCTGCTGAAAAAGAATCCGGATTACCAAGGCGAAACGGCCGTTTCGCCCGCCTCCGTCAGCCTTTATATCAACACGGACGGGCAATCTCGCCTCGATAAGCTACTGGAGGGAAGATACGACGCTTCCCTTCTGGCGCAGTCTCAGGCCACTTCTCTGAACGAACGCTCCGGCATCGCACTGCAGGAGATTCCCAATATCACGTGGTCGATTTGCTTCAATGCGGGGAATTCCCTGCTCAAGAACGGCAACCTGCGCATCGCACTCTGCCAGGGGCTCAACCGCTCCGCCCTGGAGCCGGCCTCCGGCCTGACAAAAGAGGCGCTGGGCTTCGTCCCGGCTTCCTGCATGCTGGGAAGCAAAAGCTACCGGGAGAAGGCGGGTGCCATCGGGCGGCTGGCCTACAATGCGGACGAGGCGCGCAGGCGCTGGGAGAGCGAGCTGAGCGCGCTCGGCCAAAAAAGCGCGACGCTTACAATCCTCTGTGTGCAGGAGCACGTCGATCTGATCCGCAAGCTCATTCAGAACTGGCAGAGCGCGCTGGGGATTACGCTGATCCTCCGGCTGGAAGCGGTAGAACGGCCGGAGCTGCGCTCCCGTGTAGAGAAAGGCAATTATGAAATCGCGTTTGCGCCCGTAACAGCATCCGGTTCTTCGGCGGTGGAGTTCCTCTCCCGGTTTGCATCCGGTGCGAGCGGCAATCTGCTGCATTACAGCTCGGAGGCCTATAATAAGATCATCTCTTCCATGAATACGGCGGGGTCTGAACAGCTTACGCGGCTGTGCAAGCAGGCGGAAACGCATCTGATCCAAAATGCTCTAGTATATCCGCTGTATGCGGAGAGCAGCTTTTTTGCCATGGCAAAGAATGCTTCCGGTATGGCCTATCACACACTGGATGGTACGGTGAGCTTTCTGAAAGGGGAGCGGCTGGATTCATGACGGTGTTGAAAACAAAAAAGCAGGTCGTTCTCTGCATTGTTTCCTGGGCACTGGCAGCGGCCTGCATGGCGGTGATTTTCAGCTTTTCCCAACAGTCAGGTGTTGCATCCCAGTCGCTCAGCGATGGTGTGTTGGCAAGAATTTTCGATGTAGTTGGTTTGTTGATCCCTTCCGCAGTGATCCGCAAGCTGGCGCATGCGGCAGAATTTGCACTGCTGGCGACGCTGCTGTTTCATGCGCTGTACCGCACCTGCGGGCGCGGGCGGCCCTGGCTCTCCTGGGGGCTGACCGTCCTCTATGCCGTGACGGATGAGGTGCATCAAATTTTCATTCCCGGAAGGGCATGCCGGGTTTTTGATGTGTGCGTCGATGCGGTGGGAGCGCTGGCGGGTATCCTATTTTGCCTTTTCATCGTTTTCCTGCGGAAAAAGCATCTGAAGAAAAAATTAAAAGGCACCGTATCTACCTGAAAAACGAGTCGGCAAATTTGCAGAAAGCAATCAAAAACGGATGATTGGCGTGCGGCCAATCATCCGTTTTTATAATTTGTATTGGAGGATCTGTATAAGAATGGGATATCCCGGCTGTCAATCCCCGGGGCAATCGGGGGAGCTGTCCGGCTCCTGCAGGATGGCGCGCGGCGCTACTTCCCGTCGGGCGTGGTTATAGAGCTTGCGGTTGTCGAGCGCCCACTGGCGCGGAGAGAAGCCGTTTGGCTGTGTCGTCTGGATCGCCTGCGCCATTTCGTAGATGCGCGCATCCATCAGATCGAGCTCAGAGAGCAGCTCTGCCTCCAGAAACATCGGCCGCACTGCGGCGCCGAATTCCGGGTCCCCATGGTGGGAAAGGAGCATATGCTCCACCAGCATCGCCGTTTCCTGCGGCGTGCCGAGCTTTCGCGCCGCCCGGTCAACCGCCATTGCGCCGGAGGCCAGATGCCCGATCAGCATGCCCTGTGCCGTATATCCGCTGGCGATCCCGGTACTGCTGACGGTGAACTCCTCGATCTTCGCAATATCATGCAGGATTGTGCCAGAGAGCAGGAGCTCCCGGTCGATAAACGGGTATACCCTGCACACGCCCTGCGCGAGCCGCGCGATGGAAAGCGTATGGCATAACAGCCCGCCGCGGATCGCGTGGTGCAGCTTGAAGGCGGCCGGCCAGTAGAGCAGCTTTTCTTCATACTCATTGAGAAGCTCCGTAACAAGCGCCTTCAGCTCCTCATTCTCAAAGGCATCGACCAGCGCGCGGATTTCTGTGAGCATCCATTCCCCATCGTACGCTGCGCTTGGGACATAATCGCTCATATCGACATGGTCAGAGGGGACGACATGCCGGATCCGGTCGATGCGGAGCTGATCCGCGCCATTATAGACGTCAATCCTGCCGCGGACCTTAACGAGATCGTTTGCGGCAAAGGGGCCCTGTGTTTCCTCCTTATAATCCCATAGCTTTGCCGAGATTTCACCGGATTGATCGGTCAGCACCAGGTCGAGGTAGGGCACGCCCCGGGCCGTCTGCTTCTTTTCACAGGTCTTGATCAGGCAAAAGCCCTCGGAAACACCGGTCTTATCATTGGTTGTAAAATTCATAAAGTTGCCTTCCTTTTTGTAGAAGCTGGGCGGTTATGAAAGCTGGAAACGGCGGCTGCACTGTCGGCGCATTTTCGCCGTTAAGTGTTGAAATCCATCAGAAAAATGCCGCTTTCCTCGTCCAGACGGCGGTTAACCTCGCCGGGGAGCAGGCGGATAAAAATTTCCGCCGTTGCGCTGATCCGGATTTCGTTGACATGGCCGCCGTATACATTGCCCTGCGCATCGGCAAGGGAACCGTGCAGGTGCAGGTAAAGCTCATCACCGCGCCGTGTCACATTGCCCGTCAGCGCGCAGATTTCCATCTCCCCCTCCAGCGTGCGGGGCAAAAAGCGCTTTTCCGCCAGATGGTAGACGCCGACCTCCGCATGATCCGCCGCGCCCAGCGCGGAAATTTCCGCCAGACGCACCTGCTCTGCGGCACAGACTGTGCGAATCGAGGCGAGAACCTCCTCTCCGCGCACCAGGCAGAGCACAATGGTATCCCCAAATCTACGGTATTCCATCGAAGCGGCCCCCTTTTTCTCTTTGCTTTTATTATACGTTTTCTATCCTGTATGGTCAAGGCGCATAATCAGCCAGCCGTCTGCTGGGCGGGCTTTTTCATCGTCAGGGAAATACGCTTTTTCGCCACATCGACGCTGAGCACCCATACGGTGATAATATCGCCCACCTTGAGCACCTCGGAGGGATGGTTCAGCCTGCGGTTTGCGATTTGGGAGATATGGACCAGCCCATCCTGATGGACGCCGATATCGACGAACGCGCCGAAGTCGATCACATTGCGGACCGTCCCCTGCAGCTCCATGCCCGGCTTCAAATCCTTCATATCCATGATATCCGTGCGCAGCAGCGGCGGCGGAAGCTCGTCGCGCGGGTCGCGGCCCGGGCGCAGGAGCTCTTTCACGATATCGCGCAGCGTCGGCAAGCCGGTTTCCAGCCGCCTCGCGGCCTCCTCCTCGCCGCCGAGGGCGTTGATACGATCCTGCAGCCCCCCGATCGCGCCGGAGGACACGTCCGCCAGGGAATAGCCGCACAATGCCAGCAGGGCCTTTGCGGCCTCGTAGCTTTCCGGATGGACGCCGGTATTGTCGAGCACGTTTTTGCTCTCCGGAACGCGCAGGAAGCCTGCGCACTGTTCAAACGCCTTCGCGCCAAGCTTCGGTACCTTTTTGATAGCAGCGCGGGATGGGTAGGCTCCGTTTTCTTCCCGGTAAGCGACGATATTTTTCGCGACGGTGCTGTTCACGCCCGAGACGCGCGCGAGCAGGGAGGGGGAGGCGGTATTCAGATCCACGCCGACGGCATTGACGCAATCTTCCACCACGCCGCCGAGCGCATTGTCCAGCTCTTTTTTGGGCATATCGTGCTGGTACTGGCCCACACCGATGGCCTTCGGATCGATTTTGACCAGCTCCGCCAGCGGGTCCTGCAGCCTGCGCGCGATGGAGACCGCGCTGCGCAGGGAAACGTCGAACTGCGGAAATTCCTCTGCAGCGAGCTTCGAAGCGGAATAGACGGAGGCGCCCGCCTCGCTGACAACCATATAGGAGATTTTTCGATCGATGGTTTTGATGAGCTCCGCCGTAAAGATCTCCGTCTCCTTGGAGGCGGTTCCATTGCCGATGGCGATGATCTCCACGCCGTGCTTTTCAATCAGGCGGTGCAGGGTCGTTTTCGCCTGCTCCTTCTGCGCCTCGCTGTGCGTAAGATAAATGACTCCCGTATCCAGTACGCGCCCCGTCGCGTCCACAACGGCGACTTTGCAGCCCGTCCGGTAGCCGGGGTCCAGCCCCAGGGCCACTTTGCCTTTCACGGGCGGCTGGAGCAGCAGTTGGCGCAGGTTGGTGGAAAAAACCTTAATCGCGGCCGCAGCCGCGCGCTCTGTGAGCGTCGAGCGGATCTCCCGCTCGATGGAGGGCTCGATCAGCCGATCGTAAGCGTCCTCCCCGGCCTCCTGCACGGCGGGCGTACAGGGGGAGTCAGTGGTTTTTAAAGCAACGCTTGAGATTACCCTCATGGCGCGTGGGCGGTCTAAGCTTACGCTGACCTTCAACAAGTCCTCCCGTTCGCCCCGGTCGATTGCCAGCACCTGATAGCCCGCGATTTTCTCTACGGGGGCGCTGAAATCGTAATACGGCGCATAGACGCTATCTTCTTCCCTGGCAGCCTTGGAGTGCACCACGCCGCACACGGTAAAGAGGTTTCGGAGCCTTCGCCGGATGTTCGCGTCGTCGGAGAGATCCTCCGCGATGATATCGAGCGCGCCCTGCAGCGCATCCTCTGCCGTTTCCACGCTCTTTTCCGGATCAAGGAAGGTCTGTGCCAATACGAGCGGCTCGCCGGAATCGGGGCGCTGCTCGAAAATCGCCTGTGCGAGCGGCTCCAGCCCCTTCTCCCGGGCAATCGAGGCGCGTGTGCGGCGCTTTGGCCTGAAGGGGCGGTAAATATCCTCAATTTCCGCAAGGGTAACCGCCTTGCTCAGCGCGGCGGCGATTTCCTCTGTCAGTTTTTCCTGCCCTTCAATGGAGGCGCGGACTTCCTCACGCCGTTTATCGAGATTGCGCAGGTATTCCAGCCGCTCTGCAATCTCGCGCAGCACCTGGTCATCCAGCGTGCCATGCGCCTCCTTGCGGTAGCGGGCGATGAAGGGAATCGTATTCCCCTCATCGATGAGCTTTACAACATTTTCTACCTGCCAGGGCTGCAGATGAAATTCAGAGGTGAGCTGTGCGATGATATCCATAGATTCTGTTGACTCCTTTTTGTCTGATTGAAAAAACTGCCCCTGCCGGAAGGACAGGGGGCGATATTATGGAAACTGAAATTTCAGGATGGAAATCTCGTGGAGGATGGAAAACTGCTCCGGCATCGTTTCCTGCAGCATTTGTAAATGCGCCCTGCTGAACGATTCTACCTGTTCAGGGTTGAGCGAAGCGCCAACGCCGCGGCAGGCCCGCATCCGGCCGTTCCACGATTCCCGGGTGAAGGGAATTGCCGCGTCCAGCGTTTTCAGCTCTGCCAGATGGATGCCTCCCCTGCACCAGCTCGGGGTAAAATACTGGAACCGCCTGTCATACCCGTTCCAATCCGGATTGAAGCGGCGGACGGTTTCAATGGAGCGCTGGACGACCGGGTTTTCATCCGGCAGCCAGGCCATATAGATGACTGCAAGATACCCGCCGGGCTTTAAAACGCGCTGAAACGCGGGGATCGCCCGCTCCGAGTCCATATACTGCCAGCATTGCACCGCCGTGATGCAGTCGAACGTATGGTTCTCAAAAGGCGGCTCGTGCGCGTCGCCGGGGAGATAATCGACGGAGAGGCCCGCGGCCTCTGTCAAAGCTCTCGCCTGATTGATCTGCTCCTCAGAGAGATCCAGCCCGGTAAACCGGGCTCCGTAGCGTGCCATATGGCGCGGCAGGACGCCCGTGCCTGTGCCGATGTCGAGAATTTGCTGCCCCTGCCTGCCGATGCCCATGTCATAAAGCTTCTGATAGAGCAGCTCCGGGTAAATATCCCGGTATTTTGCATAGTCCCTGCTTGTCTGGCCCCAGTCGAAGGGCCTGCCGCTGTCGATTTTCTGATCTTGCATGTGTGCTTCCCCCTTTACCGCTTTAGCTGGCGGATATCCCGCCCGCAGAAGATCAGGGATGTATAGCAGCCGATGATGCGGGAGGTGATCCGCTGCGTGTATTTCGCCTCCAGCTCCGCCGGCGTCAGATTTGTGCTGATGATAACGGGCAGCCCCGCGTTGATGCGGGAGTTGATGATATTATAAAGCGCGGCGACGGTGAAGGAAGTCGAGAATTCCGCGCCGAGATCGTCGAGAATCAGCAGATCGCAGGAGAGCAGCATCTCCTGCGTGGCGCCGTCCTCCGTGCTTCTGCGCCCAAAATGCTCCTCCTCCAGATCATGAAGCAGGTTCTGCGTGGAGCCATAAATCACGGCGAAATCTTTTGCAATGGCCTCCCGCGCGATGGCCAGGGAGAGGTGCGTTTTGCCAAGCCCTGTTGCGCCGCACAGAAAAAGGCTCGGAGAGTGGGAGCCGAAATCCTCTGCATAATGCACGCAGAATTCAAAAATTTCCGCCATTCGCCTGCGCGGGGAAAGCCCTGTGCGGCTGTCCGCCTCTTCGGGATAATAATCGAGGCGGAAACCCTCAAAGGAACAGAGATCCAGTGGATAGCGCCTGCTGATCTGCTGGTAGGCGAGGCTGCGCAGGAGCTTTTTGTGGCAGGCGCAGATCACGCCTCCCGCGAAGCCGGTATCCCTGCAAACCGGGCAGGTATAGGGCGTTTCCAGATAATCTACGGGCAACCCTGCTTTTTGCAGCAGCTCGCGCCGCTGCTGCTGCGCTTTCAGGCTCTGCCGCTTCAGCCCTTCCACAAACGCCTGTGCATCCGGTCTGCCGAGCGCATAAACGATCGAATGCCCAGCCTCCGCCATCTCCCGTTCGATGCGGGCAAGCTCCGGGTATTTTGTTTCCACCTCGTCGCGGCGCCGCTGTGCCTCGCGCTCCGCCTGCGTTTTGCGCCGCTGAAGCTCCCTGCGCGCCTGGGTGTAAATTTCCTTCCCGTATGGCATCCCGACGACCGTCCTTTCGTTTGAAACCTTTTAGATCCCCTTTTTAGAATCCTGCCGCTTTTTGGTATAGACCAGCGGCTCATGCAGGGCCCGGCGCGTGTACTCATCCAGATCATAGGAGGCGTCGCGCGCTTCGGCCTTCCTGGAGCTCTGCTTTTTCCCGGTGGGTGCGGGAAGCGCGGCCTTTTCCCGCGCCTGCCGATGCGCCTGCTTTTCCTTCCCTACCTGCTCTGGGGTGAGCAGGCCCTTCTCATGCCAGGAGCGAAGCACCTTGTTCATGTAGGGAAAGCTCAGGCGGTCCGTGTGGTTTGCCATCTCCTCGTAGGCGAGATGGATCATATCAATGCCGAAATGAAGCTCATCGCTCCACTCAGTGAGGAATTTTTCCTGCGCGGCGGTTGGGCGCGGCGTGTGAATGCCGGTCAAAGCCTTCAGCTGATTCCAGAGCGACTGCCCCGTGCGCAGCCGGGTGAGCTGCTCCTCCGCCTTTTCCAGCGTATCGATTTCGCGCTCGCCCCAATCCCGGCCCATCTTTGCAATATAGGCCATGGAGGTCTTTCCCTGTGAGGCGGCATATTCGAGAATCATTAAGATGACCTCGACGGGCAAACCATACTGATCGTGGATCATCAACAGCGTCGATTGGCCGTCGTATCCGATCGTTCGGCCGAGCTTTTGCTGCGCCTCCGCATACAGCAGGCTCAGCGCGGGCTCCTCTAAAAGCCGGCAGGCGATCTGCTCGCTGGTCGGCTTGGAAAGGGGAATGGGCGCGAGGACAGGCTTTTCCGGCTCCGCTTTTTTTTCCGGCATAGGGGCAGCGGGAGCCTCGCCCGTTTGAATGAGCAGGCCGCAGCCGATCCAGTACTGCATGGCGTCGACCGCGTCCTCCGGCTTGATGCCCGTATCCGCGCACAGGTCGGCCAGCTCCTTCCCGTCCGATGCGTGTCGGAAGAGCCATAGGAGGACTTTGAGCTGGTCGCGGCCCACCATTTTGATATGTTCGTCCACAACGCCTGCGGGGATGGGAAACATTGCTCCCCATGCGCCGGGATTGATCTGATATTCCATTTCTCTCTGCCTTTCCGGATACGCCTCTCCGGAAAGCGCCGGAAAGGGAAAAATCTGCTGCGGCCAGGATGCCGCGACATTCGTGTGCATGCTGTGGAGATTATACGATTCTATCACGCCGAGACGCGGGAGGCAACGCCACCGGGCGATAGGCCTGAATCGATGATACAATGTGTTCTCCGAAGCGCTTGGAATCTTTGATTCCTTAGAGAATCGTGAGGTTATTCAGCGGAGAACCGAAGCGCAGCACGGTTCGACCGCCAATGTTCTCCGAAGCGCTTGGAATCTTTGATTCCTTAGAGATTCGTGAGGTTATTATAACATAAATTTGAAAGGCGCTCAAACCCATTCCAAGAAAAAAGCATCCGCCACGCAACGCATTGCGTTGCGTGGCGGATATCCGTCTCTTTTGCTCGGTGATTTGTGGAATAGAGAGGTGTTACAGGACGTAGATGCGGACCTGCCTTGCGCCCCAGCGGCAGGCTTCCTCATACGAATGCATATACAGGTCGACAGTGAATGTCTTCTGCTGTACGAATCCGCCGGTGTCTGCTGCGATCGCATAACCGTAGACATATTTTCCATCCGTCGAAACGATCCACATTTCCGTCCCATAGGGGAATTGCTTGGGGTCTACCGCGATGTGCCCGGGCATGGCCTTGCGCCCGGAAGCAGTGCCCCAGCCGCCCGAATAGGCGGCCGCCTTGCCATCGACGATTTTCTTGTACTTGGTGGGGACGCCGTTTTGATCAAGCTTCACATAGGAAGGAACCTCCAGATCGGAGATCGGCGTCAAACCGTTCTTGAGCTTGATTTTGGTAACACGGCGAAGCGTGCCGACGAGCGTTTTCTGGTCAACCGCTTCCTTGAGGATCTTTTCAGAGTCAACTATGGTTTTCACAAGCTTGCCGTTGACATAGCGATCCCTATAGGTGACCTCCTTCTCGCCGTTTTCGCCCTTCTGCATCACCTTGCGCTGATCCGTGTACATGGAGACGCTCTTCTCTGTGATCTTTTCAAAGGCGATCGTCTCCGTTTGCGTGCGCAGCTGATACTCCACACGGTCCACACGGATCTGCATGCCCTCGGTTACGGGCTGATCTTTTGCGGGTGTGCTCTCATCGTCTTTATTCATCGATACGCCTGCTGCGCGGATGGCTTCTTCCACTGTGCCGCCGGCCACTTCAATTTCCGCGGTCTTGCCGTCCACTGTCACCTTGACCGGAAAAGCGATCTGTACGTAGATGGACATGCCTTCTTTGAGCAGCGTAGCCTTGGAAAAATTGAGCACATCGGATTCTTTCAGGGTGATTCCGGATTTTGCAACAGCATCCGCTACCGTCCCTGCTGCCACGATCGATTTGGTAAACGCTTCGCCGTCGCTGACGGTCACGTTTTTGGCGCGGTAAATGGTAATCGTGCTGTTCTCGCCGCTGGTAAAACCGGAGAGATCGACTTTGTCGTCGGCTCCGACTTCGATTTCGGCCTGCTCCAGAATAGCGTTTGCGTCACTGCGTGCTGTAATCACCGAGCGCGCCTGACCGTCGTCTACAATGGTAACCGTGTAGGTGGCGGTGGCGGCGGCAAATACGGTCCCTGCACAGAACACTGCAAGCAAAACGGTTGCAATGATTCTGGAGCGTATGGAACGTGCATATGCCGCAAGCTCCTTACATTTGTCAATCATTCAATTGCTCCTTTACTGACCGGAAATTGTTACAAAAAAGAACAATAAAGCTCCGGCTTCGTATTCTCGCTTGTGACGCTGAACATTATATGCATCCGATTGTGAGATGTCAAATTCTTGCCAAGTTTAAATTTGTGCAATATTTACAATTCGGCTTTTGAGAATATTTCTAAATCCTCTGAAAAATCGTTTAAAACCCATTTTTTTAAGCTTTTTCATGAAAGAAAAATGCAAGATTTTTGTAAGAATTTGAAAAAGTTACAAACGGTTACAAACACGTAACAAAACGTTAAAAAATACGTGTTTTCAAAGAGATACGAACAGTTTCGCACCTCCCTTTTCACCAGTTTCAGGTGGGAAAATGGCGCGCAGAACCGCTTGCCTTTTTTCGCATTTTTACGAGCCGGAAACGGGACATATATAATAGTATACGAAAACCTGCCAAGCTTTGTCTTTGTGTGCAAAAAGCTTGCGAAACCCCTGCCCGCTGTGGTAAGATGAATCGAAATACTTTACGAGGTGATAGGGCTTGCCCGTTTCAAAAGACCACATCCGGAATTTTTGCATCATTGCACATATCGATCACGGGAAATCAACACTGGCGGACCGGCTGCTGGAATTGACCCAGTCGGTCGCCAAGCGGGATATGACGGAGCAGCTGCTGGATAACATGGACCTGGAGCGCGAGCGCGGGATTACCATCAAGGCGCATGCTGTAAAGCTCGACTATACCGCGCGGGACGGGCGGATGTATGAGCTCAATCTGATCGACACGCCCGGCCATGTGGACTTTAACTATGAAGTTTCCCGTTCCCTGGCGGCCTGTGAGGGAGCTGTGCTGATTATCGACGCTTCGCAGGGGATTGAGGCCCAGACGCTGGCGAACACCTATCTCGCGCTGGATCACGATCTGGAGCTTGTCCCGGTCATCAATAAAATTGATCTGCCCGCCGCGGAGCCGGAGCGTGTGGCGCAGGAGGTGGAGGACGTCATTGGCCTGCCGTGCATGGACGCACCGCGCGTTTCCGCCAAAACCGGCGAAAATGTGGAGCAGGTACTGGAGCGCATCGTGCAGGATATTCCAGCCCCGCAGGGCGACGACAGCCTCCCTCTGCGCGCGCTGGTGTTCGATTCGGTTTATGACAGCTACCGCGGCGTTATCGTTTACGTCCGGCTGATGGACGGCACCATTAAGGCGGGGGATACGATGCGCTTTATGTCTACAGGCGCGGAGTTCACCGTCGTCGAGGTAGGTTTCATGCGCGCGACGGCAATGGAGCCCGCCGCATGCCTGTGCGCTGGCGAAGTCGGCTATATTACCGCTTCCATCAAAACGGTGCGCGACGCGCAGGTCGGCGATACCGTCACGCTGGCCAGTCATCCCGCCACGGAGAGCCTGCCCGGCTACCGCAGGGCCAACCCCATGGTCTTCTGCGGCGTCTATCCGGCGGATGGCGCGGATTACGAAGCGCTGCGCGATGCGCTGGAGAAGCTGCAGTTAAACGACGCCTCTCTCTCCTATGAGCCGGAAACCTCCGGCGCACTGGGCTTCGGCTTCCGGTGCGGATTTTTGGGGCTATTGCATCTGGAGATCATCCAGGAGCGGCTGGAGCGGGAATATGATCTTGACCTGGTGACCACGATCCCCAGCGTCGTCTATCGAATCCACATGACGGACGGCGAGTATATCGAGGTCGACAATCCGACCCATTATCCCGATCCCGCCAGGATTGATTACTGCGAGGAGCCGATGACGAACGCGCATATCTATGCGCCCTCCGACTATGTCGGCGCGATTATGGAGCTCTGCCAGGACCGCCGCGGCGTTTTTCAGGATATGACGTACCTTGCCGCCGACCGTGTGGATATCCATTATGAGCTCCCGCTCAATGAGATTATTTACGATTTTTTCGACGCGCTCAAATCCCGCACGCGGGGTTATGCATCCTTTGACTATGAAATTTCTGAATACCGGCGGTCCGACCTTGTGAAGCTGGACGTTCTTTTAAACGGCGATGTGATCGACGCACTGTCTTTCATCATTCATTCCGACAAGGCATATGCGCGCGCGCGTCGGATCGCGGAGAAGCTCAAGGAGAATATTCCGCGCCAGATGTTTGAGATTCCCATCCAGGTGGGCATCGGCGGAAAGATCATTGCGCGTGAGACGGTCAAGGCCATGCGAAAGGACGTTTTGGCCAAGTGCTACGGAGGCGACATCACCCGTAAGAAAAAACTGCTGGAAAAGCAGAAGGAAGGCAAGAAGCGTATGCGCCATTTCGGCACGGTCGAGGTGCCGCAGGAGGCATTTATGGCTGTGCTCAAGCTCGACGAGGACTGATTCCAGTCCGGAAAGGCGGTTTTATCATGGAAAACGGGCAAAAAAACACCAAAAAAATGGTTACGATCATAGCGGTCGTCCTGGCGGTTCTTCTGGCAGTCGTCGGGCTGACGGTCTGGAGCGTGCACGTCTATCGGGCGAACAACGATTCGCAGCCTGCCGGAATGACGGTTGTCAGCGGAGAATCCGGCTTTGGCAGCGAACCGGCCGGGGATGCATCCGCGGCTGCATCGAAAAACGGCGGTTCCACCCAATCCGATTCCCAATCGACGACCGGGAAGCAGAGCGGAACGGCGAATCTCTCCGATCTTGGGATCCCGGAGGATATTTTGGGCCAGCTGACCGACCCCAACGCGACCCTCCCCGCTGTGACGCCTGCGGAGAAGGCGACGGATACCGCCGTGTGGGGCTCTGAGGATGAAAAGACTTCCGGCGGGACGCCGGTCAAGAACCTGAGCACTGTGCAGCAGATCGTTTCCTATTTCAATACGGCCGCGAATCAGGTGAAGACAGGCAGGCCTGCGCTGGATGCAAAGGCAACCATGCGCGTGCGGGAGAATATCACAGGCACGAGCGAGGCGGAAAACAGCAGCCAGTCCTACAAAAAGGGCACCAACCTCAACGACGTTTTCCCGGTGGCCGGGCAGAGCTGGTCAAGCAAGCTGGAGGCAAAGGGCGTTAAGAGCGCCACCTGTACGGAGAAGAACGGGAAATATTACATTGCCATCTTCATGAAGGATGAGAAGAACCCCAAGCCCGTATCAAGCAACCACGGCAAGGCGTTTACCTGCTATGACACGGAGGAACTGATGGATCTGGCTGCCCAGTCCGGCGATTCCGAAGTGCAGGCGATGCTGAAAAACATGAGCTTCACTACGAATTACAGCGGCTGCAAGATCTCCTGCGTGGTGGATGCAAAAACGGGCAAGATGCTTTCGGCAAAATATTATACGGATGTGACGATGAAAATTTCTGTTTCCAAGCTGTCGGTTTTTCCGATCAGCATGACGATGAATGTGACAACGACGCAGGACTTCACGATGAAGTGGTAACAGCTGCATAGCGGCAGAGAATCGGATCAAACGAGCCTAATGATTTTTCAATCAGAAAGGATTTTCTCTATGGATCGAAAATGGATTGCAGTTTTCATGGCCGCGTGCCTGATCGCTGCCCTGTTTGCAGGGTGCGGCGGCAAGGATCAGGACGATCCCTCAACAAACCCGAACGCAGACGCTCCCTCGACGGTAGAAGGCGGTACGGCTGCAGGCGCAGATGCCGTCATCCCGGGTGAAACACAGAATGCGGACGGGCAGGACGGCACGGATCAGGCGGCAAACGGCTCCGATTCCAATACGGCAAATACGCCGGGCGGCGGCTCAAACGGAACGACCGGAAAAAACAGCAGCTCTGGGCAGACTACGGCGAAAAAACCTTCTGGCGGCTCCGCAACGACTACGACAAAGCCCTCCGGCGGCGGTTCTTCCGATCAGAATAGCAAGGCGGAGATCGTTTCTTATTTTAACACGGCGGCGAATAAGGTGAAGACGGGGAAGCCGGGGCTAAAATATGAGATGACATTTTCTATGAATGTGTTAGGAAAATCTGTATCGCCTGACGGAGAAGGCGATACGCTTCCTAAAGGCAGCAATCTGAATAATATCTTTCCAGTCAGTGGAAAGACATGGTCCAGTCAGTTATCGGCTTCTGCAGTAAAAAGCGCCACCCGTACGCTCAAGGATGGAAAGTATACCATAAAGATTGTTCTCAATGATGAAAAGAACGTAACAAATATAAATAACTGTGTACATGGAAAAGTATTTACCTGTTTAGATACGAGTGCTCTGCTTGATATGGCAAAAGACGTAGGCATGGAAATGAAACATATTTCTAATAGCTATTCTGGTAGCAGCGTTACCTGCGTAGTAGATGCAAAAACCGGAAATATGCGATCTGCTTCCTATGTTCTGAATGACAAGATCTCGGCAACAATTCAGTATGAAGGGATTACACTCCCCACGGATATAACGCTTGTTGTTCGTTCAGATTTTAATATGTCCTGGTGATCATACTTTTGCAGAAAAACGCAGGCATCTCTAATGAGGACGCCTGCGTTTTCTTTATTAATATCATTTATTACCCCTGATACTCCGTCAGTGCCTTGAACACATATCCCTGCTCCCGTGCCCAGTCGATGATCTCGCCGAGCGCTGCCGCGTTGTCCTTCGAGACTGCGTGCAGGAGGATAACGGCTCCCGGATGCAGCCGAGCGGTTACCGTATCAAACGCATATTGCTTGCCCTTTTGGTTGTTGGTGTCATAATCGCCATAGGCGACAGACCAGAACACGCTTGTATAGCCGAGGGACTGCACCAGCTCCAGCGCACAGTCGGAATACTCGCCCGTGGGGAAGCGGAAAAACGGCGCGCTGTATCCAAAATGCTCGCGCAGATAGTTATCACAATCCTGGATTTCCTGCGCCATTTTCGTGCGGCTGATCTTGGGAAAGACCGGATGATTATTCGAATGGTTGCCGACGATATGGCCCTCCTTGATCATACGCGCGGCGATCTCCGGGCTGTCTTTCAAATACGGCTCTGTAACGAAGAATGCCGCAGGAACCTTTTTCTCTTTCAACACGTCAAGAATTTTGGCGGTATAGCCATTTTCGTATCCGCAGTCGAAGGTCAGGTACAGCACCTTTTCAGAGGACTTGGTATCAAGTGCAAGCGCGTGGTATTTGTCGAAAAGCTTCTGATTATTGACCGAAATATCGTGCGGCTTCCCGTTTTTCGCCACGCCGTAGCCATAGCCCACGCCCTTTGTCGAAAGTCCCCGCGTATTCTCCGGGTCTGTCACCTTGAAGGTGACGGCGGGGAGAGGGGAAAAGCCCGTGTAGGTTCCCGCGTTTTCCTTTGCCGCACCGGTAATGCTCTCGCGCTTGATCGGCTGCGCCTGCGCCGGTTCGGCGCTGTTGCCGCCGGAGGATGTGATGGACTCCGACTGCGCGGAAGAGGGTACGGATGACAAAGGCTCCTGCGTATGGGAAGCAGCTTCCGGCAGCGTGACGCTTGGTTCCCGCGCATTCGTCCCCTCCTGCGCGGCGGATGACGGGGGATTTGTTTCCCCTGTCTTCTGTCTCGAGCAGGCGGCAAGCGGCAGGCAGAGCAGCACGGCCAGAATGATACTGATGGATTTTTTGCATAAACGGATCATGTAATCGCTCCTTTTCTTCCCCCCGGGTCGGATTTCGGGCCGCCGGTCAACTCTCATTATATGATGGGCCGATCAGCCCGGCAACTGTTTCAACATATTTGTAATGGGTTTGTAATTTTCGGAAGCAGGCCGTCCCGCGGCGGGGAAGAACGCCATCGGGACGGCGCATTTTGTCTTGTTTATTTGATTGCAGACTGGATGCCGCCCACAATATCGCCGACCGCCTTGACCGCCTTATTCATATTGCGCTTGGCATGGCGTTTCGCGGAGGAACCCATCATTGTGCTGCCGAGCATCGCTGTCGCGCCGCCGACTGCCATCGCGATGCCGATGCCCCTTGCGATAGTTGACTTATTGGTATGCATTTTTTTCGCCTCCATCTTTTTTGGATTCACTTCTAGTATGTCTGCGCGAAAGAGAGATATTGATGACAGATTTTGCAGTGCAAAATTTTCAAACAATCTGAAAAAAAGCAGTTTTTGGTTTTCAAACAGATGATAGGATGGTATAATAACCTCACGAATCTCTAAGGAATCAAAGATTCCAAGCGCTTCGGAGAACATTGGCGGTCGAACCGTGCTGCGCTTCGGTTCTCCGCTGAATAACCTCACGATTCTCTAAGGAATCAAAGATTCCAAGCGCTTCGGAGAACATTGGCGGTCGAACCGCTCTGCGCTTCGGTTCTCCGCTGAATAACCTCACGAATCTCTAAGGAATCAAAGATTCCAAGAGCTTCGGAGAACATGGTATCTTTGATTTGGGCTTACGCCCTGCAGCGTTGCTGCACATTGCGCCGAAGCGTGTATGATACAACAATAAGCAGACGGACGCTGCGGGCAAGACCATTCGGAAGCCCCGCCGACTTTTCGTGCTGACCAGTGAGAAGGGAGATGTACTTCATATGGAACACCAGAAACGGGCCGCAGCTATTCATGACATCTCCTGCTTTGGAAAGTGCTCCCTGACGGTGGCCCTGCCGATTTTATCCGCTGCGGGAATCGAGGCGGCCGTCATCCCCACGGCGGTGCTCTCCACTCATACCGGCGGCTTTACGGATTTCACCTACCGCGATCTCACTGCCGACATGCGCCCGATCATGGCGCACTGGAGGAGCTTGGGCCTCCATTTTGATGCCGTCTACAGCGGCTATCTCGGCTCCTTTGCGCAGGTTGCGATCGTCCGGGACTTTATCGGGATGTTTCGTTCAGAGGATACGCTCGTCCTTGTCGATCCAGCCATGGCCGACGGAGGAAAGCTTTACAAGACCTTTGAGCCACCCTTTGTGGAGGAGATGAAGGGCCTGTGCACGCATGCAGATCTGCTTGTGCCCAATATTACAGAGGCTGCTATGCTCACAGGGGAAACTTATCAGGAAGGCCCGTATGACAAGGCTTACATTGAGCGCCTGCTGCACGGGCTCTTATCGCTCGGCGCGAAACAGGCGGTGCTCACGGGCGTATGGTTTGATGAAAGGCAGTATGGCGCGGCAAGCCTCACCCTTGGAGACAATGCGCCGCATTATGTATTTTCCCCAAAGGTTGAGGGGTTTTACCATGGAACCGGTGATGTGTTTGCCAGCGCGCTGCTTGCGGCGCGGATGCGCGGCCGGTCTCTGGAGGAATCCGCTCGCGTTGCGGTAAGCCTTACCTGCGGCAGTATCCTGCGGACAAAGGCGGCGGGGACGGATCTGCGCTTCGGCGTCAATTTTGAAGAGGGCCTGCCCGATTTTATTCATGCACTGGGCCTGTAAGGTGCGTCTAAAACGATCCGGAAGGAAATGAGAAAGAAATGGCTTCCTTAAATATTGTGCTCGTCGAGCCGGAAATTCCGCAGAATACCGGCAATGTCGCCCGTACCTGCGCTGCGACCGGCGCTCGTCTCCATCTGGTCGGCCCGATGGGCTTCAAAATAGACGACAAAAAGCTCAAGCGTGCCGGGCTCGATTACTGGCCCCTGCTGGATATCACGTATTACGGCAGCCTTGCGGACTTTTTCCAAAAAAACAGCGGGCCTTTTTACTATTTCTCGACAAAGGCAAAAAATCGCTACAGCGATGTCAGCTACCCGGACGGTGCTTACCTCGTCTTCGGCAAAGAGACAAAGGGCCTGCCGGAAGCGCTTTTGCACGAGCATTCGGAGAGCTGTGTGCGCCTGCCTATGCGAAAAGGCCTGCGCAGCCTGAACCTCTCGAATTCCGTGGCGATCGGCGTGTATGAAGCGCTGCGGCAGTGGGATTTTCCTGATTTGCAATGGGAGGGGAAGCTGACGCAGTATTGCTGGGAAGACTAACTACAGGCCGTGGGAAAGACCGCACACCAAACAGAAAGGACGGGAACCCATATGGACAAAATTCGCATCATCACCGATACGAGCAGCGATCTCTCCGTGGAGGACGCGGAGCGGTACGACATTGAACTGCTGCCGGTTCTTTTTCAGATCGACGGCAAGCCCTGCTACGAAGGTATTGATTTTACCAATGGAGAATTTTATGAGATGATGCCTGAGCACGAAAAAATGACAGCCGTGCAGATCCCGGCCGCCGTCTATCTCGACCGGTATGAGAAGGCGCGCCGGCATGGTTATACGGATGTGATTGCCGTTACGGCGGGCAGCACGTTTATGACGACTTGGCAGACGGCGGATCTCGCCCGGACACTCTTTTTTGAACAGCATCCGGATGAACAGATGCGCATCCATGTCATCGACTCCAAAACGTATTCCATCGCGTTCGGCGCGGCGGTGCTGCAGGCGGCGCAGAGGGCGGGCGAAGGCACGTCGTGTGCAGATATTCTTGCCTTTTTGGAGGAGTGGTTCGAGCAGATCGAGCTGTATATCACTTCATTCAGCATGCGGTATGTTCCCGTCAACGGGGCATTTGAGCTAATGCGCTCTATTGCAATTGAGATCACGCGGGCATTCCCGATCATCCGTGTGTCGCAGGGTGCAATGGAGCCATTGGAGGGCACCTACGGGGCGCAGAATACCTTTACGAAATTTGTGGAATACTGCCGCCGGGCGATTTTTGAAACACGGTCTCCCTATTATATCACTTATGCAAAACGGGAAAAAGAAGCGAAGGAGGCCGCCGAAACGCTTGAGGCGGCGCTGGGCTATCCGCCGGAGGCAGTCTGCCAGATGGGGGCGTCGACGGTGTACGGAAACGGTCGGGCGGCGGTCGCCGTGGTTTTCAAAGGCGGAAAGGCGGAATAAGAGCAGCGGGGGCGTCGTTTCTCCGTATTTTTCTGTTGCAGGTCCCGCCCAATACGAATTGGCAGCGGCACCCACAAGTTGTGGGTGCCGCTGCCTGTTTCCCATACGGATGAACGCATTTTGGTGCCGGAAATGAAAGGATTTTGATCGAAGGGGTTGACTTGGAGTCTGCTCCAGGTGCTACAATGACGCGGAAAAGGATCGGAGATGTATCTGAATGACCATTGCAGAAGGGAGCCAAAAATATGGATTGTCCGCGGACATCCGCGCTATTATGAGCGGACCTGCCTGCTGCCGCGCGTCTACCGCCATTATGGTACTTGCTGCGGCCGCATGCTGCAGCAGCGCAACATGCATCCAGAAGGATGATATGGAGGAGCATAGCGCTCCTGCCGCTGGACAAAGAAGCAGTCCGTCAAAAGCAGGGCACGGTAAACCGGCAGGCCTTGCTCAAAGCGGTCCATTAGTATAGAAAGGAGGTCCTGAGCTGCGATGAATAGGCACAGATAAGCTGGTTATCCACAGTCCTGCTGCCCCTCCGTCTGCAGCTGCTCCAGAATATAGGAGAGCACCTGCTCTTTGGGAATGCCCAGCACCAGGGCAAATTCCTCATGGAGCATCTTTTCCGCTTCCTTGAAAAAACGGTCGTCCGACATATGCAGCCTCCGGCCCTTCGCCTGCTGCTCGCACTGATGGTGGTACAGCGCCTTGATCATCCGGATCAGCTCGGCCCTGTCTCCGCCTGCAAGAATTTCCCGATATCGTTCCCTGCGGGCCTCCTCATCATCGATCCATATGGATTCCTCATGCGGCATCGCATGGATCAGCGCCTGAATCTCTCCCTCGGATAAGACCTTGCGCATTTTTTCGGTCAGGGCCTGGTTGTGCGCGGGGACGTAGATCGTGCTGGTATCGTTATAGACAGGCCTCAGCACATAATATTCAACCGCGGCGCCGTTAAAATCTTTCACAGTGATGTCCACAACCCTGCACACGCTGTGTGCGCCATAGCGAACCATATCGTCTTTCTGGAACATTTTCTCACCAGCTTTTCGCTTTCATTCAAAAGAAAAACGTATTGTCTGACTCAACTGGACTTAGCATCGGTGAACAGGGGCAACAACGGTTTTGAGGACAATGCCGAGGCCTCCGCCGGCGGTATCCTCCTCGCCTTCCGCAAGGAAGGCGTCGTCGTCTGCCTTGCCAAATGCTCCGGCATTGCCCCAAAACGCCAAAGGACCGCTCCGGCGCCCGCAGGGGCAGGTTTGCAAGGCCGAGAACGCGGCAAATGTGGCTTTGCGCCTGCCGGGCGGCGCTGGTGCCCCTTGTTTACCGATGCTACGTTTTGCGCGGCAAACGGCACGTTGATTTATTTTTATGATAGCATATTTTGGTCCCAAATGTAAGTTCCATTTTCTTACAAAAAAGAGATTTGCACAGTTTAGTTGGCTGGATTCAGAAGGCATTTTAACATTGCTGCTATTATTCAAAAACCAGGAACCGTTTCTACACGGCTCCCGGTTTATGTATCCCGATGCAGTTTCCGTTTACAGGATCAGCTCCGCCTCAAACCGCTCTACACCAGCTGTGCCGATCTCTTTGAGATGCGGTGCGAAATAAAGGCCGGGCGCGCGGCCGGAGGGATACAGGTCCATCATCGGAACCATGACAAACGCCCGTTCCAAAATCCGCGGATGCGGAAGCGTCAGTTCAAAGGAATCTGACCGCATTCCTTCATAGAGCAGCAGGTCGAGGTCCAGCACCCGCGGCCCGTTTGGAATGGTACGCTCCCGGCCGAATGCGGCCTCAATGCCAAGGCAGCCGCCCAACAGGGCCATGGGGGATAAATCCGTTTCCACCATCAGGTTTGCGTTTAAAAACGGCCCTTGCTCCAGATAGCCGACCGGCTGTGTTTCATATAGGTGGGAAGCTCCGGCCACCTTCGTGCGCGGCAGCCGTTTCAGGGCCTGAACTGCGCGGTTCAGGTTGTCCAACCGGTCGCCCAGGTTAGTACCCATGCCGATAATCGCCGTATTCATGCTTGTTTTCTCCCCCTTGTCAATTCAACCGCGACGTAATCAAAATCCGCCCGGATGGGCGCGTCCGGTTTTTTCAATCTGATTTCAATTTGCCGGACCGGCGGATACTCCGCGAAAACAGCGTCGATCACCTGCTGTGCGGTAAACTCCAGCAGATCGTTTTTGCCGGCCTGCATCACACGGCGTATGGTTTTTATTATTTTGGCATAGCTTACGGTATTTTCCAAGCCGTCGGTTTCACAGGCATGCTGTAAATCCAGAGATGCCGTCAGGTCAACAATAAAGAGCTGCCCGTCTTCTTTTTCCTCCGGATTGACGCCATGAAAGGCGAAAATACGCAACCCGTGAATTAAAATTTTATCCATATGATACGCCGTCTCCTTTTGTGGGCCGGCGGAAAATGGCATCGGCCATTTTCGCACTCTCCACGCATTCTAATACATCGTGCACGCGAAGAATGTCGCATCCGCCTGCAATCGCCGCCACATTTGCTGCAACCGTGCCCAGCACGCGATCCGCCGCTTTTTCCACGCCAGTGGCCTGCCCGACGACACGCTTGCGGGATACGCCCACCAGCAGCGCGTAACCCGGCAGGCGCATCTGCGCCGTTTCTCTCAGCAGCGTCAGATTTTCATCATAGGATTTTCCGAAGCCAATGCCGGGGTCCATACATAATGCGTGCTTCGGAATGCCAAAGCGCGCGGCCTTTTGCGCCATTGTCTCGAAGAAGGAGCGGACATGGGCGGAAACGCCGTCCGGATAGGCTTCCTGTGTATCAGCCGTCCCACCGCCTGTATGCATCACGATCCAGCCTGCGCCGCTGTCCCGGATCACCTGTGCCATCTCCTCGCTGAAGGTCCCGCTGACGTCGTTGATGATCTGGGCGCCCAGTTCCAGCGCCCTGCGCGCCACTTGTGGGAAATATGTATCGATAGAGACTGGAATGTGCAGCTTCCCGCTCAGACGTTCCAGCACAGGCGTCAGCCGGGCGAGTTCCTGCTCCGGCGGTATTTCCGTATGGCCCGGGCGCGTGGACTGTGCACCGAGGTCCAAAAGATCGGCTCCCTGTGACTGCATTTCAAGCGCATGGGCGGCCGCGGCATCCGGGTCGAACCATTTGCCTCCGTCTGAAAAAGAATCTGGCGTCACATTGAGAATGCCCATCGTATAGGTGCGTTTCCCTAACGGAAGGCAAAAGCCTTCCCCGCAGAATATATCCAATCTAAAAACTCCTTACCAATTTTTATAGTACGGAACGCCCATCCCGCAAAAGGGATAGAACCTCCGCGCGTGTTTTGGCATCGCTGCGCATCCTGCCGCGCAGGGCGGAGGTCTGCGTCAAGGCACCGGCCGCCCGGGCGCCCCGCATCGTCATGCATAAGTGCTCCGCCTCCATAATCACCGCTACGCCCTGCGGCGCAAGCTCTTCAAACAGGAAATCTGCCACCTGAGAGGTGAGGCGCTCCTGAAGCTGCGGCCGCTTTGCAAAGCAGTCGACGATCCGCGCGAGCTTTGAAAGGCCGATGACCCGGCCGTCGCTTGGAATATATGCGATATGAGCCCGCCCGATAAAGGGGAGCAGGTGATGCTCACACATGGAATACATCGGGATATCCCGTACAATGACCATTTCATCGTTATGGCCTTCCTGAAACATCTTCAGGTGCCGTCTCGGATCGTCCTGCAGGCCGGAAAAGACCTCTTCATACATGGAGGCGACCCGGCGCGGTGTTTCAAGCAGGCCCTCCCGGCCCGGGTCCTCTCCGATGGCCAGAAGCAATTCGCGCACGGCTGCTTCGACTCTTTTTTGGTCCATATTCATCATCCTTTTTCTAAGGTAAGGTTCACCACAAGCATTTCATCGCTGCACTGATATTGCACATTGTTTGTTCGGATCCTCTGCCCCCCGGACAGATTTGCCCGCTCCAGCAGCCGGTAAATCCGCCCGCCTGCGAACAAGTCTGCTACTGCCTTCTCATACTCCTCATAGGTGGCAAACCGGAATTCCAGGTTCCAGAGCTTTTGTGAGACCGCCTGCTCGATTGCCTCCACAATCTTTGCTCTCGTATCCTCCCCGTAATGGGAGAAAAAGAGGCCGTTTTTTACAAAATAATTTGCATCTGTCACATGGCAGCCGGGCATCTGCGGCTCAAAGGTTAAATGGTTTGCGGAAATCATCTGATCCGTCAGGTTGAAATAGACATGACTGGGCGCGCGCGACTCGCTGCCGATCGGATCGTCCCACGTGACATCCACATGATAGTTGGCGCCGTCAATCGTAACAAGGTTCCACATATGGCCGGCCACCCGGCCGCTCTGATCCCGGGCCGAGCCGGTCATCAGATAATTTCCGATCCCCTCCCGGTTCAGGAGCAACTGAAATGCGCGGGAATAGCCTTCGCAGACTGCTTTCCCATTCAGAAGCGCACTGGCCGCTGTGTAGGATTGCCAGTCATCCGGCTCCTCATGATAGACAGAGTGCTCAACAAGGTAATCGTGGAAAAACAGCTCTTTTTCATAATCTGTTTTCCCTTGTACGCTTTCGCAGATCTGGCGGGTTTCTTCTAAAAGCGCTTCTGTTATTTTCGTACATTCCTCCACACCACAATGGTAGGAAGGGACAAAGTAGCTTTTTCCCGCCTGCGTTACCAGCTGGCAGGAGCCGCCCATACAGAGAATTTCCGGGTTGTCATACGAAACCGCCTGAAAAACCTTCAAAAGCGCTTCCCTGTTCAGGGGCGGAATTTCAATCCGTTCCGGATGGTTTCTGATCTGGCGGAAGATCCTGCCGTAAGCTTCCTGCTCCGTTTCGTTGAGGCAGTGATAATAATAGTAAGCCTGCCCCTTCAGCTCCGCGGTGGAGAGGCGCAGATTCGCCGGCTCGGAAGCTGGCCCGCCCTGCCGGCCACACCCGGCAAGCAAAACGGCTAGCACACAGAGCAGCGCAGAAAGAACCCGTTTTTTCCAATGATCCAATTGCTTCATCCGCCTTCCCTCACGCTCCCTCTTTGGAAAGCGATGATACGGAAGTAACCCGGACCGAAGGCTTCCTTTGGCCGGAACGCGCCAAGACCTCCAGATCGACCCGGTGATTCGTAAAATCCAACATGGAAATATCGCTGTCTACCTCATTGATGATCGCTTTAAAGAGCGGATCTGCATCGCGCATGTTTTCAACGCTGATGAGCTGATCAAAGGCTGCGCAGAGCATCTGCGCCTGTCGCTCCAGCCGTGCCTGCACCCCGCCGCCCGTATATTTCACCCATTTGAGCAGGGTGTCCGCGTTGAGCGTCTGCTCTCCAGGCTGGAGGCGCAGCGTGAAATCATCCCCGCGGCAATCGATTTTGGACGGGACATGCAGAGCCAAACCATTTCCAAGTGTGCGAAGCACTGTTTTGAAGCCTTTTTCTGCCGCGTAAATATAACGGTCCGCCGTAACACCGGTAAGCTCCTCCACGGCCAGCTTTAATTCCCTGCTGCCGCCCAACCGGTAATGTTCCTGCAGGGAAACGCTGCGGGCACCGGCCTTGGCCTGAGCCTCCGGGTCCAGCATATAAACGGAAAAAAGCTGCTGATCCAGGTCAACGCCGACCAGAGCGGTCAGATATAGCGTGTTGCCGTCATCCGAGCCGCAGGCGAGCAGGAAGGTAGCCCTGCCACTGATTTCCGGTAATACGGTTACTGCTTCATCAGAAGCCCCCGTCTCTGCATTGCCCGGTTTGCCGATCATTTTATCCAGATCAAATCCCGAGGTGTATCCCAGAATAAAGAGGGAAAGCCCTCCAAAAACGATCACAAAAGAAAAAAACGCGAGTAGAAAAAGCCGGACCCGTTTCTTTTTCTGATATTCTTCTGTCGTAAACTTCAAAGATTTTTTCTTTTCACGGCGAAAACGGCCCATACGCATGCCTCCTCCCGTCGGAGTCCTTTTATGCCGCTTGAGCAGTCTTATTCATTATAACCCACTTGTACAGGAAAAAACAAGTCGTTGCTGATGTTTCCCGTGGGAAAAGGCAGAAACTTACTTCAATCACATGGGAAAATAGCTTGACTTTATGAAATGCCCGCGTTATACTAGAATAGTATTCTAAGACACGCATTGATCTCACATTTTTTGTAAGTCATTGTCCGTTTGATGGTTTACAGGGATGTGATTTTTTTTTGGTGCAAGCTCGGATACAAATTATTTTGGGAGGTACTAGGTTTATGAATAACGGTACAGTGAAATGGTTCAACGCGGAGAAGGGCTACGGCTTCATCTCGAATGACGACGGCGGCGAGGACGTATTCGTGCATTTTTCAGCCATTCAGGCGGATGGCTATAAAACCCTTGCCGAGGGCCAGAAGGTCACGTTTGACACGGAGCCTGACCCCAAGGACAGCAGCAAGCTTCGCGCTGCAAACGTGCAGATTGTTGGCTAAGAAACCGAACATTGCCTCCATTCATTTAGAATGGAGGCTTTTTTGATACATTCGAATGGCCAAAACAAACAATTAATTTTATAAAAAGAATTAAAATTTGTTCTTGACTTCCATGGGGATGGAAGGTATACTAAACCCACAGCTTTTTCCAAAGAGACTTTACGAAAGGAGGCGGGTGGCATGACAAACCGTATGGATCGCAACGTGTTGCTGGGGACATATGGGTGGAATTATGCATCTGTTGAGGCGCATGGGGCCAATGCGCGCACGCTTGCACAGTCAGTGGCTGTTTTGCCCGCCTTTCTTCTGAAGAGGATTTCGGTCGAGACGACTCCTCCATAAGGGGCGTTTTGGATCGAGGTCTCATCAAGAATCGCGGCTGCAAAGCATCCCTGATTGTTTCAGGGATGCTTTTTTCATTTTTTGGAAGAGGTGAGGATGAGGAACCCGTTCTTTCCAGCCCGGCAGGGCGGAAGGAGAAACGGGTTTCCGGTCAAAGAGAGGGGTTGAATGATTTGAAAGATGAAAAACGAGTGATAAGCCGAAGGCGTATGGGGATGATTCTCCGCTTTCTGCGCGGGAATGTGCATCTGTTTATCACCGCATTGGTGTTTTCCATGCTGAATACCGTTTTCAATGCACTGACGCCGCAGATCATTCGAATCACGGTGGATTCGATCATCGGTGGGGCGCCGGCTGCTATCCCGGGTTTTTTGAAAAGGCTCCTGCCGGAGGGCTTTGTGTCTGGGCAGAGCGTGACGGCGCTGTTTTTAGCTGCCGGCGCAGTGCTGGCGGTATCTGTCCTGGCCGGCCTGAGCACGTATCTTTCCCGTATGGGGCTGGCAAAAGGTACGGAGAATTTTTTGAAGGCGCTGCGGGACCGACTTTATGCGCATATTCAAAGGCTTCCCTTTTCCTGGCATGTGCAGCATCAGACCGGTGAGATCATTCAGCGCTGTACTTCCGATGTGGATGTGATTCGCAATTTTGTATGTAACCAGCTCCTGGAGGTCATTCGGACCGTATTTTTGATCGCCCTCTATATGAGTATCATGTTTGCGATGAACGTAAAAATTTCCCTGATCGCGCTCGGCTTCATTCCGGTGGTAGCCGCCTATTCCGGGATTTTTTATGCGAAGATTGCCAAGCGGTTCCGCAAGGCCGATGAGGCGGAGGGCGCACTGTCCTCCACCGTGCAGGAAAACCTGACCGGCGTGCGCGTCGTGCGGGCATTCGGCCGCGAAGCGTTCGAGATCGAGCGGTTTGACGAGAGAAACAACCATTTTGCAGCTTTGTGGATCCGGCTTGGCCGGCTGATGAGCGCATACTGGGGCATCGGCGATTGGATGACGGGTCTGCAGATCCTCTGCGTTCTGTGCGCAGGCGTGGTCACTGCGGTGAAGGGGGAGATCACGCTGGGTGAGTTCCTGGTGTTTGTCTCTTACAATGCGTCCCTTGTCTGGCCCGTTCGCGGTCTGGGGCGTATCCTTTCCGATATGAGCAAGGCGGGCGTTTCGATCGACCGCGTCGGCTATATTCTGGAGGCGCAGGAGGAGACGGACCCGCCGCAGGCGAAGAAGCCGCCGATGGACAGGGATATCCGTTTTGAGCATGTGACCTTTTGCTATGAGGGGCAGAAGCCGGTGCTGGACGATGTGACCTTTACCATCCCGGCGGGAAAAACCTTTGCCATCCTCGGCAACACGGGCAGCGGCAAGTCTACGCTGATGCACCTGCTTGACCGGCTGTACGATCTGCCCGAGGGCAGCGGGAGGATTACAGTCGGCGGCGTGGATCTCAGAGAGATCGCGCGCGGATACCTGCGCAGCAACATTGGCATCGTCCTGCAGGAGCCGTTCCTCTTTTCCCGCACGATCGCGGAGAATATCCGCGCAACCCGGCCAGGTGCTTCGCTGGAGGAAATCCGCGCTGCCGCCGGTATTGCCTGCGTGGATGACGCGGTAGAAAGTTTTTCCGCCGGGTACGACACAATCGTGGGCGAGCGGGGGGTGACGCTCTCCGGCGGACAGAAGCAGCGCGTTGCAATCGCCCGCATGCTGATGCAGCAGGCTCCTGTTATGATTTTTGACGATTCGCTTTCCGCCGTGGACGCGGAAACCGACGCGGCCATCCGCAGGGAGCTGCAGCACAAGCTGGGAAGCGCCACCGTGATCCTCATCTCCCACCGTATCACAACACTGATGCAGGCGGATGAAATTCTGGTGCTCGACGGCGGAAGGGTGATGCAGCGGGGAACACACGAGGAGCTAATTGCCCGGGAGGGCATCTACCGCTCGATTTATGAGATTCAGATGAACAGCGACGACAGGGCGCTGTTGGAGAAAGCGGAATAAATTTCTGTGAAAGGAGGGATCGGCAATGGCTTATGAAGAACAGGATTACAATAAGCGGGCGTTTGAATGGCCGGTGTGGAAAAGCATCTTACCCTATTTGAAACCATATCATAAAACGCTCCTGATGATTTTAGCCCTCAATCTCGCCTGCGCGGCGATCGATATCCTGATGCCGCTGTTTCAGCGGTATGCAATCGATCACTTTATCGAGGCGCGTACCTCCGCCGGCCTGGGATGGTTTGCCGCCGCGTACGCGGGCGTGATTGGGTTTCAGACGGTCAGCGTGATCTGCTTTACGCGCGGCTGTATGCGCGTGGAAATGAGCATGGGGCGTGATCTCAAGCGCGCCTGCTTCGTCCATATGCAGACGCTGTCTTTCTCCTATTATAACGTAACGCCAGTGGGATACATCCTTTCCCGCATTATGAGCGATACCAACCGCATTGCGGGGCTGATGGCGTGGAACCTGATCGACATCTTATGGGCGCTGTTTTATGTGCTCGGCGTATTTGCGGCGATGCTGATGCTCAACCCGGCACTCGCATTGCCGGTGATCCTGGTGGTTCCGGTCATTGCGGGGCTCACCGCGTATTTTCAAAATCGGATTCTGCACTGGAACCGCCAGATCCGCAAGGCGCACTCCCATGTGACGAGCGCATATAATGAGGGGATCATGGGCGCAAAAACCTCGAAGGCGCTTGTGATTGAGGATCAGAATGATCAAGAATTCCAGCGGGTCAGTAACAGCCTGAAAAAGGCATCCGTGCATTCCTCCCAGCTCAGCGCGATTTATATCCCGCTGGTGATGTTCTGCAGCTCGCTGGCGACGGCGATCGTCCTTGCACGGGGCGGGCAGATGGTGCGGGAAAACCTGATCCGGATCGGCACGCTCTCCGCCTTCACCGCCTATGCGATCGGCATCTTTGAGCCGGTCCAGCAGCTTGCGCGCACGATCGCGGAGGCGATTTCCGTTCAGGCCAATATTGAACGCGTCACAGGCCTGCTTGATGTAAAGCCGCAGATTGTCGACCGGCCGGAGGTGGCAGAACGCTATGGCGACGTTTTCCATCCCAAAAAGGAGAATTGGGAACCCATCCGCGGCGATATCGAATTCTGCGATGTCTCCTTCCGTTATCCGGACGGGGATGAGGAAGTCCTCCATCATTTTAACTTGAAGATCCCCGCCGGCTCCACGATTGCGATCGTGGGGGAAACAGGAGCAGGAAAGAGCACGCTGGTAAATCTCGTCTGCCGGTTCTTTGAGCCGACCGAGGGACGGATCCTGATCGACGGGCGAGACTACCGCGCGAGAAGCCAGCTCTGGCTCCACAGCCATCTGGGCTATGTGCTGCAAAACCCGCACCTGTTTTCGGGGACCGTGATGGAAAATATCCGCTATGGGCGACTGGACGCGACCGATGAGGAGGTCATTGCCGCTGCCAGGGCCGTATCGGCAGATCAGGTGGTGGAAAAGCTGGAGAACGGCTACGAAAGCGGCGTGGGCGAGGGCGGCGACCGCCTTTCCACGGGCGAAAAGCAGCTGATCTCTTTTGCGCGCGCGGTGCTCGCAGATCCGCGGATTTTCGTGCTGGATGAGGCGACCTCGTCTATTGATACGCAGACAGAGCAGCTGATTCAGCAGGCGACTGCAAAGCTGCTGCAAAACAGAACATCCTTCCTGATTGCCCACCGCCTTTCAACGATTCGTCAGGCGGACCTGATCCTGGTGGTGAAGGACGGGCGGATCGTAGAGCAGGGGAAGCATATCGAGCTGCTGCAGAAGAAGGGGTATTATCACGACCTGTACAGCAGGCAGTTTGAGGAGGAATCCTCCATGCGGATTTTGGAGGCGTAAGATTTTCCTTGTGAACGATTTTCGGACGGGAAGGAGGGCACACTATCGAAGAGAAAAGAAATGAGGGATTGTTATGTCAAAAAATAAAGACTTTGAATTTTTAGAACAGGAGCCTTCCGTCCGGGTCGTCTTCCGGAAGGCTGACCGCAAAAGCCTCTTTTGCAGGATGCGTGAAACACTTGCGGAGTCCGCTCCCGCGCTTTCTATAGAAGAAATAAAGGACCAAGTGCCACCGGAGCAGATGTTTTCAGCGGCGATCGCCTGCCTGATCTTCCGGATCGCACGCGGCGGCCGCGAAGAATAGCGGGGAAGGCGCATGAACAACAAACGTTGAAACAGGCGCGTTACAAACCGCGCCTGTTTCAAATGAAAGATAGGTGCTGTTGCAAAAACCTTTTGCAGCAGCACCTTTTTATCGGTTGTTTGCCGCAATTCCAGCAACCACCGTGATATCGTCCTCATGTCCGTCCGTTCGCCGGCGCGCCGCCTCCTCGGAAATCCGGTCGGAAAGCGTCTGTGCGTCCGCTCCCTCGAAATGCTCCAGTTCCTCCAGGATCCATCCGGTTCCGGCGCCGAGCGCGCCGTCGGAAACCAGCAGGATCAGGTCGCCCGGCTGAAGCTTCGTCCGAAAATCGGAAAAGTGTGCTTCCCGCAGGATGCCCGCGGGCATGGAGGCCCGCTCCAGTAATTCTGCCTTCCCGGCACGGCGCAGGAAAGAAGCCGCTGCGCCAGCTTTGCAGACGGCGCACTCCCCGGAATAAAAATCGAAGCAGGCGAGATCGAGTGTGGCAAAGGATTCCTCCTCGGACTTCGCAAGCAGTGCGGAATTGACGATGCGCAGGGCCGTGTCAAAGCCGAGCCCGGCCTTGATCAGTTTGGAAAACAGGCCGCTTGCCATCGCGGCGTCCACCGCGGCGCGCCCGCCCGTTCCCATGCCGTCGCTGATGAGCAAAAGCTGCCGCCCGCGCCCATCCCGGAAGATTTCAAACGTATCGCCGCATAAAACGGATTCTCCGCAGGTGCGCTGGCTTGCCCCGGTTCGCATCGTGAAGGGGGCCTTTTCGCTGCAGGTCAGATACAGCTCTCCACTGATGACCTCGATGCAGGGCGGATCGAACGCCCGCCCGCAGGCTTCCTGAAACAGCGCGGGAAGCTCCCTTTGATGAAGCTTTTCTTCGCCCGGCTTGCCGGTGGCTTCAAGATGCATCCGCCCGTTTGCGTCGAGCCGGCAGACGGTTTCCTGTATTGCCATCCCCGCTCCCTCCAGAAGAGATTGGACGCGTAAGGCCGTCTCGTCGTCGAAGAGCAGTTCCTCGCCATAATCGAGCGAAAGGTCCTCCAGAAGGTCCGACATCTCGCCGAACTGGTCCCCGATGACTGCGCGCAGACGGCTCAGCCGGTTCTGCGCCCCTGCGCGGGCGGTATGGGCAGAGTACGCCTCCCGGTACCGGTCGAGCAGGCTGGTCAGCCGGATGCAGCGGCCGGAAAACTGTGGGGGGAGTTTGTCCGGAGAGAGCGGTTCTCCCTTTTCAAGGAGTATGCCGATGCATTGCACCGCCTCCATTGTTTCCGATTCTTTGTCCTTCCAGCACTGCTCCTGCATCCCGCACTGGCCGCAGACGGATTCCCGCACCTGGCCGTGCAGCGTATGGAAACCCGGCGCATAGAGCCTTTTGAGGCTTTCCGATACGGCGTCGACCGAGGTGGAAACATACCGCATGCCGGAGGCCGCCGCATGCAGGCGGGCAGAAAGCGCACGGGCCGCATCCTGCGAGTGGATAACCGGGGGAGGATTTAAAACGGACTCTATTTTTTCCATCCACCGGGAGGGAAGGAGGACGAAAAGAACCGTGGCCACCGCCGTTTCGATCAGCGTATGGACGGCCTGCGTGCTTCCGCCCTCTAAAATCACCACCATGCCGTTGGCGGCGGCAAAGGCGGCCGCACAGCCGAATTGTCCGAGCGGGGCGAACAGTCCGGCGAGCAGGCCGCCGAACGCATAGGAGCCGGTCAGGAAGCGGAACCCTTCCCCGAATCCCATGGCCACGCCCGCTACGATCCCGGCGATGCTGCCCCCGGCCTCCCGCCCGCAGCGCGCGCTCAGCAAGATGAGCAGCACGGCGGCGATCCGGGCCGGTGCGATCCCGCCGATGTCAAAGCCTGCAAGGGCAAAGAGCAGGATCGCAAAGGAGGCCACGATGCATGCGGTTTCCTGCGGGGCGAGTACGCGTCGTTTTCCGACCTGCCCGAGCAGGGCGAAGGAACGGTAGAAGAAATAAGCCGCGCCGCCGGCCAGCAGGGCTTCTGCTCCATAGAGCGCCGCCAGTGCTGCCGTCAGCCCCTCCGACATGCCGAGCGCGAGCCCCGTAACCAGGCAGCAAGAAGCTGCGGTTACGCAGGAAAGCGCCTGGGCAAGCTTCTCCTTTCTCGTTTGCCGGAGCGCGAAGCTGATCACGGAGGCCGCAACAACGCTTGCAATATAACGCAGCGGCGTCGTCCCATCCGCACCGGAAAATAAATAGCCGAGGCACGCGCCCAGAGAGGCGGCCAGAATGCCGTCCTTTGGGGCGCCTGCCACCAGGGCGATCCCCAGCGGGGAAAAGGAATCGAAAACGGCCGCCTGGGCAAGCGCAAAGCCGGAGACCATCGTAAACGCCTGCCGAAGCAGAAACCGGGCCGCAGCGGGGATTTCCTGTGGAAACGCGCGCATAAAGCTGAGCGCCTGTCCTCTGTTTTTCATCATTGACACACCACGCTTTGCAAAAGCTGGGCCTGTCCAGCCGCGGGCGGGAAAGGCTCTCTTGTCATTATAGGCGGGGCTTTGCAAAATTTGTGTCGGATTGCGAAGCAGAAGAAAGGCGCTTTTTTTGATATGATTTGTTTTTTGCCTCAATGGGTTCTGTTTTTAGGGTTATTTGGAGCTTTTTGCATTTGCTTTATGCTTCTCCGCATCAATAAACAGCCGGTAATTGAGCTCTTCCGCCTTTTTGCGCAGCCAAAGTGTTTTGGGCATCTTCACCTCGGTGCCGTCGTTCTCGAAGACCTGGATGCTGCGCAGATAGGGCTCCTTCCGGCAGGCGGTGATGGTGATCTTCAGCTTTCGCGTCAGAACGGGCCGGAACAGCGCGATTTTCCCGAAGCCGATCACCGTGCCGCCGTAAACCTGTTTCCAGCGGCCCCCGATCCAGGCCTCGATTGTGAAGGCTTCTACGCGCTGGGAATAGCGCGTATCCTCCTGCAGGACGATCTTGTCGATCAGGGCTTCCTGCTTAAAATCGAGCAAAAGCGTATAGCGGTCCGCCTGCTCGAGAGGAGAATAGCAGCCGTCATCCGGGCGCAGGCAGTTTTTGACGGAAAACCCCTCTTTCCCCTCCGGCGCGGTGATGCGCTCAAAGAGTACCTGGCGGGAGAAGGCGGAATGAAGCCTTCTGCCGAGCTCTGCGAGGCGGGCGGCGTCCTTTTCATGGATGAGCCCGCGACGGTCCGGCGGGACGTTCAGCAGCAATAGCGTATTCCCGCCCACTGTGGAATAATACAGGTACAGCAGGTTGTCGATGGAGCGGATCTTACTGTCCTCCTTCTGGTGGTAGAACCAGCCGGGACGGATGGACACATCCGCCTCGGCCGGGTACCAGATCAGCTCGTCATACCCCTCCAGCGCTTTGCGGCTGCCAAGGTCGCTGTAGGCGATATCCGCCCCTTTTTTACGAAAGGCGGTATCGTCCGTCTGCTGGGAATTCTTTTCGATCGTCTGAATATCGTATGCAAACCGCGGAACAACGTTCCATTCAGAGCGCCGGGTGATGCCGCCCTCATTGCCGAGCCAGCGTACGTCGGGCCCGCAGTTGGAGATGATGCAGCCCGGCTGCAGGCGGCGGATGGTTTCGTAATAACGCTCAAAATCGTATGCCTGTTTCGGTTTCCCGTCCAGATAAGTACCGCACGCACCATCGAGCCAGACGGTGAAGATCTCGCCATAATTCGTCAGTAGCTCTGTGAGCTGGCCTACGTAGAAATCGTCGTATGCAGGCGTCCCATAGCGCGCATCGTGCCGGTCCCATGGGGAGAGGTAGATGCCGAACTTCAGCCCGTATTTGGCGCAGGAGCGAGCAAGCTCGCCCACAATATCGCCCGTTCCGCCACGGTAGGGGCTGGAGGCGACGGTGTAATCTGTCAGTCTGCTCGGCCAGAGGCAGAAGCCGTCGTGATGCTTTGCAGTGAGGATCGCGCCTCGCAGGCCGGCGTTGCGCAGGGCCCGCACCCATTGATCCGTGTCGAGCTGCGTTGGGCAGAACAGAGAGGGGCTGGCCTTGCCGTCGCTCCACTCCTTGTCGAGAAAGGTGTTCATACCGAAATGTAAAAACGCGTAAAACCCGAGCGACTGGATTTCCAGCTGGCGAGGGCTTGGCGCAATCGAGGTGTAAAAATCGAGCCGGTCCATTGGAAAACGCCTCCCTGAATATGGCCTGAACGGTCATGATTGCTAATTATTATATCACGTTAAATGGGCCGGGAGCAACAAAAAGTGCTTGTTTTTTGCAAAAGCTTTGCCTTTGTACAGGCTTCGGATAAGATATTGCTATCATAAAAAAGAAAGAAGGCTTTTTGATGCAGTTTACATTTGCGCACAATAACCTGAATGTGCTGAATCTTGAGAAATCGCTTGCCTTTTATGAACAGGCGCTGGGGCTTAGGGAGACGCGGCGGATCGAAGCAGAGGATAAAAGCTTCATCATCGTTTTTCTGGGCGATGGACGCACGCTTCATAAGCTGGAGCTGACTTGGCTGCGGGATCGTAAGGAGGCGTATCACCTGGGGGACAACGAGTTTCATCTCGCCTTTGAGACGGATGACATGGAAGCGGCCCTGCGCTGCCACAGGGAGATGGACTGCGTCTGCTTTGAAAATCCGGGAATGGGAATCTATTTCATTTCCGACCCGGATGGATATTGGATCGAGATCATCCCGGCAGAGAAATGACGAGTATTTGCCCGTGCGTGAGAGGGCGGATGGTTGACAGATGGAAAAGCAGCATGAGAATACATGATGATGAACCGGGGACTGCCGGAAAAATAAAACGAAGGCGGCCCGGAATCCTCCGGGCTGCCTTGCTGCAATCACGCATTGTCAGCGGACCGCGTTGCTGAGATCGTCCCTTGCGTTATTGGCTGCGTCGCTCAATCTTTCGCTGATCTTTGTCAGGTCGTCTCTCGCCTTGCTGCCAGCCTCGCTGAGCGCTTCGCCCGCGTTGGTAGCGCCTTCCGCCAAGCGGCTGCTGGCATTCTCCATGATGTTGGTGGAATTTTCAGCGGGGGCGGCGGGAGTGCGGGAGGATTCGGTGATCTTTCCGTCCCCCTTATCGCCGCAGCCACCCAACAAGACGCTGCAGGCCAACGTTAACCCAAGTAGAATTGCAATTACCTTTTTCATGCATGGAAGACTCCTTTATTAAAAGCTTTCCCTCAAGTGCCCGGGCTGTAGCCAGGAGCAGATGGGATACAGGCTATAGGGTGCCCGGCTTCGGAGGATTTATACGCGCATGCCGTGTGTCAACGGGTCAGCATGCCGCCGTCCGCATGGAGGAGCTGAAGAATATTTGCCTCATTTCCGGTTTTGGCATCGATATAAACGAGGATTTCGTCCTCCTTCTGCCCCTTGCAGCGGAATTCATAGCAGTAAACTTCGCCGCCCGCGTCCGTGGGGATAAAAGCAAGGCGCGAGGAGAGGACCGTGAGCTCTGGGCTCAGGCGCTGCTGGGCCTGGCCTTTGGTGACTTCCGGCGTGGGGATCACGCGGTCCTTATGGTTCATCAGATAGCCCCGCGCATCGACGGAGACGATCTCGCCGTTGTCCAGCGCGACGCCGACCTTGATCAGGTCGGGATAACAGATGGCATCTCCCTCCATCTGGGCAAAGTTGACAACACAGATGCCGTCGTTGAGCGCATAATAGCTATCCTTCATATTTTCATAGCCCATCTCCTTTAAAAAGGCCGATGCGCGGGCGATTGCATCTGTGGCCTCCAGCGTTGCTTCGTCTGCAAAGCGGGAGTTGAGCATATAGCAGAGGTAGCCGCCCGCCTTTGTGATACTGATGCTCATCGTATCGTAGAAGAAGCCATAGGAGGCCATATTGCCATCCTCATCCGAATCCTCCTGCAGGTTATTCGCGGCGATTCCGCTGAATTTGGCGGCGATTTGAGCCGCCTCCTCACGGGTGATATTGCTCTTGCCCCGGAGCATGGCGGGGTTTTTCTGATTGATATGGTCGGAGAAGGGGCCGTCATAAATCAGCGTCGGATAATCCGCGAGCGCCTGCTCCGCGTCGGAGAAGCTCTGGCTCAGCGAGATGGCCTGAACACCCTCGCCGCCCTCGGAGAGCGCGTCGCGTACCTCCTCCATCGCCAGCGTCCCATTGTCGAGATGCATGCTGACGGTGGCAAGCTGGCCACACAACGAACGGGAAAGCGCCAGCAGTTTTTGGAGTGTTTCCCGCTCGCTCTCGGAGATCGATCCGCCGTCCGCCACTTTGCGGTTGAGCGACATGGCGTATTCGCCAACCTGGGAAAGAAAACGGTAGGTGTTGTCCATCTGCAGGTTAGAGGTAGGCAGCTGGCTGAGGCTGCTTTTGGCACCAGTGGCCTCCCTCCACAGGGAGGAGGAGAGCTTTGCGAGCATCGGCGGCGTGTTGGTGTAGATCACCTTGTTCAGGTCGCTTTCTATATGATCCATATATTCCCCGAGCTCCAGAAGCGCCCGCTGCTGCGTTTCCTCATAAGCTCTCTTATAATGCCGGGTCTGTGCCGCGCCGATTGAGGCCGTTGCGACCAGAACGACGAAGAGCGCGGTCAGATAGCTTGCCAGGCGGATTCGACCGCGGCGTGAGTGCGTTTGATACATTTGGGAAATCATCCTTTCCGGAGTAAAATAAAAGCAAAATTCAGATCATTTCTATTTTTAGCGTAAACGGCCGGAATATTCCTGCAGTTGCTTCACTCTGCTCAATCGTGATAAAACAGCGCAAATGTTACAGAATTGAAACAATATTTTCCATTTATAAAGTATACAAGGAATAGCCAGTGTGCTATAATAATGCATACCAAACCTACCTGAAACGCCCCTTATACGGGTTTTTCTTCGTTTGGAATCACCGGACGCGGCCGAAGGCAGGGGTTGGGAGCGGCCGCAGATGCGTTTGACGAGAACCATTGGGAAAGGGGCGCTGAAATATGGCGGACAAATTGTACTATTGGGAGAACCCGGCGATCATCAAGGAGAATAAAGAGGAGGCGCACGTGATCGCGCTGCCTTACGATAGCTTTGACGCAGCGCTGGCGCACGGCGAATCGCCCTACAAAAAAACGCTCAACGGAAATTGGCGTTTTTACTGGCAGATGGGCGTAGAAGGGCTGCCGGAGCATTTCCAGGCGGAGGATTTTGACGACGGAGCCTGGAACGAAATCGAGGTGCCCGGCGTGTGGCAGCTGCAGGGCTATGGGAAGCCCGTGTATCTTTCCTCCAGCTATCCGGATGCCATCGAAACGGCCAGGGATAAGATCCCGGCCATCAATCATGCCAAAAACGAGGTCGGCATTTACCGCAGGACGTTTACCGTTCCTGCGGAATGGGAGGGAAAGCAGCTCTTCATCCACTTCGGAGCGGTCAAATCCGCGTTTTTCCTCTATCTTAACGGCAGGCAAGTCGGCTATTCACAGGGCTCTATGACGCCTGCGGAGTTCCGCATTACGGACTATGTCCATGAAGGAGAGAACCAGCTGACTGCGGAGGTATACCGTTATTCAGACGGCACCTATCTCGAGGATCAGGATATGTGGTTCCTCAGCGGAATTTACCGCGAGGTGTATCTCTATGCGGAAAATGACATCTACCTGCGCGATTTCTATGCGCGGGCAGAGCTGGATGAGGCCTGCGAGGATGCGACCCTCAGCGTTTGGACGGGCGTGGTCAATTTCGGCAAAGAGGCTGTGGAGGATATTGTGCTGGAGGCGGCGCTCGTCGGCGGGACGAAGGCCGAGCTGGAGCCTCTGGAGCTGGTGGCGCTGCCGGGCGGCACGCGCAGCTTCTTCACTGCCGACATCGAAAAGCCACTGAAATGGTCTGCGGAAACGCCGCATCTCTATACGCTGGTGCTGACACTGAGCAGGGGCGGACAGGTGCTCTCCTGCAAGAGCGTGCGCATCGGCTTCAAGCGGGTTGAGATCAGGGGCGAGCAGCTTCTGATCAACGGAAGCCCTGTGTTGCTTAAGGGTGTCAACCGCCACGATTTTGATCCGGATCACGGCTGGGCTGTGCCGCGCGAGCGGTATTATGAGGATATGAACCTCATGAAGCGCGCAAATATCAATGCGATCCGCACCAGCCATTACCCGGACGATCCGTTTTTCTATGAGCTGTGCGATGAATACGGCTTCTATGTGATGGATGAGTGCGATATGGAGACGCACGGCGTGCGCCGCAAGGATGTGCCAGGCAGCAACCCGATGTGGACGCAGGCTGTCGTGGATCGCGCACGCCGCATGGTCATCCGCGACCGCAACCATGCCTGCGTGTGCATCTGGTCACTCGGCAACGAGGCGGGCGACGGCGAAAACTTCAAATATATGAAGCAGGCGATCCTCTATCACGACGATTCCCGCCCAGTCCACTATGAAGGAGATTTTGACCTGACGACCTCGGATTTTATCAGCCGGATGTATCCCAACGGTGAGATGATGGAAAAGCTTGGCACCCGCCAGCCGATCACCGTGTCGATGTTTGAAAATATCGCCAACTCCCTTGCGGCGGACAATAAGCCGATTACCGCTGGAATGTATAAGGGCAAGCCGGTTGTATTGTGTGAATTCGCGCACGCGATGGAAAATAGCCTGGGCAATTTCCAGGAGTTCATGGATGCCTTTGAACAATACGACAATCTCTGCGGCGGCTTTATCTGGGATTTTGTCGACCAGTCGATCCACAAGCGGGAAAACGGCGTGGACCAGTGGCTCTACGGCGGCGATTTCGGCGAAGGGGCGACGAGCGGGTATTTCTGCGCGAACGGGATCGTCGCAGCGGACAGGACGCCCCACCCCTCCTATTATGAGGTGAAAAAGGTCTACCAGCCGATCAGGGCAGAGGAGCAGAACCTGCTCAGCGGCAAGATCATGGTGCACAATAAATTCCTCTTTACTGATCTGACCGGCTTTTCGCTGGTCTGGACGGTACAGGCGGCGGGCGAGACCGTCCAGGAGGGGCGGATCGATGAGCTTAAGATCCAGCCCGGCGCATCGGCGGAGCTCACGCTGCCCTATGACCTGGCGGATCTGCCGGCGGCGGAATGTGTGTTGACTGTGTCGTTTGTCACAAAAGAGGAAGCACCATGGGCGCCGGCCGGTTCTGAAACCGCATGGGATCAATTCATCCTGAAAAAGGAGGTGGATACCCGGGCGATTCGGAAAGGCCCGGCAATTAAATTCAAGCACAGCGGAAAATTTATTTATATCAGCGGCGGCCGGTTCAACGTTGTGTTTGAGGACGGCGTCATGACGACACTTTCCTACGACGGCAAGCCCTATCTGGTACAGGGGGGCGGGCTACGCCCGAATTTCTTCCGTGCGCTGACGGATAACGATATTGGTACCTTTAATTTCGCCCCGCAGTTCGCCCCTGTGAATCCCTCCAATCAGTGGAAGCTCGCCAACAGGGCGCTGCGTACGCGCAGCGTGACGGTTTCGCAGGGAGCGGGCAATGAAGCGGTTGTCAGCGTCAAATGGTTTACGCCCTTTACCCGGAAGGTGGGAACGCAGTATCGCTTTCTGCCGGACGGCACGATTGTGGTGCAGCATATGGCTTCGTCGCTTGCGCTGAATTTGCTGCGGGTCGGCCTGCGCATGACCCTGCCCGCCGGGCTTGATCGAGTGAGCTGGTATGGCCGCGGCTTCCAGGAGACCTATTGCGACAGGAAGACCGGCGCGAAGATCGGGCGGTACGAGGCGACTGTAGCCGAATTGGAAACACCCTATATGCGCCCGCAGGAAAATGGCAACCGCGTGGATGCAAGAAGCCTGGAAATCCGCAGGGAGGATGGCTCCGGCCTCTGCTTCAGGGCGCTGCCGGGCACGGTGTTTGAATTTAGCGCGCATCATTACAGCCTGGAGGCGCTGGAAAAAGCGCGGCACCAGCATGAGCTTATAAGAGAGGAAAATACCTTCCTGTATCTGGATGCGCGGCAATGCGGCGTAGGTGGGGATATGCCCGGCATGGCATGCCTGCGCGAGCCCTATATCCTGCACAGCGGCGTGCCCTATGGCTTCCGTTTCACGATCTCCCCGCTGGAGGAGTGCGGAATTTGTGACTAATTTTTAAATTCTGAAAAGGAGCTATTGAGCGCCTTTTTCCAATATGGTACAATGACGGCAGAGAGAAAGGGATGAGAAGTGAATGGCCACGGAACGCAAACGGGATAAGTTTGACGCGATGCGCGAGGATGCAATTGAGCGGATTTTAACTGCTTCAACACAGTTGTTTTCCGATTATGGCTATGCGGCCACTACGATTCAGATGATTGCGGATCGTGCCAAGGTGGTTCCGAGCGGAATCTACCACTATTACGCGGGCAAATCGGATTTGCTCAAGGCAGTTGTGGACCGCCTCGTGCTGAAGGTAGAAACGCTCCTGACGGATTCCGGAATCACTTTCATAGAGAAGTCGCAGGTCATGCATTTTCTGGATTTCTGTATTCAGGCGCTCAAGGAGAATATGGCGGATGTCCGACTGCTGGTCATGCTGATCCTCCAGAAGGATACGCCGTCCGACTGCTCGGAAAAGCTGCTGGGAATCGCCCAGTTCGTCTGGCGGGAGCTCCCCCAGTTCGAAATGGATGAAGCGAGCCGATATGAATGCCTGCTTTTGATCGAAGATCTGTTTGCCGCGGTGACACTGTTTGCCGCCTCGAGGGACGAGGCGATTTTTGACCGGCAAACGGCTGAAATTCGCGTAAAGTTCCGCGAAATTTTTTCACGGGATACTGTTTCCGGCGAGTTGGTCCTTCAGCAGGGCGAGGCGGACGCGACTTAACGAATCCGATCCTATCTGACCAAAAAGCACCGCCGCGGAATTCACTGGTTCCGCGGCGGTGCTTTTTGCGCTCTCGTTTTTAATTGTTTGATATTTGCGTGCGTCTCCATTCAAACAGGTATTGCTGCGCGATGCCCTCATTGCCTTGCATGCAGGCGGGAAGCCCCTCCGGGTAGCATTCCGCCAGCACACGCTTCATCCACACGTCTACGGGGAACGCGTCCGTACGGCCGCAGCCGTAGAGCAGGGCGCATTCCGCGACCTTCGGCCCCACGCCTCGGATTTGCTGCAGGACGGCGCGTGCCTGTTCCAGCGGCATGGCGGAAAGGGATTCGAGGCGGACCTCTCCCGAGGCGGTTTTCCGCGCCGCATCCAGGATGTAGCCCGCACGGAATCCGGCACGCAGAGGTGCCAAGTCGGAAACGGTCAGGGCGGCAAGCCGTTCCGGGGAGGGAAAAGCAAAATCCCCTCCGCCCAGAGGCTCGCCAAATGTTTCACATAAGCGCCCGATGATCCCCTTGATGCGGGGGATATGGTTGTTTTGGGAGATGATGAAGGAGCACAGCGCCTCCCAAGGCTCCTGCCGCAGGACCCGGATGCCCGGGCAGGCAGCGAGTGCCCGCCGCATCACCGGATCTGCACGAAAGCTTTCACAGAGGGCGTCATAATCTCTATCAAGATCGAAATAGTGGCACCAGATTTCTTCAAAATCCGCCTGCCCACAGGAAAAAAAGAGCCGGTCTCCCGCCTGCCGGACCGTTAGCGGGCGGCCAAAGGCGACGCCGTGAAAGGCGCCATCCGCCAGGCGCCCCCAGCGGAAGGCCTGGCCGCAGTCTAGTGTACGGGCCAGATCAAAATGGGGGAGCGTGATGCAGAACTGTTCAAGCGCGACAGGCATTGGCACACCTCCTTGCAGCATCGCCGGAAAGGCGGCCCCAGCGCAAGAAATGAATCCATGAAAAGCCGGTGGGTACCATTTGCCCGGCGGCTTTCGGAATTGACTCAGCGGTACAGCGGGTATTTTTCGCAGATCGCCGTTACACGGGCGCGAATTTCATCTGCCCTGGTAGCAAAATCGGTTGCCGCGAGCTTGATGCAGTCTGCAATCGTATCCATATCCTCTGCCTGCAGACCCCTTGTGGTGGCCGCGGCTGTGCCGAGGCGCAGGCCGCTGGTGACGAAGGGCTTCTCAGGATCGTTTGGAATGGCATTCTTGTTGGCCGTGATATAAACTTCGTCCAAACGGTGCTCGAGCTCTTTGCCGGTGACATGGAGGGAGCGCAGGTCGACGAGCATGAGGTGGTTATCCGTCCCGCCGGAGACGAGATCCACGCCGCGGGAGATAAGGCCGTTTGCAAGCGCCTTTGCATTGTCGAGGATTGTCTGCTGATAGGCCTTGAATTCCGGCTTGAGCGCTTCGCCGAAGCACACGGCCTTCGCCGCGATGGTGTGCATCAGCGGGCCGCCCTGTGTGCCGGGGAAGATCGCTTTATTGATTGCGGGGCCGAATTCCTCCTTGGAGAGGATCATACCGCCGCGCGGGCCGCGCAGGGTCTTGTGCGTCGTCGTCGTGACAACGTCGGCATAGGGCACAGGAGAGGGGTGCAGCCCCGCTGCGACGAGGCCGGCGATATGCGCCATATCAACCATCAGGTATGCGCCTGCGCTCTTGGCAATCTCGCCGATCCGCTCAAAGTCGATGATGCGCGGATAAGCGGACGCACCGGCTACAATCAGCTTCGGCTTCACCTTCAGTGCCTCTTGAGCAAAGGCTTCATAATCGATATAGCCATCCTCATTGACACCATAGGGAACAAAATTGAAATATTTGCCGGACATGTTCACCGGGGAACCGTGCGTCAGATGGCCGCCGTGCGCCAGATTCATGCCCATGACCGTGTCGCCGGGATGGATCAGCGCAAAATAGACGGCCATATTTGCCTGTGCGCCGGAATGGGGCTGAACATTGACGCATTCCGCGCCGAACAGCTCCTTTGCGCGCTCAATGGCAATCTTTTCAACGATATCGACATACTGGCAGCCGCCGTAATAGCGCTTGCCCGGATAGCCCTCCGCATACTTGTTGGTCAGTACGCTGCCCATTGCGGCCATAACGGCCGGGGAGACGAAGTTTTCGGATGCGATCAGCTCGATGTTGCGCTGCTGGCGGCCGAGCTCCTGCTGCATCGCTTCGCCGACCACCGGGTCGAAGCGAGAGACAAAGCCGATGGTGTCGAGAATTTCACTGTACATAACGCGTAACGTCCTTCCTTTCACTCTTTCAGATCAGAAAACAATATTATAACTATCATATCATAGTTAAAAACAGAATTCAATGCAAAGATGCGCGGGAAGGAGCCGCGCAGGAAGAAAGCGGAAGAGGAAATTTGCAGGAGAAAGGGTTGGCGGATTTGGCGGAATACAGTATAATAAAGCCGAAACATACCGGCTGGGCAGCCTGGTTCTATGCGTAATATGCCTGGCTCGAGAAAGAAGGCTTTTCATGACAAAGAAAGAACGTGCGCGCCTTGCCGTAGACGCGCTGAAAAAAGAATATCCGGATGCGATCTGTTCCCTGCGCGCCGAGGAGCCATTGCAGCTGCTTATTGCTACGCGCCTCTCCGCGCAGTGCACGGATGCGCGGGTGAATCTCGTAACGCCGGTACTGTTTGAAAAGTATCCGACGCTGGAGGCCTTCTGCGGGGCGAAGGTGGAGGATGTGGAGGAGATCATCCACTCCTGCGGCTTTTACCACGGCAAGGCGCGGGATATCATCGGCATGTCCCAGAAAATCCGCGATACATTCGGCGGCGTGGTGCCGGATACGGTGGAAGCGCTCACGACCCTGCCCGGGGTTGGGCGGAAGACGGCAAATCTGATCGTGGGCGACGTTTACGGTAAGCCGGCGGTTGTGGCGGACACGCATTTTATCCGGATGTCAAACCGGATGGGATTCGTCGATACGAAAGATCCGTACAAGGTCGAGGTGGAGATGCGCAAGCTCCTGCCCCCGGAGGAGAGCAACGATTTCTGCCACCGCTGCGTGCTGCATGGGCGCGCCTGCTGCACGGCGCGCAAGGCGATGTGCAAGGGTTGCTGCATGGCGGAATTTTGCCCGAAAAAGGGCGTGGAAACGGCTTAAAAACGGGCCGCACAGAAAACTGTGCGGCCCGTTTCTTCCTTTGTCGGACGTCTCATCAGGATAGATATTGCTTCATTTTCTGGATGCCCGATTCCTCCGTCTGGATGAGCGCCTGCCCGAGCGACTGGATTTCCGGCTGCACGTCGGAATATTGCTTCATGGTGCGCGTCGTCTCGATGAGGCCCATTGTGCTGCCGTTGATCATGATCTCCGCAATATGGTTTGCAGATTTATCCATCAGGGTGTTGAGCTGTACGCCCGACCAGAGGCTTGCCTGCGCGAGCGGGCCCTTATCCTTTGGAACGGCCTTGCGCTGGGAAAGCGCCTGCGTGGCCTGGCAGGAGATCTTTGCATACTGGTCGTGCTGCTCGTGCAGGTCTTTGAGAAGCTCTGCGTCTGTCACCTTTTCCGTCAGGCAGGAGATGGATTCGCACCCCATCTGCGCGCCCTGATAGATTTTATTCAAGCATTCGATATTGCGGTCCTGCGGTTCTGCCGGCATAGAAATCACTCCTCATTGTTTTTGTTAGTGTCTGCAATCACGGGTGAAATATGTGCGAAGCCTTGCAAAACAGGAGAAGGGCCGTTATACTGGAACTGGATATGAAAAACATGATAAAATATTCATTCTGGACGGGACAGTTATGAAAAATAATGATTTGCTTCTACAGGAGGCTACTCGAAATGAACCGCTCTATCTGCGCGTTTACAGCTATTATAAGGATTTGATTGCAACCGGAAAGCTAGCTGCCGGGGCCAAGCTGCCCTCTATCCGGCGATGCGCGCAGGAGCTGGAGGTAAGCCGCACCACGGTGGAAGCGGCCTATTTACAGCTGGCGGCGGAGGGCTATGTCATTGCCAAGCCGCAGAGCGGGTTTTACGCCTCCAGCCTGGATTATCCGCTGGAACCCGGCGGGTCGCAGGCAAGGCCGCGGCCCCATCAGGCGTCGCCTCAAATCCGTTATGATTTCGCGTCCGCTTCCGTGGATGCGGAGAGCTTCGATTTTGCGCTTTGGCGAAGATATATCAAAAGCGCGCTGCGCGCGGACGGGCGGCTGCTCACCTATGGCGAGCCGCAGGGCGAGCCCGACCTCCGGGTGGCTCTTTGCAGCTATGTGGCGAAAAGCCGGAACGTTGTCTGCACCCCGGAGCAGATCGTGGTCGGTGCAGGTGTGCAGAGCCTTCTGCATATTCTTTGCGCATTGCTGGGGGAGCGGGCGCCGGTCGGCTTCTGGAACAATGCTTTTGCACAGGGGCGCGCAGTGTTTGAAGATCACGGCTTCCCGGTGCGCCATTATGCGCAGCAGAAGGGCGATTTTTCCATTTTGGAGCGGGATGGTATCCGTCTGGTGTATACCTCTCCTTCCCATATGGATGCGACAGGTAATGTGATGCCGGTTGCACAGAGGCTGAAGCTCCTGCAGGTGGCGCAGCGCAGCGAGTGCCTGGTGCTGGAGGACGACTACGACAGCGAGTTCCGCTATTTTACCCATCCGGTGCCCTCGCTGCAGGGGCTGGACGGGGGCCGGAGCGTGATCTATATGAGCACTTTTTCCAAGCTTCTGCTGCCCTCCCTGCGCCTGAGCTTTATGGTCCTTCCCGCTTCCCTGATGGATGCATATGAAAAAAAGGGAGGGCTGTATAACCAAACAGCCTCCAAGGCGGAGCAGATCGCCCTGTGCCAGTTTATCCGGGATGGGCATCTTTCCTCCCAGATCCGAAAGGCGCGCAAGCTCTATATGAATAAAAGCCGGGTGCTGTGCGAGGCGGCGCGGAAGGCGTTTGAAGACCGGGCAGGGGCGGAGGTGTGCGCCTCCGGCCTGATGGTGCGCCTTGAGCTGAAACGGACAGAATCGGTGGAGCACATCCGGCAGCGGGCGCTGCGCGCGGGCATTGCCGTTCGGGCGGAAGAAACCCCTGAAGCGGGCACAGCCTGCCTTCTGCTTGCGAGCGCAGGCGTACCGATGGGCGATTTTGAAGCGGCGATGAAGTGCCTCAGGGCAGTGATAGAGGGAGGCGTATCGGGAGAGGAAAGGATGTAAAATCGCGAGAAAAACCGCCTGCTTCCAACTTGGAAACAGGCGGTTTTTTTGGATATCGTATTTCTGGAATTATTTCCGAATCTGCTCGCCCGTGCGGACGTCGAGGATATGTGTAAAAACCGCGGTATGCGTGCTGGAGATATATTTATCGACATGCATGCTGCCGAAATACCATTTTTGAAAGGTTGCCGATTTGCCGAGCTCTTCAAAATAGGCATTGAGCGCCGTCACGCGCACCGATCCCTTTTCCTTGAGCTTGAGAAAGCCCTTGATCGTAGCGGGCGGCTCGTGCGTGAGGATGATATCGACCTTGCAGTCGACCTTTTCCAGATTGTCCGCGCCCTCAAGAAGCTCGGCCTGCGTGGGAATTTCGTCGCGGGACCAGGTGTCGTTATCAAAGCGGATGTCGATATCCGGGCTTTCGCCGCCGCCCATGGTGAAGATTTTCAGGCCCTCGAGCTCGTAGATCTGGCCGCGCATCAGATGGTACAGGTTTTTATAGATCTGCTGCACCTTGCCGCCGTTCCATTCCGTGACATCATAGCCCTTCAGCAATTCAAAATTTTCATGTGTCCCGTCGAGAAAGCAGACGTTGTATTTTTTGCTGCCGATTTGCTTTAAAAGCTTTTGCTCCGCTTTGCTTCCGTTCCAGAGAAAACCGAAGTCGCCGCAGACGAGCAGCGTATCTCCCTTTTTGAGCTTTTTCAGGCGCGGGTCGCTGAAGCGATCGGCGTCGCCGTGCATGTCGCCGGTAACATAAACCATTGAGAATCCCTCCGTGTTAGTGCTTCTATGCGGAAAAGAGTGGAAAATGGTTTCCTTTTCACCGCAATACTGTTATACTATAACATACTGTGAACGCATGCCAGCCGCATTCCCGAAGAGGAAACGGGGAAAATGATCCCTGCCGCGCATTCCGTTCGTCATTACATCCTATCATACAACATTTACGGGGAGGCTGTCCATGAAAAAGGCAATATTTTTTTTCTGTTGTATTTTGACAATTATAGCGAGCTCCGTTTTTCCGGCGGTCGCGTCTTATAACGATGAGATCAAGTTGGATGCAGAGATCGCCATGCTGGTAAGCCTCGACAACGGCACCGTGATTTTTGATAAGAATGCGGACAAACGCACGGCGCCTGCTTCGCTGACCAAAATCACAACCGCTATCGTAGCCATCGAGAACTGCGACGATCTGGAGAATACGATTGTGACCGCTCCGTACGACGCGATTCACGCGCTGGATGGGACGGGTAGCTCGCTCGTCGGTATCAAGGAGGGCGAGCAGATCAGCATGCTCAATCTTCTTTACTGCATGATGGTGCACAGCGCCAACGAGTCGGCCAATATCATTGCAGATTATATCGGCGGCGGGAGTATCCCGCGCTTTATTGAGCTGATGAATTCCTTTGTTCAGAAGCTCGGCTGCAAGGATACCCATTTTGTCAATGCGCACGGGCTGGATGAAGAGGGGCAGTACACTACGGCGGCAGACCTGCGCAAAATTGTGGAATATGCGCTGCGTCTGCCCGTATTTGAAAAGATTACGAATACGGCGAAATTTACGCTGCCGAAAAGCAACCTGCGCGAAGCGCAGACGCTCCGCACAACGAATGAGCTGATCGACTCCACGAGCAGATATTATTATGCCGGCGCCAAGGGAATCAAGACCGGCACAACCACCAACGCGGGCCGCTGCGTGCTCTCCGTCGCCTCCCGCGATGGCTACCGCTATCTGGGCATCGTCATGCGTGCTCCTTATAAGGATGCGGAGGGGAATATCATTAAGGGCAAGGAAAGCTCAGCTTTTATCGACTGCCGGAAGATGTTTGACTGGGCGTTTGACAATTTGAAGCTGGAAACCGTTGCGGACCCGGACCAGATCGTATCCGAAGTGCAGGTAAAGCTTTCTTTTCAGACAGATTATATAAGGCTTTTGCCCAAGGGGGAGGTGCGTGCGCTGGTGCCCCAGGGTCTGGATACGGCCGGTGTTATGATCGAGCCGAATGAAAATATGCCGAAAACAATCGACGCGCCAGTAAAAAAGGGCGAAGTCGTCGGCCAGGCCAATATCCTTTATGCCGGCCAGGTGATCGGCACGGTGGACCTGGTGGCGGAAAAGGATGCACGGCGAAGCCTGATTCTATATGTGGGAAACCTGCTGAAGAAGGGCATCCAGTCCACTGCGGGGAAGATCATTCTGGCGGCTGCGGCACTGGTGGTTGTATTTGTCGTGCTGGTCAACGTCCTATACTACTATAAAAAGAAAAAAATGCGCATCCGAGTAGTGCGCGGCTACCGGAATGTGAAAAAAGGGAAGAAATAAGGAAGAGGTGAGGCGCTTGGAAAACTGCGCTTCAAAGCTCGTACAGCAAGAGCATGCGCTGCGGCGCAGGGACATGCTGGTGACTGTAAGCTGTTTGAGTGGGGCGATCGTCCTGCTCGCTTTTTTGCCGACTATGGTTTTGCATAACGGCAGAATATTGCTCCACGGCGATTTCGTTGCGCAGCAGGTTCCGTTTATGACGGAAGCCAGGCGGTGCATCCTTTCCGGCACGCCGTTTTGGAGCTGGAATACGTTTTTGGGCGCGAATTTTATCGGCAGCTATTCCTTTTATGTATATGGCAGCCCTTTCTTTTGGCCACTGCTGCTCCTGCCGGAAGCATGGCTGACCGGCGGGATTACCGTGATGTTCGTGCTCAAGCACATCACGGCTGCTGTTGGCGCTGCGCTCTACCTGGAGAAATATGTGAAAAATCGCTGGTATGCGGTGCTGGGCGGCCTGCTGTATGCCTTTTCCTTCTTCACGATCGACAGCAGCTTTTATTATCATTTTCTCGATGTGATCGCTCTGTTCCCGTTTTTCATGGCCGTGTTGGACAGGATGCTGGCCGGCCGGCGCCGCTGGTCTTCCGTTTTTATCCTTCTTACCTTTTTGCTTGCGCTGACCAATTATTACTTTTTTATCGCGATCTGCTTCTTTTTCCTCTTCTATCTGTTTTACAAATGGCGCGCGGACGAAATGGCCGTTAAAAAACCGGCCGCCTATCTCTGGATCTGCGTCCAATACGCCTGCGGTGCGCTGCTGGCGGCCTTTGTTCTGATCCCCTCCGCCCTCTCCCTGCTGGAAACCAATAAGGCGATCGAGTCTTTCAATGGAAGCTTGCTGAGTCTTGTCGCCCTGATTCCGCAGATCCCGATGTTGATCAAGGGATTGATCCTGCCGAGCGAGGGGATCGCGCATTCCGGCGTTTATTTTATGTTTGGAGCGTATTGCTCCAATACGGCTTTTCTGCCGCTGACCGGCGCCGTCCTGTTCTGCATCGGGCTGCGGGCCTTCCGCGATGATTGGGAAGCAAAGCTGACGCGCTTTTTACTGCTTTTCACGATCATCCCCCTGGGGAACGGGCTGTTTTCTCTGTTTTCCAATCTTGCCTACACCCGCTGGTGGTTCATGCTGGTGCTGATGCTGGCACTGGTGACGGTGGAAACGATGGAACGGCTCAATACGCTTGACCGCAGGGAAAGCGGCGAGCTTTACCGGAAAAATGCAAAATTTTTACTGAAACTCGCCTCGGGGGTTACACTGCCGTTTGTTGCGGTGCGGTTCGTCTGCGCCTATCTCATCCGTGATCTTTTATCCGCAAATATCAATGAAGCTCTGGCGTCGGTCAAGATGAACAAAGTGTTTGACGGAACAGATTTGAAATTCCTGTGCCTGCTGCTGGTTTTGACAGCAGTGAATTATCTGCCCCTGCTGATGAGCGTCCGGCTCGGATGGATGCAACGCGCACGCCGTTTGACGGCTTTGGCAGCGGCGGTCTGTCTGGTGAATTACGGTGCCTATATGGCGGTAGGCGAGGGCTATCTCTTTGGAGAAGAGCATATCACTGTCAAGCAAAAGGTGGAAAACGCCCTCCCTGCGGCAGAAGAAGCGGCCCTGGAGGGGACGGATTACACCTACCGCTCCGATACGGACGCGCTGCAGGATAATTTTTCAATGCTGACAAACCGCCCCGGCCTGCGAACCTTCAACAGCTTCAAATCTTTTTCCACAACGGCGTTCGGCAGGCGGATCGGATACGAGATTATCAACTTGCCTACTACCAACCGCTATTTTGACACGCCGGCAATCCAGGCCCTGCTGAGCATCCGGGAGTTTGTCAGTGTACGGGATCAGGCGCCGAAAAGCGGCTATACAGAGCGGGAGGCGCTGGGAAACGTCAGAATTTACGACGCGGATCATTATGTGCCTTTTGGCTACGTCTGCCCATATTATCTGGTGGACGATTCCGGCGTACCGGAGAAAACATCTAAAGATGTGAAGAAAAATAATAAAACCATTGAAACGATGGTCAAAGCGTGTTACGTGGACAGTCAGACCGCACAGAAGCTGCATGGGGCCGCACTCCCCTGCCCAAAGGAGCGGCTGGAGCAGCCCTGGCAGGAGGCTGCTCGGGAAAATGCCCAAAACGCATGTGATCATTTTCAGGCGAACACATCGGGCTTTTCAGCGGTTACCAGCGGCGAAAAAATGCGGCTGCTTGTTTTCAGCGTTCCGCACGACGATGGCTGGTGCGCCTTCATCAATGGAAAGGAAGCGGAGATTCTGACAGTCAACTATGGGCTGATGGGGGTCGTCGTCCCGCCCGGCGAGCAGATATCGGTCGTGTTTCGTTTCGAGCCGCCCGGGTTGAAGCTGGGCGCTATCGTAAGTGCCACGGTAGCAGTAGGCTTGCTATCATACGGTGTTGCTGCCTGGGGCTGGCGCAGAAAAACAGCATAGCGGGATTTTTGTGATGCTGTGAGGCGTAGTTGCAGGATATTCAATGGCTTGTCGACAGTTTTTTCTTAGAAAACTGTTGACAAGCCCGATGGGATTATATTATAATAAGCTTCGCCCGTTGATGGGCAAGCATATGGCGGCATAGCTCAGTTGGCTAGAGCATTCGGTTCATACCCGAAGTGTCGTTGGTTCAAATCCGACTGCCGCTACCAAGCGGCCCGGTGGTCAAGCGGCTAAGACACCGCCCTTTCACGGCGGTAACACGAGTTCGATTCTCGTCCGGGTCACCATATGCAGGCGGGGGCTGGCATTCAGCTCCCGCGCTTACATGGGGACGCGTAGCTCAGCTGGTTAGAGCGCTCGCCTCACACGCGAGAGGTCAACGGTTCGAGTCCGTTCGTGTCCACCAGAAAAACCGTGCAGTTTCAGGGATTTTTGAAGCTGCACGGTTTTTTTAATTTTTCAGTTGTGTCGTAAAAATGTCGTAGCCTTTTCTTTCGGATTCTGAGCGTGTTTGGAATCGGCTATGCAGAGCCCTGATGCCGCTAAGCCATCTTCCCATTGACTGCAATACACAAGAAAACATCACTTGAAATCAATACCGGGCGAGAAGCCTATCCACGGACCCAGGAGTAGCCGCCGGAAGCCGTGATCGAGACGCTGCTCGGAACGAAAAACGCGTCGTAGGCATAGACGTTGCCGCCGCCGCTCCAAGAGCCGCTGTAGGCGGACTGTGGTTTACCACGGAAAACGGCAATGTGGATATGTGCTCCGGTGGCGCCGCCCTTCACGCCGGGATCATAAAAATAGGTTCCCTTTGTGATCACACGACCGACGGCCACATTGCTGTTGATGGCATTGTCGTGCATAAATAATACGGTCATATAGTCGACAATGCCGTTTGCATATTGTACTTTATTGTTACTTACGAGCCAGACGGCGTTGTAGCTTGTGTCGATCCGGGTAACGGTTCCGGTAAAGGGCGCATAGCCGTTACTCCCCGTTACATCGATGGCGTTTTGATTCTGGTGGCTGTAGCTCCCGTAAGCCCCTTGCGTTACATTGATTTTGTTCAGGGGGATTGAGGCTTTTTCATATGTTCCGGTATCCTTGAGATACTGGCGGTACATCCAGCCTACCTGAGACCCCACCTTTACAGGCACGTACCCATTCGACAGCTTGGATAGATCGGCATATACTGTGGTACCATTTTTATATGCCTGGATCACCAGTGAGTTTGTTGGAGCATTCCGGAGGTTGAGTTCGCCATCGGTACCATTCGTCGCTAAAGCGGTTGTATAGGAGTACCGATATGTAGGTGCAGTGCTGAGATAGGGGTAATACATCCATCCCGTGATATTCCCGATTTTGACGGGGACATAATTATTTGTCTTTGCGCTCACGTCCGCCAAAACCTGTGTTCCGTTGTCAAAAGCGGCAATTACGGAGGAATTGGTGGCAGCGTTGCGTAAATTTAGCTCTCCATCGGTACCTTTTGCATAGAGCGTGGTGGAATAGTTGTAACCGGCGGCACCCGCCGGAAGAAGACTGCCGAGCAGGATCAGGACCGCGCAGAGAAGCAATGAGAATATCCGGATCAGTCTCTTCTTTTTCATCATGGAAACCTCCTTAATGATTGATACATGATCGTCTCTTATCCTCCGACATCATTAGAACATTGGAATCCCCTTCTTTCCAGCAAATGATTCGAGTTTGCTCCTTAGTATTAAAATATCATATAAATATGTAAAAGTAAACAACTTATTTTATAATAAAAATATATTTATTATGTGCAAGCTTTTTTATTGGAATCATGATGATCAAAATACCGTGAGAGGGTGCGGACCCCTCTCACGGTATTTTGATAAACTTGGTATTTGTTCAGAAAATTAAATAGGAACTGCCGGGAACGATCTGTTGCTCTGAAAACAGGGATCGTTTTTTGAGATGGGGGGCTGCGTGCGGTTGATTGATCCGTTCAGGAGAGGGCCAATGTATGGTCCATCCGCTCATTGCCATTGTGGTCCACGGCATAGAAATGTGCTTTTCCGCTTTGAAAGGTGACCAGTGAGCTCCACCATCCACAAAGGTGATGAAGCGCAAGCGGGTCCGCCGGGTTCTTTTCCTGCAGGGGGAGACTGTGCGTATGGCCGGAGATCAGAAGCTGCGTGCCGCGCGATACGGATCTGTGGCACGCTCGATTTCTCCCTGACGGGATCCTTGCCTTCTTCGAAAAACCGCCAAACAGAAACGGCGCCCGGGACACCGGACGCCGCATCGGCTGACAGCTAAGAAAGAGTGCTTATGCCTGGCCTGCGCAGCCGAGGACCGTGTTGATCTTGTGCTCGACGATCGACTCGATCGCGTTGCGCGCATCGGTGAGATACTGGCGGGGATCGAAATGACCCGGATACTCCGCAAAATGCTTGCGGATGGAGGCAGTCATGGCAAGGCGGATGTCGGAGTCGACATTGATCTTGCAGACAGCCATGCTCGCAGCCTTGCGCAGCATATCCTCCGGAATGCCGATTGCATCGGGCATCTCGCCACCGAATTCATTGATCATCTTGACGTATTCCGGCATGACGGAGCTCGCGCCGTGCAGGACGATCGGGAAGCCGGGCAGCTTCTCCGCAACCTCGGCGAGGATGTCGAACCGCAGCTGCGGCTTCTGGCCGGGCTTGAATTTATAGGCGCCGTGGCTTGTGCCGATGGCGATGGCGAGGGAGTCGACGCCCGTGCGGGAGACGAAATCCTCAACCTCCTCCGGCTGCGTGAAGTTCGCGTCGTCGTCAGACACGTTAACGTCGTCTTCAATGCCGGCAAGCTTGCCGAGCTCGCCCTCTACCACAACACCGTGCGCATGTGCATATTCAACGACCCTGCGGGTCAGCTCCACATTCTCTTCATAGGGCTTTGAAGAGCCGTCGATCATAACGGAAGTGAAGCCGCCGTCGATGCAGCTCTTGCAGGTTTCAAAATCCGGGCCGTGATCCAGATGCAGGGCGATCGGAAGGCCGGTCTCGTCGACGGCCGCCTCGACCAGCTTGACCAGATATTCGTGGTGTGCATATTTGCGCGCGCCGGAGGAAACCTGCAGGATGACGGGCGCGTTGAGCTTTTTGCATGCGCTCGTGATTCCCTGGACGATCTCCATGTTGTTTACATTGAAGGCGCCGATGGCATAGCCGTTTTCATAGGCTTTTTTGAACATTTCCGTGGTGGTAACCAGTGGCATAGAAAGCACTCCTTGTATTTCATTTTTAAAGTATTGCCGGTCAAGCCGACGCACTCGGGTTTACGAGGTATTATTATATCGCAGAACGGCGGGCTTGTCAAAGGCATGTCAGGGCTTTGTGCGTTTTTGGGCGGCCGGGCGGCCAGGATGTGCCGCGGCGCGGTTTTTCCTTGACATTTCAGGGCCTTTCCGCTATGATTTTACGGAAGAACAGGAAAGAATCTGGAAGGGGCCAATAGTATGCTTTCAAATACGGAAAAGACGATGGAAAAGGTTGTCGCGCTGTGCAAAGCCAGGGGCTTTGTTTATCCCGGCAGCGAGATTTACGGCGGCCTGTCGAACACCTGGGATTACGGCCCGCTGGGCGTGGAATTCAAGAATAACGTCAAGCGCGCCTGGTGGAAAAAATTTGTGCAGGAGAGCCCCTATAACGTCGGCCTTGATTCTGCAATTTTGATGAATCCTCAAACCTGGGTTGCTTCTGGCCATGTGGGCGGTTTTTCTGACCCGCTGATGGACTGCAAGGCCTGCAAGACGCGCCACCGCGCGGATAAGCTCATTGAGGACACGGGCGTGAACCCCGCTGGCTGGAGCTTCGAGCAGATGTCCGATTACATCAAGGAGCACAAGGTCGCCTGCCCGGAGTGCGGCGCATGCGACTTTACCGATATCCGCAAATTCAACCTCATGTTCAAAACCTTCCAGGGTGTGACGGAGGATGCGAAGAACGAGCTGTACCTCCGCCCGGAAACGGCACAGGGTATCTTCGTCAACTTTCCGAATATCCAACGGACGACCCGCAGGAAGATTCCCTTCGGCGTGTGCCAGATCGGAAAATCCTTCCGCAATGAGATCACGCCCGGCAACTTCACCTTCCGCACGCGCGAATTCGAGCAGATGGAGCTGGAATTCTTCTGCAAGCCCGGCACGGAGCTCGAATGGTTCTCTTACTGGAAGGATGCCTGCCACAAGTGGCTGCTCTCCCTCGGCATGCGGGATGAAAACCTCCGCCTGCGCGATCATGAGCAGAAGGAACTCTCCCATTATTCCAACGCGACGACGGATTTTGAATATCTCTTCCCCTTCGGCTGGGGCGAGCTGTGGGGCGTTGCGAGCCGCACGGATTTCGACCTGACGCAGCATCAGAACACCTCCGGCAAGAGCCTCGAATATTTCGACCAGACCACCAATGAGAAATACCTGCCCTACGTCATCGAGCCGTCGCTCGGCGCGGATCGCGTGGCGCTCGCCTTCCTCTGCGACGCTTATGATGAGGAAGTGGTGGACGCGGAGAAGAACGACACCCGTGTGGTGATGCATCTGCATCCGACGCTCGCGCCAATGAAGGCGGCGGTCCTGCCGCTCTCCAAGAAGCTGAATGAGGGCGCGATGAAGGTGCACGATCTGCTGGCGAAGCGCTTCATGGTGGAGTATGACGACGCAGGCTCCATCGGCAAGCGGTACCGCAGGCAGGATGAGATCGGCACGCCGATGTGCGTGACCTACGATTTCGACAGTGAGACGGACGGCTGCGTCACGGTGCGCGACCGTGATACGATGGAGCAGGTCCGCCTGCCGATTGATGAACTTACGGCGTTTATCGAGAAAAAGCTTGATTTCTGAGGTGAAATCCGGCAATGAAAAATCAGGGGTGCGTTGCTTGTTGCAACGCACCCCTCAGCTTGTCGATAGAGTCTAAGAGAAGAAAAGAGTGCACAAAAAAGTACGGTTTCTGATCGCTTTCGTAATCGGCATTTTTATGCGCCGCTGGGCGCTGTCGGGAGGCCGAGGCAGCACCCGCAGAATCTGACTGCGTGGCTCGTGAGGGGATTTTTGCCCCTGCCGCGCACGGCAGGGGCAAAAACGAACCTTTCCATGTGTTTGAAACGCCGTGAGGCGTTGAGTTTGGG